>JBGOUJ010000373.1:0-7841 GCA_041477005.1 Terriglobia bacterium | reverse complement strand
GAAACAGGTCCACGATCAGCCCGCCCACGATCACTCTGGCGAAGGGACGCTGCGAATCGGAGCCGATGCCCGTCGAAACGGCTGCCGGCAGCAGACCGAGCGTCGCCACCAGCATGGTCATCATGATGGGCCGCAGCCGGAGAACGGCGCCTTCGATCGCCGACTCGGCCACCGAGTGGCCGCGCACGCGCAACTGATTGATGTACTCCACCAGGATCACGCCGATCTCCACCGAGACCCCGAACAGGGCGAGGAATCCCAGGCCGGACGAGACGCTGAAATGGGTATTTGTAAAGTATAGAGTGAGGATGCCGCCGATCGGCGCCAGGGCCACATTCATCAGGATCAGCAGGGACCATTTGAATGAATCGAAGGCCGCATAGAGGATGAGGAAGATGGCCAGAATGGTGATCGGAACGATGAACGCCAGCCGGCGGTTGGCGCGCTTCTGGCTCTCGTACTCGCCGGCCCAGTCGAGGCGGTATCCTTCCGGCAGCTTCACCCGGCGTTCCACGGCGCGCATGGCCTGTTCCACCGTGCTGCCCAGGTCCCGGCCGCGAACGCTGTACTTGATGGCGATATAGCGGGAATTGGTCTCGCGGTAGATCATCGACGCGCCATCCTCGATCTTCACGGTGCAAACCTGGCCCAGCGACACGCGCTCGCCGGTCGGGGCCAGGATCCGGATATTGGTGATCTCTTCGACGGTCCGCCGGAACGGCTCCTGGTAGCGGACCACCAGGTCGTAGCGCCGCTCGCCTTGCAGGATCTGGCTGACGGCCTTGCCGCCGACGGCGGTCTCGATGGCGTCCTGGACATCGCTGACGTTAATCCCGTAACGGTCGGCCTTGCCCCGGTCGACGATCAGGTTCACGTTCGGCTGCCCGACCACGCGAAATACCCCCAGGTCGGCGACCCCCGGTATGGCTTTCATGACGTCCACGATTTTGTCGGCCGTCCGCTCCAGCTCTCTCAGGTCCGTCCCGTACATCTTCACCGCGAGCTGTCCTTTCACGCCGCTGACGGCCTCTTCCATGTTGTCCTGGATCGGCTGCGAGAAATTCCAATTCACCCCGGGAATCTTCTCCACCTCGCGGTCCATCGCGGCAATCAAATCCTCTTTGCTGCGAAACTGCTGTCGCCACTGCTCGTGCGGCCGTAGATCGACGAAGTATTCGGTGTTAAAGAAGCCCGTGGCGTCGGTGCCGTCGTCGGGCCGCCCCACCTGGCTGACCACCTGGGTGACCTCCGGAAACTTCGCGAAGATGAGGCGGGCCTCGTGGGTCACGCGCTCGCCTTCGGTCGGTCCGGTGCTCGAAGCCAGCGTCCCGCGCGCCCAAATCGCGCCTTCATCGAGGTGGGGCAGGAATTCCGAGCCGACCGCCCCGCTGTAGGCGAGAAACAGGGCGCCGGCCAGCGCCCCGAGGGTCACGCCGCTGGTGATCCAGCGGTGACGAACACACCAGCCGAGTTGGCGCCGGTAGAGATTCGTAATCCATTCGAGCACCGGATTCTTCCATTCCCGCATGCCTTCTTGGAACAGATAGCTCGACAGGACCGGCGCCAGCAGCAGCGCAAACAGCAGCGCGCCCAGCAGGGCGAAGGCGACGGTCCAGGCCATGGGCCGGAACAGCCGCCCTTCCACCCGCTGCAGCGTGAAGATGGGCAGATAGGCGGTGATGATAATCAGCCGCGCGTAGAAGACCGGCCGCTGCACTTCGTGGGCGGCCGCGCCGATTCTGGCGCCGATGGCCTGCCGCGAGGCGCTGGCGCGGTTCACGTGGCGCAGAATGTTCTCCACCATGACCACTGAGCCGTCCACCACCATGCCGAAATCGAGCGCCCCGAGCGAGAGCAGATTCGCCGGTATGTGGCAGAGCTGCAGCAGGATCGCCGCGAAAAGCAGCGAAAACGGAATCGTCAGTGTCACGACCAGCGCGCTTCGAAAATTGCCGAGGAATAGAAACAACACCGCGACCACCAGCAGAATGCCCTCGGTCAGATTGTGCATCACGGTTCGGGTGGTGTAATGCACCAGGTCGCCGCGATCGAGGTGAGGCACGATCTTCACCCCCGGCGGCAGCAGGTGATCGTTCAGCTCCCGCACCTTGGCGTGAATTCCGTCGATGGTGCTGTCGAACTCCGCCCCCTTGCGCATCAGCACGATGCCTTCCAGCACGTCGCTGTTGTCGACAACGCGGCCGTCCTCGTGATGGATCGCCTTGCCGATCTGCCCCAGCCGGATCTTCGGCGCCTGCGTCAACACCGCCACGTCGCGCACCCGCACCGGCGTGCCGCCCTGGGTTTTCACCACCGTCGCCCCGATGTCGTCGGTCGAGGTCATCAACCCGACGGCGCGCACGTTGAAGGCCTGCTGCCCATGCTCGATGAAGCTGCCCCCGGCATTCACGTTGTTGGCGGCCAGCGCCTGTTCCACCTGCGCCAGGCTCAGGCCGTAGGAGATCAGCTTGTTGGGGTCCAGCCGCACCTGGTATTCGCGCGTTGTGCCGCCGAAGCTCGACACATCGACCACATTGGGCACCGCTTTGAACTGCTTCTGGAGCACCCAATCCTGCAGCGCTTTCAGCTCCGTCAGATCGTACTTGGGATTCGTGCTGGTCAGGGTGTAGAAGTAGATCTGGCCCACCGGGCTGTAGTCCGGACCGAGCACCGGGTTCAGACCCTGCGGCAGGCTGACCTGCGCCAGCTTTTCCAGCACCTGCTGCCGGCTCAGCAGGTTCTCCGCTTCGTCGTCAAAAATCAGCGTCACCACCGAAAGTCCGAACAGCGAGACGGACCGCAAATAGGCCAGGTGCCCCACGCCGTTCACTTGCGCCTCGATCGGAATGGTTACCTGCTGCTCGACTTCCTCGGCCGCGTGCCCCGGCCATTGCGTGATCACCTGCACCCAGGTGTTGGCCACGTCCGGGTAGGCCTCGACGGGCAGATTGTGGAAGGAGATGACGCCCCAGATGAGCAGCATCGCGCCGACGGCCAGGACGATCAGCTTTTCGCGAAGGGCAAAATCAACGAGGTAGCGAATCATTCCGGCTATTGTTGTTCGGCGGAGCTGGAGAACTGCAGGGCGTTGGCGACCACTGCGTCACCCGGCTGGAGGCCGCTCAGGATTTCCTGCGATCCGTCCGGCAGCACCGCTCCCCCCCGCACTTCCGTGCGCCGGAACTTCCGCTCGCCCAGCGGTCGAAACACCCAGTCCTTGTCGTGCAGCCGCAGGATCGCGGCGGCCGGGATGACGGCGCGGGTCTGCGCGCCCTGCGAGACGAACGTCACCGTAGCGAACATCCCAGGCCGCAGCAGCCCGTTGGAATTCTCGATTTCCAGCCGCACTTTGGCGGTGCGGGTGTTCGGATCGAGGAGCCTGGAGATGTTGCTCACCCGCCCTCGGAGCGGGCGGTCCGGGTAGGCATTGAGCCGGACTGCGGCGGAATCCCCCAAATGCACCTGCGCCAGGTTGTTCTCATAAACGTCGCAGAGCACCCAGACGTGAGAAAGATCGGCAATGATAAACAGATTCGGGGAGTTGTCCAGGGACTTGATGCCCGCCGCCATAGTGACATTCTGCTCGATGATCGTGCCCGAGGTCGGGGCCTTCACCTCGATGATGGACGAGAGATGATCCAGGCTGCCCGCCAGGATGCGGATCCGCTCGGCGGTGGTTTGCACGTCCACCTTGGCTTTGTCCTCGGTACTCTGCGCCTGCTCGACTTCCTTCTGCGCCGTGGCGCCGTGGCTGTAGAGCAATTGGGCGCGCTCCAGGGCGCGGCGCGAGAGCGCCTCATCGGCCTGGGCTTTCTGGTAATCGGCGATCGCTGCCGCCAGGTCGCTGCTGTGGATCCGCAGCAGGACTTGCCCGGCCGTCACGTCATCGCCCAGCCGTGCCCGGATCTCGATGACCCGCCCGCCGACCAGTGGGTTGACCGGGACCGTCCGGCTCACGTCCGGCGCCACCGCGCCGTTCACCGGCAGCTCGCTTCGAGTTCGCCGCGCTTCGACCTTGACCAGGGGAAACTGCTCCGGATGGTCCACGTCCACCACGCTCGAATCGGGCGCACTTTCGACCCTGACCGTAGGCTCGGAAGCCGAGGCCTTCACGTTTGATTCCCGCGAGCAGGCGGCCGAAATCAGGCCAAGCAGGACCATGCCCGAAATCATCAACCGCTCCCTAACGGTCGCGGCTCGGAAGCGGAGCCGCGACCGTAAGGGGGCAGTTGGCCTGTTTTCGCGGGTTCTCATGGGATCACCTCCCGGCCCACGGCCAGGTTGAGCTGATTGACCGCCGCCAGGTAGCTGCCGATCAAGTTGCGGTAGTTCAACTGCACGTCGCGATACGATTTTTGGGCATCGAGAAACTCGAGCAGTGACGCCCCGCCGTTCTGATAGGCGAACGAGACGGTCTCGCGCACCTCGACCGCCTGCGGCAGGTAACGGTCGCGGTAGGGCTTCAGAAGAGCGGCGACGCTGCCCACCGTCGCGTAAGCGGAGTCCACGTCGCGGTAGATCCCCGTCACGATGCTCTCGCGGATCCGCCCCGTCCGCTGGATCTCCAGCTCCGTCCGCGCTTTCTCGCCCTGGTTGCGATCGAAGATGCGGAGGGGAATCGACACCAGCAGACCCACCGTGTTATCGGGTCCGGTGCGCTGGTATTCGACGCCCACCGTGGGATCCGTAGAGCCGTTGGCCCAGGCCAGCCGGTTGTCGTTTTTGGCTTTCTCGATCGCCGTGGCGGCGGACTTCAAGTCGGGCCGCGCGTCGAGGGCCGCCCGCCGCGCATCCTCCAAGGGCGGAACGCTCTCGCGGAAGCCGAATTGGCCGGTCACGTCGAAGCCATCGACCGGCTGCCGGTCGTTCATCAGGGCAAGCAGGCCGATCTTGGCGGTCCGTAGGTTGACCTCGGCGTTCACCAGGTCGCTCTCGAACTGCACCCGCTGCAGCTCGACGCGCACCAGGTCGGCCCGGGAGACATCCCCCGCCTTGAAGCGCTCCCGGTTCACCTCGATCACGTGGTCGTAATATTTCAGGTTCTCCTGCGCCAGCTCGAGCACTGACTTGGCCTGGAGCGTGCGCGCAAAGGCGTCGCGCAGGTTGAAGGTCAACTGTCGCTCGATATCCGCCAGGTCGGTGGTGGCGGCGGATGTTGCCAGGCTGGCGCTCTCGACGCGCAACTGCCGCTTGTTTCGGCGCTCGATCAACTGGGTGACGTCGTGGGTCAACTGGGTGTTCTGGAACGGCGCCAGCGGGTTGGGATGGAAAACGTGGAACTGGTCTTCGATAACCGACAGGACCGGGTTCGGACGCAGCCCGGCCGTCGTTTCCACGGCCCGGGACTCTTCGACGAAAGTCCGGCCGGCCAGCAGGTTCGGGTTGTTGTTGCGGAAGCGCTCGTGTACCTCCTCCCAAGTGAGGGGCTTCTGGGCCAGGCAAGCGGTGGAAAACCCAGCCGAAAGCAGAAGAAGGTAAGCCCGAGCGCGCCACTGTCGGCGTCGCATGCGACCACTCTCCACTCCATCTTCTCCGGGGCCCGCCCCTTCCGGGATAGCCTCTCGGGGCTATAGCCGGGCCCAAAACGACAGGAGGCCGCTCCGGCGCCCCAATCCTGCACTACACTATTACTGAGGCGTCTGTCCGATGAAAACGCAGCAAATCACCAGCAGCACCATTCTGCGGGTGCTCGTGGTCGGCTTTGCCCTGGTGATCCTGCTCCTGCTAGCCGCCGCCTTTGTCGGCGTTGAGAATGTCCGTTCCATCCAGGCCAACGCCGCCCGGCTGGTCGGCGAGCAACTGGTCACCACCCGGCTCATCGACGAAATCCAGCGCGAAGAGGGCAGCCTGACCGCCGTCTTCCACAGCCTGGAAACCTGGACCCCGGCATCGGTCAATCGCGAGAACATCCTTTCCCAGCTCAACGAATCGGACCAGCATATTGAAAAGATCGTGGTCGCCGCCGCCGGCAGCCCGGAAGAGCCGCTGTGGCTGGAGCTGCGGAGCGCTTCGGCCGGTTTCTCGGCCGAGGCCCGCCTATTGCTCACCTCCGGCGAGACCCGCTCGTTTTCCTCGCGCGAGCTGTTCCGGCGCCACGACCAGGTGATCGCCGTGGTGGCCAAGCTCATCAACGCCAGCTACCAGAAAGCTTCCGCCGCTCAGGACGAGATCCAGCGGCGCTCGCACGAGCTGGAAACCAAGTCGCTGCTGCTGCTCAGCGCCTGCCTTTTGGCGGCCCTGGTGTGCGCCTGGCTGACCATGCGCATGACGGCCGGCCTTTTCCAAAAGATGGAGTGGCAGACCGGCGAGCTCAGCCGCGTCTCCTGGCACATGCTCGAGAACCAGGAATCCACGGCGCGGCGTTTCTCCCACGAGCTGCACGACGAGCTCGGGCAGTCTCTAACGGCGGTGAAGGCCAACCTGGCCGCCATGCTGACCAATCCGAGCTCCGCCCAACCGCGGCTCGAGGATTGCACCCGCCTGGTCGACGAGGCGATTCATAACGTTCGCGAGCTCTCCCAACTGCTCCGCCCGACCATCCTCGACGACTTCGGTTTGGACGCCAGCCTGCGCTGGCTGGGCGAGAAGTTCACGCAACGGACCGGGATCGACGTCGAGTACGATTCCAGCTTTACCGGCCGGCTGGCGGATGAGACTGAGACCCACCTGTTCCGCATCGCCCAGGAGGCCTTGACCAACGTCGCCCGCCACTCCGGCGCCAACCGCGTTCAAATAAGCCTGCGCGCCTCGAACAGCGCCATCCATCTTTCGGTGGCCGACAACGGCCGCGGCATCGCCGCCGCCAGCGCCGCCGACGAAGGCCTCGGCATGATCGGCATGCGGGCGCGGGCGCGCGACGCGGGCGGTGAATTCTCGCTCCGCTCGAACAACAGCAGCGGTGTTCAGATCGAGGTAGAGGTGCCGGCCCGATCATGAGCAAGCGGATCCGGGTGTTGCTCGCCGACGACCATGCGGTGGTGCGCCAGGGCTTCCGCCTGATCCTGGCCGCGCAGCCGGATATGGAAATCGTGGGCGAGGCCGGCAACGGCCGCGAGGCGGTCGAGCTGGCCGAGCGCCTGCATCCCGACATCGCCGTGATGGACGTGGCCATGCCCGAGCTGAACGGCATCGAGGCCACCCGCCGCCTGGCCCGCGTGGCGCCCCACACGCGCGTGCTCGCCCTCAGCATGCACAAGGATTCGGTCTACGTGCGCGAGATCCTCCGCGCCGGCGCCCGCGGCTACCTCCTCAAGGATTCCATCGACCGGGACCTGCTGGACGCCGTCCGCGCCGTGGCCTCCGGCGAGGGCTATCTAAGCCCCGGCGTTTCCAACGCCGTGCTCAGCGACTACCGCCGCCACGTCACCGACCCCCTCGACCTGCTCAGCAGCCGCGAGCGCGAAGTCCTGCAGATGATCGCCGAAGGCCAGACCAACAAGGAGATCGCCTCCAGCCTCAATCTCAGCGTCTATACCGTAGACGCCCACCGGGGCCGCATCATGGAAAAGCTCAACCTCCACAGCATGGGCGAACTGGTCCGCTTCGCCATGCGCAACGGCCTGATCGACTGACGTTCGGCATGGCACGCATCATATCTGCAGCGGAAAGCCGGTGATTCGCGGAACGCGGATCATGGTGCGCAATACCCTGGGCTGCCAGCCCAACAGCCGTCAGCCAGCAGTCTTCAACCTCCAGCCAGCCGCCTCAGCCTCCAGCCAGCCGCCTCAGCCTCCAGCCAGCCGCCTCAGCCTCCAGCCAGCCGCCTCAGCCTCCAGCCAGCCGCCTAAGCCTCCAGCCAGCCGCCTCCAGCCTCCAGCCAGCCGCCTCCAGCCTCCAGCCAG
>JBGOUJ010000372.1:0-7841 GCA_041477005.1 Terriglobia bacterium | reverse complement strand
CGCGAAGGTCATCGATCGGCTTGCTCTCGGCCCGGAGACGCTCGAACGGGATCTCGGGCGCGGGCTCCTTGAGCCTCTCCGGGATTTCATCCTCGTGGCGTCTTCATCTGTGCGGCCCATTGGATCCGGCGGCGGGGCTCAGCTCGTTCTTCACCACGTGGCCGCCCTTCATGACGAACTTCACGCGCTCGAGTTCGCTGATATCCTGTAGCGGATCGCCCGCCACGGCGATCAGGTCTGCGAACTTCTTCGGCTCGATCGCTCCCACCCGATCCTGCCACCCCAGCAACTCCGCGGCGCTCACCGTCATCGCGCGGATGATGTCCGCCGGAGCCATACCTTCGCCGTGCAACCCGCTGGTCATCGCCATCACCGTGGCTTCACCGCGCGTCTTGTCCGGATATTGAAACCACATATCGGAACCGGCCGCGATCTTCACGCCCAGCTTCATCGCGCTCCGCAGCCGGCGGGTCGATTTTTCGGAGTAGCTCTTGTAGTACGCATCAAAGCCCGCCTGCTCGACGGGTGAAATTTTGAAGATCTTTTCGAGAGGGCCGAAGAACGCCTGCCGTGTCCACTCGGTGGCGCCGAGGAAGATGGCTTTGTCGCGCATGGCCCGGAGCTGTTCGTCGGACGCTTCTTCCGCATGCTCGATCGAGTCGGCCCCGGCTTCGATCGCGAGAGCGATGGCGTCGGCGGTAGAGGCATGAACCGCCACCTTGATCTTCGACCGGTGCGCTTCGTTCACAATGGCTTTCACTTCGTCCGGCCCCAGGCGCGGGGGCTGGTCGCCGACCACGACCTTGATCACGTCGGCGCCTTCGTGCAGCGCCTCTCGCACCGCCCTTCGCGCATCGTCGGCGCCGGCCACGATGCGAAACTCCTGGTCCGTGATCTGGGTCGCGATCACCGAATGCAAAGGAAGCGCTTGTCCGCCCGGAGGCGCCAGCTTTCTCGTCGCAGCCTGAATCCGCGGGCCGGGAATCCAGCCGGCGTTAATGGCGTCGCGCAGGGCGGAGTCGCCATTGATCCCGCTATGGCCCACCATCCGTACGGTCGTGATCCCGGCCTCGAGATCCTCGCGCGCGTGGCGCGCGCCGAGCAACGCTCGCTGCGACGGGCTCATCTGGGTTACTGCCAGCGTCAACGCATCGGTCGCCTGCCGGAAACTCATGCCCGCCAGCAAGTGCGCGTGACAGTCGATCAGCCCGGGCAGCAGCGTCGCGCCGCCCAGATCGATCGCGACGGCATCCTTGGGGGCATGATCCCGTACGGTTGGAAGGTCTCCCAATTCTTTGATCCGTTCGTTCTCGACGAGGATGCCTTGACGAGTCAAATAGGCGCCCGCTCGGGCGTCGAAAACGCGGCCGGCCTCGATCAACACCACTTTCCCCGGCTGTGCGTGCGCGATCGGGCCACCGGAGCCGATAAGGAGGACAACCGCAATGAGTCGGTGTTTATTCATGTCCGTCCTTTGCCCTTGCCCCGCGGCGCCAACCATTGTAGCTGGACGCCGGGCTCAGCGGCTCGTGATCGGAATACGGCGATCTGCTCCAGCCCAAATCGTAGCCGGCCCGGCGCGGGTCCCTGCACTGTGGCCGTGGGAGCGCAGCCTCCGAGATCGAGGATGTGATATTCTTTGCGCTGGCAAGGAGTTACGTCACATGGAACGAAAGAAAGCGACCGATTTCCCCCAGGAGTTGCTGAACCTGTTTGACCGTTACGTTCACGGCGATATCGGCCGCCGTGCCTTCCTCGATGGCGCGAAGAAGTTCGCCGTCGGCGGCTTGACGGCCACGGCGATATGGGAGAGTCTCCGCCCGAATTACGCCTGGGCGCAACAAGTCGCCAAAGACGACAGCCGTCTCAAGGCCGAGTACGCCACCGTACCGTCGCCACAGGGCAATGGAAGCATACGCGGGTACCTGGTTCGTCCGGCGAGCGCCCGTGGAAAGCTGCCGGGAGTGCTGGTGGTACACGAGAACCGCGGCCTGAACCCCTATGTAGAGGACGTGGCGCGACGTTTGGGCGCCGCGAATTTCATTGCTTTCGCGCCGGACGGTCTCACCAGCGTGGGCGGCTACCCGGGCGACGATGAGAAAGGGGGACAGCTCTTTGGCAAGGTGGACAAACCAAAGATGACCGAAGACTTCGTCTCGGCGGCGCGGTGGCTGAAGGCGCGTCCGGACTGCGCCGGCAAGGTCGGCGTGGTTGGTTTCTGCTTTGGCGGCGGCATTGCCAACACCCTGGCGGTGCGGTTGGGTGAGGACCTTTCCGCGGCGGTTCCCTTCTATGGCGGACAGCCTCCAGCCGCGGATGCCGCCAAGATCAAGGCGCCGCTCCTGCTTCACTATGCGTCCCTCGACACGCGGGTAAACGGGGGATGGCCCGCTTATGAGGAAGCGCTGAAAGCAAACCACGTGACCTACACCGCGCATATTTACGAAGGTGCGAATCACGGTTTCCACAACGATACGACGCCCCGTTATGACCAGGCCGCCGCCAAGCTTGCCTGGCAACGCACTCTCGATTTCTTTAATAAGTATCTGAGGGGATGAGCCGATCGTGCGTGCCTGCGCAGCAAGCGAGACTACGCTGGGATCGCCGTCCTCCTCGGCTGCGGTCTGAACAGCATTATATATCCTTAACAATCGCAGAATCTGAGAACGCCCCGCCTACCGGCTGCGTCGAACAGGACGGAAGCGAAAGTGGAGGCGGTATGTTAGAACGGTTTGGATTGACCGCATTTGTTGTGGGTACCCTACTTACGGCATTTGTACCTGCCGCCGGTTGGGCCCGGGATCACGAAGGACGTTCCAGTGGACATTCATCGGGTGGACACGGTTTTTCCGCCGGAAGATCGGGCGGAGGCCAAAGTCACGTCGCTCAGGGTTTTTCAGGCGGCAACCGCAACTACGGCGGACAGAGTTTTTCAGGCGGAAACCATTCTTACGGCGCACAGAATTACCGCGGCGGACAAAGTTTTTCGAGAGGCGGCGGCTACAATGGCGGTCGTGGGTACGCGGGTGGCGGAAGCTACTACGGCCGTGGATACGCAGCTCCACGCTACTATGGCCGGCCGGGCCGTGGTTACTATGGCGGCGGCCTTTACTTGGGCTTTAGCGCTCCTTATGGCTATGCCTACGGCCCCGGTTACGCCTACAGCCCTGGTTACGCCTACGGCCCTGGCTACGCCTATGATCCTGGTTACGCCTACGGTCCCGGTTCTTGCAGCGATGGTTCGTACGACGCGTATGGCAACTGGATACCGAGTCCCAACTGCTACCCTAATCAGCAGAATTACAACAACCCCAACCCCCGGAATTCTCCACCCACTCAGCAGAACTACTACAACCCCAACCCCCGGAATTACCAACCTAATCAGCAGAACTACTACAACCCCAACCCCCAGAATTACCAACCTAATCAGCAGAACTACTACAATCCCAATCAGCCCAATCCGCAATACAATCCGTAGCGACAACTGAGATGTTGGGGGGGAAGGTACCGGCTGAACAGCCGCTCACCGGCGCCTACCCCAGGGCTCAACGGCGCCTTACCTCTACCGATCGCAGGTCTCCATCCCGCAGCTCCACCCTGCAAGAGAAATCGTACGACCCGGGACGATAGCGGCCGTCAGCCCTGGCGTTGCCCACGATCCAGTCATTATTCCCCGGCCGGTTCTCGACGTTCATCGACCCAAATTGCACGCGGTCAAAGCCGTCCTGCCGGATCCGCTGCTCGACAGCGCGCTGGCACGACTCCATGGCGCGCCCGGTGCCGGAAGCACTGTCCCGGTAGCCAGGCCCGGGGCGAGAGCCTTCCATCTCGTCGATTTGGGCGGTCCGCACGCGCCCGCTGTCGAAATCGACGGAGCAAGAGAAGCGAAGACGCTCTTCACGGTCGTAACGCCGGACCTCGAGCATGCCGATCACCCAGTCGTTGCGGCCTGGATTGTCATCGAGTCTCGTCTCCCGGAAGGCGACGTTGGGGGTGCGGAAGCGCTCAGAGGCCTGCTGGCGCACGGCGTCCTGGCAGACCTGCACCGCCCGGTCGGTGGAAATCCGGCGGCTGTATTCGCGGCCCCGATCACGATCATAGCCTCGGTCCGGCTGCGGAGGCGGGTAGCCCAAGCCGCCCTGGGGTGGAAATCCGGCACTGCCATCCCACATCAGATCGAATGTGTAGCCCTCAGAACCGCTCTTGGGGTCCTCAATATGAACCACGGCAGCGCCGCCGTTGCGCGGATCGCGAGCCAGGTCCTGGCGGCCGCGGCCATCGATACCCTGAAAGCGGAAATTTACGGGGTTGGGCGGCATCGGCGCCGAGCACTCGAAGCGGCGCCACTGCCCCGGCTGACCGCCCAGAGTGCGCAGCCGGGCCATATCGCCGCGAACCTCGACCTCGGCAGCGACGTCCACCACCACCTCTATCGTGCACTTGCCGCGGTTGGGATCGCCGCCGC
Source organism: Terriglobia bacterium (assembly GCA_041477005.1). Lineage (GTDB taxonomy): Bacteria > Acidobacteriota > Terriglobia > Bryobacterales > JACQDG01 > JBGOUJ01. Next base: position 3,376 of record JBGOUJ010000372.1, on the reverse strand, counting down.
GCATGGTCGCTCGCCTTTCGAGGACCTGCGCGTTCATTGACCCTGCTAACGCGCCGAGAAGAGCAACTAGAACCAAGTAGCGTTTCTGCATCGCGCACCCCCGCGTCATTGTAGTGCATTTCCATTGCCGCAGCGGCCATTCTGTACGGAATCGCTCACAAGTGATGAGCGGCAAGAACTTGGCCGCCGGAGCCAGACCGGTGTTGAGCTTCGCCTGGAGCCGCAAGGCTTCAAAATCTGCAGCGGGCGACGGTAAGAATTTCATTGAGGGTTAACACCTGGGGGTACTGGTGGACGCAGGATGGGTACGCCCGAGCCGCGTGGGCGTGGGCCGCAGGGGAGGCGCCGGGAGTGAGGAATACCTGGTCAATCCCGCCGTCTACGCGGACTGAACCGGCGCGTCCGCCTGCGTCCCCTGGCAGGATAGAGTCAATAAATACTTCCAAAAAAAGATACTGAACCTGTCGATCTCGCTTCCCCTCTCGCACGTTATTGTCCCAGTGAATACCTTTCGTTTCTTCCTGCCTTCCCACCGGGTGTATACTGGCTGGCAATCGGGAGCCAAAGGGTCATTCCCGATCGAGGAGGTCTTTCATGCGACGATTTTGCCTGGCATTCGCTGCAGGGATCGCGACCGTAGCGTTCATCGGATTGGCCCAGGAGGCCCCAACCGCAGGGCTTTATAAGGTGCTAAAAACGGCCAAAGTCGGCGGCGCAGGCGGTTTTGACTATGTTTATGCAGACGAGGCCGGACGCCGGTTGTACATTCCGCGCACCGGTACTCCTCCCCGAATCATGGTCTTTAATCTGGATACGCTGGAGCCGGTTGGCGAAATCCCCAATTCGAGCGCCCGCGGAGCTGCCGTCTCCCCCAAATCAAATCACGGATTCGCAAGCAGCAAACCGGTCGTGATGTGGGACACCAAGACCCTTGCGACGATTAAGACCATTGATGTGGAGGGCGGCCCGGACGGCATTCTATACGACCCATTTAACGATCGAGTCTACATTTTCAGCCACAGGGCGCCAAACGCGACGGTGATCAACGCGGCGGATGGCTCCGTGGCCGGCACGATCGACTTGGGCGGAGCGCCGGAGCAGGCCGCCACCGACGGCAAAGGCCATCTATATGTCGATATTGAAGACAAGGGCAACATCGCTGTCGTGGACGCCAAGACGCTCACCGTAACCGCCCACTATGATCTTGCGGGTAAGGGTGGCACGTGCGCCGGGTTAGCGATGGATGTCAAGAATCACCTTCTCTTCGCCTCCTGCCGCAACCCGCAAACGATGGTGATTCTCAACGCCGACGACGGCAAAATCATCACCACCCTGCCGATCGGCAGCGGTACGGATGGAGCCGTCTTCAACCCCAATACCATGGAAGCATTCAGCTCGCAGGGCGATGGCACGCTGACTGTCATCAAAGAAAACAGCGCTGCCAGCTTCGTGGTGGAACAGAACGTACAAACGATGCGGAGCGCCAAAACACTGACGTTGGACAGGAAGACGAACCATATCTTGCTGATCGCCGCCGAGTTTACTCCGCCTCCCACGCCCCCACCGGCAGGAGGACGCGGCGGCCGAGGCCAGATGGTGCCGGATTCCTTTTCCATTCTCGTGGTGGGCAAGTAAACGGCTGACAACAATCGATTGTGGTAGGATCTCGCCGGCAAAGTCGGCCTTATCCGGGAGGTTCACTCCAATGGACGTGCTAACACGCGGATTCGCATTCGCCCCAGTTTTTGCACTTTCCCTGATCTATGCGCCGATAACTCTCGCCCAAGGCAGACCCATGGCTGTGGAAGCTGTTCCGCTGACCATTCAGCCTGGGGCGGCTCTTCATGTGGCGCTGGGAAAATCGGTGCGGGTCAAGGATGCCGGTGTTGCTGTCGAGGGCCGTATCGTCGAACCCATTTACGTCTTCGACCGCATGGTGATTCCCGCGGGCAGCCAGATTTTGGGTCGCGTGGCGAGTGTCGAAAGCGTTTCACGCGGGCGGCGGGCTCTAGCCATTGCCAACGGCGACTTCACGCCGCTTCGCCAGGCGCATGTGGATTTCGATACGTTGGTGCTGAAAGACGGGACCCGGCTTCCCTTGCACACCGCAGTTTCCCAGGGCATCCCGAACGTCGTTCACCTTACGGCAGGTGGGAAGGCCAAGAAGAAGGGACGCCTGAGCGGAGCCGTGGATCAGGCGGAACAAAGAGCCAAGGACGAGGTGCACCGGCACATCGAGCAGTTAAAGGCTCCGGGGAAATGGGAGCGGCTCAAGGCGGCGATGGCAGCACAACTGCCCTATCACCGGCAATGGCTGCCTGCCGGGATGCAATTCACCGCGGAACTGACGGCGCCGCTGGAGTTCAGCAAGGCAGAACCGGCGGAACCCACGCCCATCGCTCTGGCGCAACTTGGGGGCGAGATACCGCAGGGCAGCGTCGTGCATGTGCTATTGATGACGCCCCTGACTTCGGCGACCGACCACTTGGGATCACCGGTTCGGGCCGTGGTATCGGAACCGGTCTTCTCGTCTGACCATCACTTGATCCTCCCCGCGGGTGCGCGACTGCAGGGCAGCGTGACGGAGGTCGTGCCTGCCCGCCGGCTGCACCGGAACGGGCGGCTCCGCTTCATGTTTCGGCAGATCGAGCTCTCGCCCGGAGCTCCGCGGAAGGTCGAGGCCAGCCTGGAAGGCATCGATGCCGCCGCCGGCGCTCACGTGAAACTCGACGCTGAAGGAGGCGCTCACGCCGTCACTCCCAAGACGAATGTGATCGCGCCTGCCATCGATGTCGTGCTGGCTGCCTCTTCTCTGGATGGCCTGGACCCTCATCGCAGACTTCACCCGGATTTTCACCAGGGCCCGGACACCGCAGGGGGGACCGTGAGGGGCGGTGCAGGTTTCGGGCTCATAGGTAGCGTGATTGGTTTGGCCGCCCACTACCGCCCGATCAGCGCGGGCTTCGCCTTTTATGGAGCCGGCTGGTCCGTTTACACCCACTTCGTGGCGCGCGGCGCCGATGTCGTCTTTCTCAAAAACACGCCCATGGAGATTCGGTTTGGAACCCATGAAAGCCCGCCATCGCCGGATCCCAATAAGATGTTTGCTCCCCAGAAAGCAACTGCGGCCGGCTCCTTGTGACGTTTTGCTCGCCATGACTCCCGCGTTTCGGCCTTCTCAGGCGCCTCCGAGCGAAAAGCGCAGGGCCGCGTAAACCTCCTGCATCCGCTTCGCGCTCAAGTTGCCGACGCGGCGTCCCAATCGCGCTTGGGCCACAGTAACAGCGTTGTGCAGATTGACAGCGCAGCGGCCCTTCATTCCGTCATCGATATCCAGAATCACTTCGGAAGGCACGCCGCGAATGGTCGACGTGAT
>JBGOUJ010000371.1:0-7863 GCA_041477005.1 Terriglobia bacterium | reverse complement strand
TTGTTGCCTTCCATATCCTTGCGGTTCACCCACCAGGTGAAGTTCAGCAGGAGCTTGTGGAAGACGCGCTCCAGGAAACGGGTGTCGGGCACGCGGCTGCGCTTCTTGTCGATCTTATAGACACGCCAGGCAGCCCAGGCGTGGACGGGCGGATTCACATCGCCCAAGGCCCACTCGTAGGCGGGGATCTGGCCGTTGGGGTGCATGTACCACTCGCGGAGCAGCAGGATGAGCTGCTCTTTGGCATAGTCCGGATCGACCAGCGCCAGCGGGATGGTGTGAAACGCCAGGTCCCAGGCGGCATACCACGGGTATTCCCACTTGTCGGGCATGGTGAGGACGTCGGAATTGTAGACGTGGGTCCAATCGTGGTTGCGGCCGGCGAGACGTTCCTTGGGCGGCGCAGGCATGGCCGGGTCGCCCTTCAGCCAGGTCTTTACGTCGTAGTAGTAAAACTGCTTCGACCACAGCATGCCCGCGAAGGCCTGGCGCTGGACGCGGCAGGCATCCTCGGAGGCGTCTTGGGGGGCCAGCGTGGCGTAGAATTCGTCGGCCTCGGCGAGGCGCTCGGCCACGACGTGGTCGAAGTCGGCGAAGGTCCGTTCGGCGTCTGCCAGGCGCAGCCGCGCCACCGCCGACCGGCCCGGGTCGATGGAAAGGCGGTAGCGCGCTGCTGCTTTGGTGCCGGTGTGGGCCGGGTTTACCGCCGCCCGGTTGCCGTGGACGAGGCAACTGTCGATGCCGTCCTTGGCGTAAGGCGAGGGGTTGGCGCTGCCACTGAGCCGCTGGAAGTTGGTCTCGTTCTCGGTGAAGAGCAGCTCGGCCGCATTCTCGCAAAACAGCTTTCGGCGGCCCAGGATCGGGTGCTCGCACTCGATGACTCCTTCGCCCGCCTTCCACAAGCGAGGCTTGGCCGGGGCGCCCTTGGGGCCCGGCGCCCAGGACCAGTCGTTGCGGAACCAGATCGTCGGCAGCAGCTCCAGGCTCGCCGGCTCGGGCCCGCGGTTCACCGCCTCGATCCGGATGCAGATGTCTTCGAAGGTTTCCTTGGCGTATTCGACGAAGACGTCGAAGTAGCGGTCCTGGTCGAACACGCCGGTGTCGATGAGCTCGAACTCCGGTTCGCGCCGTGGCCACCGCGTGCTGCGAAGGCGGTTCTCCTCGCAAAGCCGGGTGTAGGGGAACTCGGCCTGGGGATATTTGTAGAGGTACTTCATGTAAGAGTGCGTGGGCGTGGAATCCAGGTAGAAGTAATACTCTTTGACGTCCTCGCCGTGGTTGCCTTCGTTGCCGGTGAGGCCGAAGAGGCGCTCCTTCAGGATGGGGTCGCGGCTGTTCCAGAGCGCCAGGGCGAAGCAGAGGTATTGGCGGCGGTCGCAGATGCCGGCCAGGCCGTCTTCGCCCCAGCGGTAGGCCTTGGAGCGGGCGTGATCGTGCGGGAGATATTCCCACGCTGTGCCGTGGGGACTGTAGTCCTCGCGAACCGTTCCCCAGGCGCGCTCGCTGAGGTAGGGCCCCCAGCGTTTCCAGTGCACCTTGCGCCGCCGCGATTGCTGCAGCCTGGTCTCTTCCCGAGTCATGAGAGGGAAGATCTAACCGCAGAGAGCATACAGCCACGGAGACAAAAAACTCTCGGACCCCTGTGTCCCCCGGCGCCCTCCGTGGCGAGACCTACTTGGTGAACCGCTTCTCGACTTCGTACCAGTTCACCACGTTCCACCACGCGGCGATGTAGTCCGGGCGGCGGTTCTGATACTTGAGATAGTAGGCGTGCTCCCACACGTCGAGGCCTAGAACGGGGAACTTGCCCTCCATCACCGGGCTGTCCTGGTTGGCGGTCGAGACGATCTCGATCTTGCCCGAGCCGTCTTTCAGCAGCCAGGCCCAGCCGGAGCCGAACCGGCCGACGCCTGCGGCGGCGAACTTCTCCTTGAACGCATCAAACCCGCCGAAAGTGCTCTTGATGGCATCGGCCAGCTTCCCTCCCGGCTCGCCGCCGGCTTTGTGGCCCATGATCTGCCAGAACATGGAGTGGTTGATGTGGCCGCCGCCGTTGTTGCGAACCGCCGTTCGGATGTTCTCGGGCACGGCCGCGCAGTGGTTGGCCAGCAGTTCCTCGACGGTCTTATCGGCCAGTTGCGGAGCCGACTCCAGCGCTTTGTTCAAATTTGTTACGTATGCGTTGTGGTGCTTCCCGTGGTGAATCTCCATCGTCGTTTTGTCGATGAACGGTTCTAACGCATCGAGGGGATACGGCAGAGCAGGAAGTGAAAACGGCATATAGCCTCCTTTGACCGGTTAGAGTGAGAGATTTTCGGAGCGCCGCGCCCCAGAATGCTGGAAACACTACGTATACCACATCCGAACCGCGACCGTCGGGAAGCGGCCCGGGATGTGAGGAATCTGGGAGATCACCGTTTCAGGGAGACGTTGCCGCTCAGGAAAGGGCCGTGAGAGCCATCAGGCAGGATGGTCACTTCGTTGGTGGAGGTGCAGGCCAGTTGAGCGGGGGTGAGCTGGCGGGCGCCGAGAAGATTGGCGCCGGCCAGGTTGGTGCGGGTCAGGTCCGCTTTATGGAAGCGGCAGTTTCGCAGCATGGCGCCGCTCAGGTTGGCCAAAGCCAGGGTAGCCGAGCCCAACTGCGCGGCGGTCATTTCGACCAGGCCCAGGTTCGCCCCCCGCAGGTTGGCGTTGCTCAGGGAAGCGCCCGTGAGTGTGGCCTTATACAGATCGGCGTGGTGCAGGTCAGCGTAATCCAGGTGCGCGTCGGTCAAGTCGGCGCTGGCCATTTTCGCCACCCCCAGACGTGCATAGCGGAGCCAGGCGCCGCGCAGGTTAGCGTCGATCAGAACCGCTTCTGTGAGATTGGCCCGCATCAGGTTGGCGTCGGCCAGCTCAGCGTTACGCAGATTGGCGCCGGTCAGCCTGGCTTCGGCCAGGTTGGCGCCCCGCAGGACGGCGCCGATCAGGCTCGATTCAGCAAGATCGGTCTCCTGAAGTGAAGCGCCTTCCATCTCAGCCTTGTTGAGGTTTACTCCTTTCAGATTGGCGCCGGCGAGCTCGGCGCGGCGCAAATCGGCCTGTTTGCCCGACTGCCCGTCGGAGGCAAGCCAATTTTCGTGCGCCTCCAGAATCTGGCGCAGTGGCGCGCCATTGTGGACCAGTTCGTCGGCCGAGCGATAAGTCAGCTCACCCATCACGCCACGGGAGGTCTATCGGTGGAAAAGCCGCTGCGGCTTATCCCAGGCAGGGGCCGCCGGTACAACTTGTTACAACACAAGTTTGTTCGGATACGTTTTTCTGTGTTGCCCGTCCAAATAGAATGCCCGCCCGAGGCGGCCACCGCGAGCGGGCTGGGAAAACACAACGCAGGGTTTTCCCACAACGGAGGAACTCATGACAGCTCGGATTTTGCCGGGCCTTCTAGCTCTATCTTTCACCGCCGGGGCGCCGGCCGCACCGCTTTCCCCCGAACTGTTGCCCCCGACCGTGGGCGTGTTGTTGAAGTTCGACCGCAAGCCCACTCCCGGATTTGTCAAACAGCTCCAGAAGGAAGTCGCCGGCATCTTTCAACCCACCGGACTGGACCTCCGCTGGGAGATCCTGGACGGGAAACACGGCTCCAAGACCTATAACCGGGTAGTGATGATCGAAATGCGTGGGCGCTGCACGCCTTTTCGGGCGGTTGAAGCCACGCCACAGGGCGGCACGCCAGAGGGCGGTCTGTCGCTCGGCTGGACCTTGATCGGCAATGGCGAGGTGCTCCCGTTCGCCGTCGTGAGCTGCGACCAGATCGCGGTGGCGATGGCCAACATGCGCGCCCAGATGCCCAACCGGCAGGTCTTCCCGTCGATGTACACGCGCTTGGCCGGCCGCGTGGTCGCGCACGAGCTGATGCATACTTTGCTGCGAACGCCCGAGCACCACGCGAGCGACGCCACCCGCTCACCGCTGCATCCAGCGGACCTGGATGTTCAGGCCCAATTGCGCCCCGAGGAGGTCACCGCGCTGCGGGGCATCGCCCGCTCCCAGGCCCCCACCCTCGCCCAGGGCGAGAAAAAGGCCGGTTCCTCGACCGCCACTCCGTGACGCTCCGCCCGGCCCGAGCCGGCGGGGTAGCTCGCCGGCCCGGGTTACATCCGCGCGCGCTGGCCAACAACTTGAAGCTGCGGGGTCACTTCGATCTCCACCGAGTACTCCTTGCCTTCCCCGACCGGTGTGTAGAAGCGCAGGTCCCGGATGCGAACCAGCATTCCCCTATCGCCGCGCTCCAGCGAATAGAGGGGAAACTGGGCCGTCTCCAGGAAGGCCTGCGCCAGCGGCGTCTCGGCGGCGGTTTCAAAGACGCGATTCGGCTGTGGCTTACGGAAGCGGAAGGTGGGCCCTTCGCCCCACGGGGTGATTTCCTCGACCGTGTAGTCTTCAGCCCCATCGGTGACGGCATACCAGGTCAGCGGGCTGAGGGCGGAAGGGCTTAAAGGGCCCCAGCGGCTCTCGAGCGCCATCATGGTCACAGCCCGGACACCTAACAGCGCCGCCACGATTACCAGACCCGCGCTGGCCGGCGGCTCGAGCCGATAGGCCGCTGCGCCCATGTCGCGATTCACCAAGTTGAGCAGTTGCGTGCCGACCAAGGTAACGCCCAGCACCAGCAGGGTCCAGAGGTCATAGCGGGTTACCAGGCGACATCCGAAAAGCTGCGGGTAGACCGGCCACAGCAGCCGGACGCCAGGCCCGCTCACCAGGTCGAGCGCCAGGTGGGATCCCAACCCCAGCGCTACAATCTGCGCGGCTGATTTCCAGCTCTGCAGCCGGCGCGCCAGCCACGCCGCCAGCGGCAGGCCCAGCACCGGGGCCATCAGCAGGGAATGGCCGACCCCGTGAATGGTCTTCACCCCCACCGCCGGGCTGGCCAGCTCAACCACCCGTTCCAGCTCGGGCAGGTTAGCCGCCACCAGGAGCCACACCAGGCCCCGGCGGCCCCAGACCCGATAGCCGGCCGTCCCAATCGCCGCTGCAACCACCGTATGAGTGACAACGTCCAATTTGTGTCCGGTCCCGCCGCTCCGCTATACTATAAGAGATGGCGGCAGAACCGGCTGCGCCGTTTCTGTCCGTCCGGAGATATTCAACTTGATGCATGTCAAAAATATAGGCAGGATCGCCGCTGCGTGGCTGCTCCTGCCGGCGAGCCTGGTTTTCGCCCAACAATCTTCCCCGGCTCAGAAGCCGCCCGACCGCGCCGCCGCCTACTACCATTTCTCGATGGCTCATCTGTACGAGCAGCTTGCCCGCGAGTACCGCAGCACCGAATACGTGAACAAGGCCATTGAAGAGTACAAGCTGGCCATTCAGGGCGATCCCACCTCGGAATTTGTGAGCTCGGAGCTGGTAGACCTCTACGCGCAAGCCGGCCGGCTGAACGACGCGGTGGCCGAAGCCGACGCGGTGCTGGCGCGGGACCCGAAGAATCTCGAGATGCGCCGCGTGCTGGGCCGCATCTATCGAGGCTACCTGGCCGATCCGGGTCAGAGCCGCCTCAATGAGGACCTGCTGCGCCGCGCCATCGAGCAATACGAGAAGATCGTCGCGATCGATCCGAAAGACTTCGAGAGCTACCTGCACCTAGCCCAACTCTACCGCGTGGGGCGGGAGTCGGTGAAGGCGGAGAAGGCTCTGAAAGCGGCCCTCGCGCTCGACTCCAACTCGGATGAAGCCCTCACCGAGCTGGCCGCCCTCTACGCCGAGCTCGGCGATACGGCCGGCGCCATCGAGGTGCTCCAGCGCGCGGCGGAAAAGCGGCCCAACTCCAAGATTCTGGCCACCCTAGGCGGCGCTTACGAGCAGGCCAACCAGAACGACAAGGCCATCGAAGCGCTCCAGAAGGCCGTGCAACTGGACCACACCAACCTGGAAGCGCGGCGCTCGCTGGCCCGCAACCTGATGCTGGCCGAGCAATACGACAAGGCGCTGGAGCAGTACCAGTCGCTCGCCCAGGGCGACCCGCAGGATCCCCAGAACTATTTGCGCCTCTCCCAGATCTACCGCCAGAAGCGTGACTTTGACAAGGCTCGCGCGGCCCTTCAGAAAGCGGCGGCCCTGGCGCCCTCCGAGATGATCGAGGTGCCCTACAACGAGGTGCTGTTGCTCGAAAGCGAGGGCAAGATCGACCAGGCCGTGGCGGCGACGCAGAAGTTGATCGAGGCCACGATCAAGACGAATCCCGCCGAATACACCCAGCGGGATCGCAGCAACCGAGCGTTTTTCTACGAGAAGCTGGGCGGGATCGAGCGGTCTCGCGAAAACTACGCCGCCGCCGAGAAAGCTTTCCGGGCGATGATGGATGTCGACCCCGAAAGCGGTCCGCGCGCCAGCCTGCAAGTGGTGGAGACGCTTCGGGCGGCTCGGGACTACCGCCGCGCCGAGACCGAGTCGGCGGCCGCTTATAAGAAGTTTCCAAAGGACCGGTCGGTGGCCGTCACCCGCGCTTCCGTTTTGGGCGACGTTGGCGACGCCAAGCAGGGCGCACAGATCATTCGCGGCCTGATGAAGAACGGTCCCGAGGACCAGGAGTTGCTGATCGCCCTGGTCCAGGTGCTCGAAAAAGGCAAGCTGTTCGACGAAGCGAAGCAGGCTATCGACAAGGCGCAGAGCTACGCGCAGAGCAAGGAGCAGAAGCGGGCCGTTTCCTTCGCCTACGGCGCGTTGCTCGAGCGGCAGAAGCTGTACGACGAAGCCGAGAAGCAGTTCCGGGCGGTGCTGGAGATCGATCCCAACGACTCCGGCGCCCTGAATTACCTGGGCTACATGCTGGCGGACCGCAACGTCCGGCTCGACGAAGCTTACAACATGATCAAGAAGGCGGTCGAGACGGAGCCCGACAACGGCGCCTTCCTGGACAGCTTGGGCTGGGTCTACTACCGCCAGAACAAGCTCGATCTGGCCGAGGAGTTGCTCCAGCGGGCGCTGCAGAAAACCGGGCGCGATCCCACCGTTCACGAGCACCTGGGCGACGTCTACTTCAAGCAGGGCAAGCTCCGCCTAGCCCACGAGCAATGGCAGCGCTCGCTGAAGGAGTGGGAGCAGAGCCCCAAATCCGAAGCCAGCTCAGAAGACATCGCCAGCATCAGCAAGAAGCTCGAAGCGGTGAAGTTCCGCTTGGCCCAGGAGCAGGGCGGCGCCAAGGCCGGGAAGAACTGAGGCAGCGCGCCGCCTGCCGGAGCGATTCGTTTTCGGCAACCGGGTCAATTCGGCCCGGCTTCTTTCCTCTTCGGCCGCCGGTTCGCTTCGAGCCCCCTCTTCCTTAGCCGGATCGACTGCGGCGTGACCTCCACCAGCTCGTCGTCGTTGATGAACTCGATGGCTTGCTCCAGGTTGAGGGTCCGGAACGGGATCAGGCGAATGGCTTCGTCGGCCACCGACGCCCGCATGTTGGTGAGCTTCTTTTCCTTGACCACGTTCACGTCGAGGTCGGCGGCGCGGGAATTTTCTCCGATGACCATGCCTTCGTAGACTTCGACGCCCGGCCCCACGAACAGCTCGCCGCGCTCCTGCAGGTTGTAGAGCGCGTATCCGGTCGTGCGGCCGACGCGGTCGGCTACCAGCGCTCCGGTGGGGCGCAGCGGGATTTCTCCCTGCCAGGGCATGTAACCTTCAAACAGCGAGTTCATCACCGCCGTGCCTCGCGTGGCGGTCAGCAACTGGCTGCGCACCCCGATCAGGCCGCGCGACGGAACGGCGAAATCCAGGCGCACCCGGCCGCTGTTGTTGTTCACCATGCGGGTCATCTGGCCCTTGCGCAGGCCGAGCATCTCGATCACCAACCCGGTGAACTCTTCGGCGCAATCGACCACCAATGTCTCG
>JBGOUJ010000370.1:0-7896 GCA_041477005.1 Terriglobia bacterium | reverse complement strand
CGGGTTCATCTCGATCACCACCATGCGCCCGGTATCCGGCTGCACCGCAAACTGAATGTTGGAGCCGCCGGTCTCTACGCCCACTTCGCGGATCACCGCGATGGCGGCGTCGCGCATGCGCTGGTATTCCTTGTCGGTGAGCGTCTGCGCCGGGGCCACCGTGATGGAGTCGCCGGTGTGCACGCCCATGGGGTCGAAGTTCTCGATGGAGCAGATGATGATCACGTTGTCGGCCAGATCGCGCATCACCTCCAGCTCGAACTCCTTCCAGCCGAGCACGCTCTCCTCGATCAGCACCTCGTGCACCGGCGAGAGATCGAGGCCCCGCTCCAGCAGCTCCGAAAGCTCTTCGCTGTTGTAAGCGATGCCGCCGCCCGAGCAGCCCAGCGTGAAGCTCGGCCGCAACACCACCGGGTACCCCACCCGGCTGGCGAACTCCGCGCCGTCTTTCAGGTTGTTCACCAGTTGCGACTGCGGCACTTCGAGGCCGATCTTCCGCATGGCGTCTTTGAACAGCAGCCGGTCCTCGGCCTTCTTGATCGCCTCGATCTTCGCTCCGATCAGCTCCACGCCGTATTTTTCGAGGATGCCCGCCTCGGCCAGCTCGACCGAGAGGTTGAGGCCGGTCTGGCCGCCCACGGTCGAAAGCAGCGCGTCCGGCCGCTCGCGCGCGATGATCGCTTCCAGATATTCCTTGCTGAGCGGCTCGACGTAGGTCGCATCGGCCAGCTCCGGATCGGTCATGATCGTCGCCGGGTTGGAGTTGACCAGCACGACCTCGTAGCCCTCGCTCCGCAGCGCCTTGCAGGCCTGCGTCCCCGAGTAATCGAACTCGCACGCCTGCCCGATCACAATCGGTCCCGACCCGATGATCAAAATTTTGTGGATGTCGTTTCTTTTCGGCATTCACTGATCCCGAATCCGTGTTCATCTGTGTTCATCTGTGGTTCCAAATCCGGTTTCCCGGCCGCTCATCATCTTCACAAACTCATCAAACAGGTAGTGCGAATCGTGCGGCCCCGGCGCCGCCTCCGGATGGTATTGCACGCAGAAGACCGGCTCGCTCCGGTGTCGGAAGCCTTCCAGGGTCTGGTCGTTCAGGTTCCTGTGCGTGATCTCGACCTCGCTCGCGCGGAGCGAATCCGGATCCACCGCAAACCCGTGGTTGTGCGAGGTGATCTCCACCCGCTGATTCGTCAGGTTGATCACTGGATGGTTCGCCCCCCGGTGGCCGAACTTCAGCTTGTAGGTCTTGCCGCCCATCGCCAGGCCCAGGATCTGGTGCCCCAGGCAAATCCCGAAGATCGGCACGCGCCCGATGAGCTTTCTGACGTTGGCCGCCTGCTCCACCAGCGGCTCCGGGTCGCCCGGACCGTTCGACAGAAAGACGCCGTCGGGCTTCAGTTCGAGCACATCCTCGGCGCTCGTCAGCGCCGGCACTACCGTCACGCGGCACCCCACGTGCACCAGCCGCCGCAGGATGTTTCGCTTGATCCCGAAATCGTAGGCGACGACGTGCAGCCGCGGCTCCGGCGCCTCGCCCACGTGCTCCGGGGGCGAGCAGGCGTCGACTCCCTTCGTCCACTCGTAGCGGTGCTTGGTTGAAACCGGCGTGGCCAGGTCGAGTCCGGCCATCGACGGCCCGTGCCGCGCTTTGTCGACCAGCTTCGCCGGGTCCCGCTCGATCGACGAGATCACGCCCCGCATCACTCCGGCCGTGCGCAGCCGCCGTACGAGCAGGCGGGTGTCGAGCTCGGAGATGATCGGGATGCTCGCACGCGACAGAAAATCGGCCGCGTGCTCCTTCGACCGCCAGTTGCTGGCGATCGCCGAAAACTCGCGCACCACCAGACCCTCGATATAAGGCCGCGCCGACTCGCTGTCTTCGGCGTTCGCCCCGTAGTTGCCGATCTGCGGATTGGTCAGGACGACAATCTGGCCGCTATAGGATGGGTCCGTGAAGATTTCCTGGTAGCCGGTGATAGCGGTGTTGAAAACGACTTCCCCATAGCACTCCGCTTTCGCTCCCAGGCTGAGGCCCTCGAAGACGCTGCCGTCCTCCAGAGCCAGGACGGCGCCGCTACCCGGCGTTTTAGATTCCTGCATGAAAACGTGGTATCTTCCCTTGTAGCACGACCCTGGTCCGTCCGGCAACATCCGAGGAGGACCCAACTCGAGACCGCCAAGGAAGAGTTGCAGTCGGCCAACGAGGAGCTGACCACCGTCAATGAGGAGCTGCTGAACCGGAACCTCGAATTGAGCCAGGTAAACAACGACCTGAGCAATTTGCTGGTCAGCGTGAATCTCCCCATTGTCATGCTGGGAAATGACCTGCGCATCCGCCGCTTCACCCCCATGGCGGAAAAGGTCCTCAACCTGATCCCCACCGACGTCGGGCGGCCGTTGACCGATCTGCGGCCCAATATCGACGTGCCCGAACTGGAGAAACGGATCCTGGAGGTGATTGAAACTCTCCGCGTCCAGAGGTTCGACGTCCAGGACCGGCAAGGCTGCTGGCACACCATGTGGATTCGGCCGTACCGGACTGCCGACAACCGCATCGATGGCGCAGTGGTCGCTCTGGTCGATGTTGACGACCTCCGGGGCAGCCTGGAGCAGCTCCAGCAATCCCGCGATTACGCTGCCGCCATCGTGGATACCGTGCCCACCTCCCTGCTTGTTCTGGACCAGGGCTGGGGCGTGAAGACAGCGAACCAGCCATTCTGCCAGACCTTCCTCCTCTCCCAGCAGGAGATCGAGAACCAGCCGCTCTGGGATCTGGGCAACGGCCAGTGGAACATCCCTGTGTTGCGGCCGCTGCTGGATGATGTTCTGGCCAACAATACCCGCTTTCAGCACTTCGAGGTCGAGCACGTGTTCCCGCGCGTCGGGCGGAAGACCCTGCTGGCCAGCGCCCGCCGGATCGATCAACCGGAGAGCCGCGCCCGAATGGTCCTGCTGGCTCTGGAGGACATTACCCAGCGCAAGAAAGCCCAGGCGGAGCTGCTCTCCAGCGAGCAGAAGTTCGGCCAGTTGGCGGAAAGCCTGCGGGAGGTCTTCTATATTCGCGATGTCAGGAGCAACCGGGTCCTCTACATCAGCCCTGCCTACGAGACGGTGTAGGAGCGTACTTGCGAGAGTTTGTACGAAGCGCCGGACTCCTGGCTGGATGCCGTTCATCCCGAGGATCGCGCGCGAGTTACCGAAACGTGCAGGTCCCGCTTCGCGGAGCCGTACCTTATCGAGTACCGGATCGTGCGAGCGGACGGAACGGTTCGCTGGATGTCGACTCGCTCCTCTCCGGTTCTGAACGAGCGCGGCGAGGCCCACCGCGTTGCGGGGATCGCGGAAGACGTCACCGAGCGCAAGCAACTCGAGGAACAGTTCCGCCAGGCCCAGAAGATGGAGGCCGTCGGCCAACTGGCAGGCGGCCTGGCCCACGATTTCAACAACCTGCTGGCCGCCATCGGCGGACACAGCGAGCTGCTGCTCGAAGACCTGGACGCGGCCGACCCGCGCCGTGGCTCGGTCGAAGAAATCCAGCAGGCGACGGCCCGGGCCGCCGGACTGACGCGCCAGGTCTTGGCCTTCAGCCGCAGGCAGATGCTGCAACCCGAAGTGTTGGACCTCAATGCGCTGGTGGCCGGCATGGGCAAAATGTTGCGCCCTTTGATCGGCGAGCACATCCAGTTGTCAACCGTGCCGGCCCCCGATCTGTGCGCGGTTCGGGCAGATCCGGGGCAGATCGAACAGGTCATCGTCAATCTGGTCGTCAACGCCCGTGACGCCATGCCGCAGGGCGGCAGGCTGACCATCCAAACGGCGAACGCCGATCTGGGCAACGGCCCTCAGGTCCTGCTGCAGGTGACCGACACCGGCAGCGGCATGGACGCAACAACCCGGTCCCGCCTCTTCGAGCCCTTCTTTACCACCAAGCCGTATGGCAAGGGGACCGGTCTGGGGCTGTCTACCGTCTACGGGATCATCAAGCAGAGCGGCGGCGAAATAGTGGTGTCGAGCGAGCTGGAGCGCGGCTCGACCTTCACCATCTACCTTCCGGCCGTGGATGAGCCGGTCGCGCCCCCGGTCGCGGTCCCCGAGGGCGGCGAGATCCCCCGGGGATCCGAGACGATCCTAGTCCTGGAGGACGAGGAATCGGTCCGGGTGCTGGCCCGCAAGATCCTGGAGAGGAACGGCTACACGGTGCTGGAGGCGGGCCACGCCGAGGAAGCGTTGCTCACCTGCGCCCGGCACGCCGGCCCCATCCACCTGGTTGTCACCGACGTAGTGATGCCCGGCGTGAGCGGCCGCGAGCTGGCCGAGCGCTTGCTGGCGCTGCACTCCGACATGAGAGTGTTGTTCGTATCCGGCTACATCAAGGACGCCATCGTCGAGCGCGACCGCTTCGATCCGGGAAGAGCCTTCCTGCAAAAGCCGTTCACCCGGGAAGGCTTGGCCCGGAAAGTGCGCGAGATCCTCCAAACCCCCGCTCGGAAGCCAGCCCGACTGGGGGCCGGGCGTTAGGTTAGGGGCCGGGACTGCGGGTTAGGCGCTGGGGCTCGGAGCATCCACCTTCGACTCCCGCCTCGCCCTTCCCTAATGCAGCACTCCGAACTTCTCCAGGGGCCAATAGACAAAGACAGCCTTACCGTAAATACGCCTTCGTTCCACCGTCCCCCAGGTGCGGCTGTCGTTGGAAGCGTTGCGGTGGTCGCCCAGCACGTAGTAATGATCCGTATCAACCCGGACCGGCGGATAGCTCATGCGGTCCCGGTATTGCTCGGGCACATAGTTTTCCCCGTACGGCTGGCCGTTGATCAGCACCGTTCCCTGCACGATCTCCACCACGTCCCCCGGCAACCCCGCCACGCGCTTGATGTAGGACTTGGTTGGATCGAGCGGAAACCAGAAGACCACGATGTCGCCGCGGTGGATGTCCTCAAAGCGGTAGACGAACTTGTTGACGAAGATCCGCTCCTGGTCGCTGAGCCACGGCATCATGCTGGTGCCCTCGACCTTCACCGGCTGGTACAGGAACACGATGACGACGGCGGCGATCACCACGGAAATGACCACGTCCCGGACCCAGGCGCGCAGGTCCAGCCACCGCGCCCCCGGCGGCGGGACATGCTCAACCGTCTTGTCTGCCGTCTGCGGCTCACTCATCGGAAGCTGCGTTTCGTTCCCTCTGGCTTTGCTATCTTCTTTTTATCATGCCGCCGGACCTCCAGGCAAGGGCGGTTCCTCCAGCCGGCATCGCCCTGATCATCCCGGCGCTCAACGAAGAGCCCTCTATCGCGCGGTCGCTGGCCGAACTACCCCGCGGCCTTTACGCCCAGGTTCTGGTGGTGGATAACGGCTCGACCGACCGGACCGCCGCGATCGCCCGCGCCGCCGGCGCCACGGTGGTCGGCGAGCCGCGACGGGGATACGGCAGCGCCTGCCTCCGCGGCATCGCCGCTCTCGACCCCGCGACCGAGGTCGTGGTTTTCATGGATGCCGACGCGAGCGACGTCCCGGCCGAAGCCGCGGCGCTGCTGGCGCCGATTCTCGAAGGCCGCGCCGACCTGGTGATCGGCTCCCGGACGCTGGGCGTGAGCGAAGCCGGTTCGCTCGCTCCCCATCAGCGCCTCGGCAACAGCCTGGCCGTCGGGCTGATCCGGCTGCTCTACGGCCACCGTTACACCGACCTCGGCCCCTTCCGCGCCATCCGCGCTTCGTGCCTCCGCCGGCTAGGCATGCGCGATACCGGCTACGGCTGGACGATTGAAATGCAGATCAAGGCAGTCCAGAAAGGACTCCGCGTCGCCGAGGTCCCGGTTTCCTACCGGCTGCGGATCGGCCGCAGTAAGATTTCCGGGAATCTCGGCGCCAGCCTGGCCGCCGGCGCCAAGATCCTGTGGACCGTCGCGCGGCTTTCCGTCGCCCGGTGACTCTACGGAATCCACGCCACCAGCTCGATCTCCACCCGCGTGGCCGTGCCCGGGAAGCTGGCGCCGACCGCCGTGCGGGCCGGCGCGTCTTTGGGAAAATACTGCGCGTAGACTTCGTTCATGGCGTTCTTCTCGGTCTTCACGTCCGCCAGGAACACGCTGACCTTGAGCACGTTTTCGAGCGACGACCCCATCGCCTCGAGGTTCGCCTTGTGCTGTTTCAGGATCTTGTCGGTCTGCTCCTTGATGTCCCCCCCGAAGGCCAGCGGGTCTTTGCGCGCCTCTTGCCGCACGCCCGTCAGCCCGGAGCTGTAGTAGAGGTTGCCGGCGCGAATGCCGCCGGGCGCCTTGTTGCGCCCGCCCGTCGCCGCGGCCACCGCCACCGCTCCCACCGCCGCGCCCGCTCCTATTCCCGCTGCCTTCTTCAAAAACGCTCGTCGCTTTTCCATATTCTCCTCCAGAGATTAAGAATCAAAAAGAACCAGGCTAGCAGCCGTCGGCGCCGAGCGCCGGTTGCTGATAGCGGAAAGCTGATTGCTAAACTAAGCGCCCGTCATAGAATTACCATGCTCACGCGCGCGGCTCGAAAGCCCTTCCGAGCCGCGACCGTCAGGGAGCGGTTGGCACTGTTATTTCTTGACAGGCCCTAAGAGCCGATAGATACCAGTTGCTCTTTCCTCGCCATCAGAACATCCTCGTGGAACCGGTCGCAGCCGATGCAGAGATTCTGATAGATCCGCCCGGACGGCAAAACCGTCCTGGACTTCTCCAGAAAGCTCTCGACGCTCCAGCCGCGAGCGATCCCCATCCGCTCCGGATGTCCCATCGAGATCGCCTCGTAAACCGGATCCCCGATCAAGCCTTCCAGAATGTCATCGAGCTTCCGCTCGAGCAGGTTCCCGATCGGCATCCTGGTCTTGACGCAGCACGGGTAGACGTTGCCGTTGGGCTCGACCGAAACCTCGGACCCCTTCTGCCGGTACTGCAGAAAGTTGAGCCCACCCGACCAGCGGTTGCAGAAATTGTCGGCTGCGGTGGCCGTCGAAAGCTCGTTCTGCTGCGCCCGCCCCCGTGGCCAGAGCTTCCCGATCCAGGAGTCCGGGGTGGCCCCGAAGAAATGAAAATAGCGGCCGTCATCGGCGGCCTCGCGGGCGTGCTCCCCGACCGGGGCGAAGTGCTCCATTCCGTGGGACCGAAACAGGTCCGTCAGTTCCCGCCGCAGTTCGTCCCGCGACGATTCTTCCTCCAGCCCGGCGTGATAGGCGTCCACGCCCGAGACCGAGATCATCCAGACGCGTCTCTCCAGCAGCTCGCCGACGATCCTCTCGCTCAAGACGTCGCCCGTCGTCTGCACCACCAGCTTCACGCCGCCGCGCTGGGAATACTTGGCGTGCAGCATCCCGAGCGCCGGATAGAGCACCCTCTGGCGCACCGCATCGAGCAGGATCTCGCCCCCGGCCAGGATCACGCTGCCGCGTTTTTCCCGATCGCCGTCGAGGTACGTCATCCGCTCCGGGAAGTTTTCGACGATCCTGGGGAAATTGGCCTCGGCTTCGGCCACCACCCCCCGCAGCTCCTCGCCGTGATACGGATGGAACCGGTCTTCGTAACAGTGCGGGCAAGCTCGATGGCAAGCCCAGCACATCACGTAATAAATGGACTCCACGAGGCGATCACCAAATCAACCGTCGCGCTACAGTCTACCACTCCACGGAAGCTCAAATCAGCCGGGAGCAGTCGAGATGGCTGAACAGGATGCGGCTTCAAGGCCGCGACCAATTGGTCGCGGAAATAGCCACCCTTGAAAATCCAGTCACGGGCCTCCCGACAATTTATTCCGTCCCTTTTCAACCACTTCCGCTCCGCCTCTCCCGCTCGGAGCCCAATCACCCCTTATCCTGATAGTAGTCGCGAGCGTTGGCCAACGCGCTCCGTTGTTTTGGTGCTTGCGTCCTTGGCCCTG
>JBGOUJ010000369.1:0-7917 GCA_041477005.1 Terriglobia bacterium | reverse complement strand
CTTGGTCGAGGCCAGCCTGGCGCGAGATCGGTCCCTCGCGGCTGCCGCAATGGCACTTCAGATGCTGGCGCCGCCGGCCCCAATTCCTACTGTCCCTCGTAGCCAGGGGCTGGCCCTGGCGGTTTCGGTCTTCTTGCTTGTAGGGACGGCCGGCGTGGTCGGCGTGGGTGTCCGAACCTCTCCAAACGTACCACCACCCGTTCGGAGTGCTCTCCCCATTGCGCTGTCGCAGACCGCGACTGCAGAGGAGGCGGGCGGGGCTTCTTCTCCCTCTCCACCGGAGCTGGGGCCGCCGGCGGATTCGGTGAACCCACAGACGGCGGTCATCCCGGAAGATGGCTCCTCACCACCATCGGCTGGCATTCCCACTATGCCGGGCGGGGCCTCGAATGCCGTGCCAGCCGCAGCGGTTGAGCCGCTTGTTTCGGCGTCGCCTGCATCACCGCCGGAGGCGCCGCCGCCCTCGGTCCAACGGGAGTCCCCCAAGGCGCGCCCGCCGGCTCGCGTCCGCGCAGGAGGCAATTTTCAACAGGCCAAGCTGGTCGGCATGCCGATACCCACTCTTCCACCACTGGCCAAGGAGCGCGGCATTTACGGGGTGGTCAAGCTGGAAGCGACGATCACCAAACAGGGGACTGTCAAAGCGGTAACTGTTTTGAGCGGCAACCCCTTCCTCAACGCCTCAGCGATAGAGGAAGCTATGCAGTGGCGTTATCGGCCGGCCTTGCGAAACGGCGAGCCGGTGGAGATAAAACTGCCCGTCCAGATTGTGTTTCGGCCAGATCCGTAGGGACGATTTCACGAAACAGACATCGCTCCACTCGGAAAAGCGAGCGCTCAGACCCAGGCGCCGCCTGAACGTCCCGAGGGGCAGGACGTGACGCGGGGGCGATTATTGTGGAGCTGAAGGCTTGACCAGCGTGTAAAACGCGTTCTGGCCGGTGCGGAGGGATTTGCCGTAGGAGAAAATCAGCGTGGGACCGTGGAGGGCGCGGAGTTTGCATTGGGCGCCGGTGTCCCAGAGCCAGTTGGGTGAGCCGAAGCCGCCGGATTCATCGTAAATCCTGCCGGTGTCGAGGAAGGGGCCCAGCTTCAGTTGCAAGAAGGCGTTCTTGTAGATCGTTTTGTCCAGTTCCCAGTTGAACAAGACATAATCGCGGCCCAAGGGGGCGCTGCCTTTCTTGCCGTTGCGCGTGCCGATGTGGCCTCGAAGCCAGAGGTCGTTGTCTCGCTCGAGACCCAGCATATAGAGCTCGTCGAACGGGACGTCGCCCAGCGTCTTGCCGGCGCGGAAGCGGGCGGTTGTTTCATAGTCGTCGCCGCGGGATTGGGGAAGCCAGTGGGCCTCGACGGCGCCTTCCATTTTGGAGAAGGCGTGGAAGGATGGGGCGAACAGGCGGCCCAGTTGCCACGAGGCAGTAGAGGTAACCGCCAGGCGGCGTTCGGGGATTCGGAGGAGACGGTAATCGAGGGCGGTGCGGTATTTCAAGGAAACTCCGTTGGTAAAGACAGGGGCGGTGAGGCCGCGAAAGGTTCGGCTTGTGAGGTGGATGCCGCTGCTCCAGGCCCAGCGAGCGCCGGCAATCGATTGCAGCTCAGCGGCCGCTTCGATCCTTTGCAGGTGAAGATCCTGGGACCGGGCGAGGTCCCAGGTTTCTTTTCGGGCGTCGAAGGAGATCTGGTAGCGCCACTTGGGGTTACCGATCAGCGGGGCGGAGAGCGTGGCGAAGGCGCGGCGCTTTTGGGCGTCCCAGCGGAGCATGGATGCGACATTTAGAGCGGAGCGGCGGAGGTTGTAGAACTCGGGGTGGATGGCCTGGTAGGGGGCGCCTCGGAGAAGCCCGAGGAGGCCGTCGAGGGTGCTGTCGCCCCAGCCGTTGCGCTCGCGGGGGCGGAAGACAAGGTCGAATTTTTCGCCGGGGGTTGGGATGAGGTCGAACTGGTAATAGGGGAAGATCTCCAGGCGCTGGAGGCGCGCTTGCGTGGTGAAAAAATCCGGGAGCTCCAGAACGCTCGCCGGGGAGAAAGTGAAGGCGCGGTCGAGGAGGACGGGATCGACGCGGGGTTGGGGATCGATCCTCACCTCGTTGATCTGCGGCTTGCCGACGAGGTTCCAATGCTTCAGAGCGGCTTCCAGGTTTCCATCGAGGAGATAGAGGGTGGCGAGGAAATCGTGGGCGTAGGAGTCGGCGGGATCGAGGCGGAGGGCGCGGCGGAGGCAGACGCGGGCGGCGGAGTAGTTCTTGCGCTTGAAGGCGATTCCGGCAAGCTCGAGGGGGAAGCGCTTGTCGTGGGGGTTGCTTTGCTGGCCGGCCTGAAAGGCTTGCTCGGCCTCGTCCCAGCGCTGGGCGCGCGCCAGGGCCATGCCCCGGTTGTAATCTTGATCGGCAGTGGGCGGGGCGGAGAGACAGAGACAGAGCAGGAGCGACGCCGAGGGGAGCATCAATTGGTCTGGGCGGGAACGGCCAGCAAGGTCCAGTGATCGGCGCCGCTCCACTGCTTTTCGAAGGTCGCCCGGTCTATTTTCAAAAGCTTTCGTTGAGCTGGGTCGTTGAGCAGGACCAGATCCTGGTTGGAATCGAGACCGACCACTACGACGTAGTGAAGGGTGGAGCGGGCGCCGGGCTTGAGACAGGCGATCAGCGGCCGACCCTTGGAAAGATGCTCTTTCAGATCGGGCGAAGCGCCGCGGAAGAGAAACGTCCGAAAGCCCTGGGCCTGGAAATAGTGCTCCATATCCGAGGCGCGGATGCCTGGCGCCTCGCTGTGATAGAGCGCCTGCTGGATTTGGGCGGCGTCGGCGCCCTTGGTCCAGTACCGCAGGACCATGGCGATGCTGGCGGCGCCGCAGCCGTTCTTTTCCTGCTTGACGAACGGGACGTCGAGCCAGATTCCGGCAGGGCCGGCCAGCAGGCAGGCAGCGAGGGAACCGGCGATCCAGCGAAGCATAGTGGGCCGCTTATCGGGCGGCGACGATGACCAGGATGATGACAGCCGTGGCCAGAGCGATGATGATGTACGTGATCTGCTGGTTGTTCAAGGCGCCGGCGGCGAGATCGTTTTGCAACTTGTCGGCTAGAGACCCCAGGCGGGCAGCCTCGTCGTCGGTCAGGAGCGGGACCGCTTTTTCGACCTGCGCGCAGTCGATCCTGGCAGACCGCAGGGCTTTTCTCACAGACTCCGAGGAGAAGAATTTCTCCAGCCGGGCGCGGTTCGCTTGCCGGGCCTGGGCCGCGGCCTGCAGCTCCTGGTGAAGATCCGCCGGAGAGACGACGTGGTCCTGCGCGGGCAGTTGGCCGGGGAACAGGAGCAGCGCGATGAGAGTGAGTATCGGCAGAGGGCTTCTAAACTGTCGCAGCGGCATACAACCTCCTCAAAGTCATTCTAGAAGAAACAGGCGGGTTCCTGCAAACAGAGTGTGGCCGCGTTGGCCCCGTGGCCCCGCACGACAGTCTTACCAGGTTGCTGCAAAACGAATTCGATTTACCGCGGAGACGCCGCGGGCGCTGGGGAAGCCCTTTGTTCTTAGCGTCTAGGTGCCCTACGTCCCCCCGTGAAATGGGTTTCCAGAGCTTCTCATCTCATCACCCCGCTGGACTTAGGCGCCGGTGGAGCCGAAGCCGCCGGCGCCGCGCGCGGAGGGGCTCAAGGCGGGCTGCAGCTTCCAGTCCACGGCGGTGTAGGAGGCGATGATGAGCTGGGCGATGCGGTCGCCAGGCTGAATGTGAAATTCGGTCTTACCGTGATTGATGAGCACCACCCGCACTTCGCCGCGGTATCCGGGATCGATGGTGCCGGGAGAGTTGAGCAAGGCAATTCCGTGGCGCAGGGCCAAGCCACTGCGAGGCCGCACCTGGCCTTCGTAACCTGGCGGGATCTCCATCGTCAGGCCCGTCCCGACGGCGGCCCACTCCCCGGGCGGCAGCACGGCTTCTTCGGCGGCAAACAGATCCATGCCGGCGTCTTCACTGGCTGAGTGGGCGGAGCGGGGCAGTTGCGCTTGGGGGTGAATGGCGAAGACGGGGATGGCGAGGGAGCTCATGGCCTCAGTTTCTCAGCCAGGGATAATGTTGGCAAGCCAGTTCTGCCGATACAACATGGTGACCGATGGAGGTCTCGAGGCCCTGGAGAAGTGATCTCGATCCGGAAGCATCTGGACCGACTGACCGGTGAAGACCGAGAGCGCAAAGCCTTCCTGGCATGGTCGATTCGCTGATCGCCACCACGCGAGACCGCATTCTGGTCACGGACAGGGAGGAGCACGCCTGGTTCTGCACCAATCTGGACTCCTTGCTAAGACGCTTGCAAGAGGATTCGAGCCCCACCAACGTCGAGGTGATCTCGGCCTTGCTCAGCAAGTCTTTGGAGGACCATTGGGCCAAGCTGGCCACCCAAACGAACCATCGGGAAGAGGAGCTGAAGCGCATTATCAACCTGTTGGCCGACACCGCCTCGCGGCTGGATACCGAGAACAAGAACTTTTACGTGGAGCTTCGCAAAACGGTTCAAAATTTCCAGAACATCTCCCAGATCGAAGACATCACCTACCTGCGCAAGAAGCTTTCCGAGCAGGTCACGCAGTTGCAGGAAACCGTCGGCACTCAAGAGACCGCCTCCGGCGGCACTATCACTCGTCTGCAACAGGAACTGGATGAAGCGCATCACGAAATCACCCGCTTGACCCACGCCTCGGCGCAGGATCCGCTCACGCGCCTTCCCGCTCGGAGGGAGGCCGAGAAGGTGATCCGAGAGCTGAGCGAAACGGGTCAACCCTTCATGGTGGCCATGGTGGTGATCGAAAGGCTGGACCAGATCAACCTGCGCTACGGGGCGGAGTGCGGCGATGACGTGCTTCGCAACTTTTCCCGCAAGCTCCGGGAGCAACTTCCGGAGCGGTTCTCTCTGTTCCGCTGGGGCGGTCCCGCTTTTGTAGGGGTGCGGGACACTCTGCCGGCAGGCGAAGTGCGGGCCTTGTTGCAAAAGGTCCTGAGCGGCATCGCCAACGAGCCCTTCGAGGTGCAAACGAAAGGCAGCGGCTTGCTGCACATCACATCCAAGTTCGCCATTCACCAGTGGAACCCGGGGCAGGCCGTGGAGAAGGTGCTGCGGCTGGTGGAGGTCTTTTGCGTCTCACAGAAACTCGAGGCCCCGGAAAGCCCGTCTCCGGGAGCGCCCGCGGCTGTCACCTGAAGCGCGCCGGGTTCGCCGCTGCCGCCGTCAGCCATCAGCCGTCAGCCATCGGCCTTCAGCTATCAGCCATCAGCAGGCAGCGGTCGGTCGCCGGCTTTCAGTATCAGCAATCAGCCGTTAGCGATCAGGTATCAGCCGTCAGCGTTTGGTGACTGCGGCACGACGTGCCGGCGGCTGATGGCTGAGGGCTGGGAGGCCGATTGCGGAAGGCGACCGCCGATAGGCTGAGGGCTGCTTGCTGACGGCTGACTGCTTATGCCTAAGAGCTGATTCTGCTTGTTGACGGCTGACTGCTGATGGCTAAAGGCTGATTCCTGACGGCTGCCTGCCGATCGCTGCGTCATTGCTATAATCCACCCGATGACTGCTGATTCTCGCAAGCGGGTGGTGGTGGTGTCTCCGATGCCGCCGGAGAAGTCGGCGTATGCGCTGGCGCGGTACAGCCGCTCGCCGGATTCCATTTTCCAGAGCTTGGAATGGGTGCGGTCCCACGACTCACAGAAGTTCCTGGAGTCTTACTATTTTCAATACGGCCACGCTTCCATCGCCGACTTGGGCCACGCCATCTTTTGCTTCGAGGGCATCTCGGAGCTGGCGGCGGTCGAGATCGAGGATGAGCCGCTGTGGGATGGGCAGGCCAAGTCCAGCCGGTACCAGGATTTTTCGACGGGCGGCGTCATTGTCCCACCGGAGATCGCGGACGCCGACGCGGAGCGGGTTTATTTTGGCGCCGCCCAGGGGCTGATCGACGCGTACCTCGGATTACATCAGAAGGTCCTCGATCACCTGATGGAGCGGCATCTCAGGCCGGAAGCCATGAAGCCGGACGCCTATCGACGCACCCTGGCCGCCCGGGCGTTCGATGTGGCTCGCTACTTATTGTTTCTAGGTATCCCGACTAACATCGGCCAGGTCACCAGCATCCGGACCCTCGAGAAGCAGATGCGGCGCCTGGGCGCCAGCGCTTACGCGGAGGTGCGCCAAATCACCTCGGAGATGGCGGAGGCTTGCGCGGCACCGCCGGGCTGCGTGTGGGATGCGGCGACGGGGCAGGAGCCGCTCGCGCCGACGCTGGCGCGCCATGCCGATCCGGACCTCTACGCGCAGGAAGCTCGATGCCGGCTGGCGGCCTGGGCGGCGCAGAATTTCCCTTCGAGGCCGGCGCCGGCCGAAGTGGGGGTCGACCTCGTTCGCCCCAGCGACCCGATCGAGGAGATCGTGGCGACGCTGCTCTACGCGGTAACGCAACAGCCGTTCCGGGCGATCCACGATGAGATCGCCGGTTGGAGCGCGGCGCGCAAGCGGGAGGTGATCGACGTGTCGCTCCACGGTCGGCCGGGCCGCGACGAGCTGCTGCGGGAATTTCGCAGCGGGTACGGCTTCGTCTTCGACATTGTCACCGACATCGGCGCCTACCGCGACCTGCATCGCCACCGCCGCTGCCAGCAGATCCGGCAGGAATTCACGTCCGCGCTGGGGGAAGAAACCCCGGCGCTGATCGAGGAAGCCGGGCTGGGCGCGGTCTACCGGAACGCCCTGGAGAATGCTCGGCAGGCCCGGCAGACGGTGGCCGCCACCTCATTACAGGCGGCGCATTACTTGCTTCCGTTCGCGACCCGCCTGCGCTTCCTCTACAAAATGGATTTTGCCGAAGCCGAGTACATCGCGCGGGTGCGATCGGGAGTGAAGGGCCACTTCGCCTACCGTCAGGTGGCCTGGCAGATGAAGGAAAAGATGATGGATGCCATCCCCGAGCTGGGCCGGCTCATGGATGCCACGCCGCCTTGGATCGAGGACGCGCTGACGCGATGAACAGGGATGGGCTATTATGGGAGTTATGCGGAGCGGCACCCTCCTACCGGTAGAGGTATACCTGACCACGAGCTACCGTCCCGACTGCGAGTACGTGGACGGCGTCGTAGTGGAGCGCAACTTGGGCGAGCACGATCACAGCAGGCTGCAAATGCGTTTGGGCGACTATCTGTTCAGTCGGGAGAAGCAATGGGGTATCCATGTGGTCCCCGAGCAGCGCGTTCAGGTCAAGCCGGACCGCTTCCGGGTGCCGGACCTCTGCGTGGTGAAGAGCGACACACCGATCGAGCCGATCTACACCCGACCGCCCTTCCTTTGCATCGAGATCCTGTCCCCGGACGACCGCATGAGCGAGATGCAGGAACGCATCGACGACTACCTGTCCTTCGGAGTGCCGTTCGTGTGGCTCCTGAATCCTCGAACCAAGCGCGCTTACATCTATACCACCGCCGGGATGCAGGAAGTTCAAGATGGCATCCTGCGAACGCGGGACCCGGAGATCACCGTTCCGCTGGCTGAACTATTTGATTGAAGGCTCGATGTACGGCATCTGGTATGTATTTTGGCATTCCAAATGCAAATTCGCAAGCCGGCCCCGGTCGCCTGAAGCGCCTCTGCCCACGCCAAGCAGCCTGTTCATACGATGAAAGCGCGGAAGGGCCGGTGAAAGCGCTATGCTGAAGGCAGATGCGCCGCGTTATCGGAAAAGGCACCCTGATTGGGGGCCCTGCACGACCCGGGAAGAAGGCCAAGCGCCGGGGCCGGCCCAGCGAGACTCCTGCGGTCGTCGAGGCGATCGCCGCCGCCGTTCTATCCGAAGGCGAGGCCGATTACCTGTACTACCTGAAGCACAAGAATGAAAAACGCCACATCCTCGAAGATGTGATGCGCCGGGCCGGATATGAGCTGGGGGTT
>JBGOUJ010000368.1:0-7928 GCA_041477005.1 Terriglobia bacterium | reverse complement strand
CGTTTCGGCTCGCGGGCTTCGTTTCGCGGCCGCAGGTGCAGAAGCTGAATCGCAACTCGATCTACATCTTTGTGAACCGCCGGCTGATTCGCGACCGTCTGCTGCTGCACGGGCTGTCGAGCGCCTATTACAACCTGCTGCCCGCGGGCTGCTATCCTTTTGCGCTGCTGTTTATCGAGATCCCGTTCGACGAGGTGGACGTCAACGTTCACCCTTCGAAGACCGAGGTCCGGTTCCGGCATCAGTCCTTCGTGCACGATTTTGTGCGGGATGCGGTGCGGGAGCGGCTGGTGGCGAGCAAGCCGATTTCGAGCTTTCCCGTTTCGCCGCGGCCCGAGGCGGTGGAGAGATCGCCGCAGCCGGTCCTCGCGGTTCCCTATTCGGATGCCTCGCTGCTGCTGCTGGAGGCCGACGCGGCCTTGCCGCCTTCGGACTTCGCATTGAGGCCGAGCGTTCCACCTCCGGGGCGGTTCGATTTTTCGGCCTCGCCGCCAATTGACTTGGCGCCGCCGCCACCGATCGAAACCGCGCCCTCGCCGCCGGTTTCGGGCGGCGACCGTGAGGGAGCGGTGGTCGATTCGCTGGCGTCGGTGGGCGAGCTGCGGCCGCTGGGTCAGATTCGCGACAGCTTCATCGTCGCCGCCGGGGGCGACGGGTTGTGGATCATCGACCAGCACGTCGCTCACGAGCGCATCCTGTTCGAGAAGGTTTTGCGGGAGCGGTCCCGGGGGGCGACCGAGCGGCAGCAACTGCTGATGCCCATGGTGGTCCGGCTGACCGCCGCGCAGCAGATCAACTTTCCGCGCCTGGCCGAAGAGCTGAACGCGGCGGGCTTCGACATCGAGCCCTTTGGCCGCGGCACGGTGGCGGTGAAGGCCGCGCCGGCCGGGCTTTCCGCCGATAACATTGAGAAGCTTCTGGCGGAGATCCTCGACACGCCGGAGAGCGAGCTGCGCCATCTCTCGCCCGACGATCTGCGGCGGAAGGTGGCGGCCTCGGTCGCCTGCCACGCCGCTATCAAGATCAACACCCCGCTCGAGCCGCGCAAGATGCAATGGCTGCTGGACGAGCTGGCCAAGACCGATTGCCCCATGAGCTGTCCCCACGGCCGGCCGATTGTGCTGCGCTACAGCATGAAGGAGATTCTGAAGGCCTTCCACCGGATCTGATTCGCGGGTGGAGGCGCGGGTGGTGCGGCTCGCTTGTCATGAATGCGATCTACCGGCTGATTCAGGACGAGATCGCGCCGCATTTCCCCGAGCTGAGCCGGCTCGGGTCGACGGCCAAGCTTCTGGCCGATCCTGTTTACCGGTCCCTAGAACCCAAGATCCGCGCGGTTCTCGAAACACCGGACGTGGGAAGCTTCGGCGCGGCGGCGCCTGCCAAGCCTCGTTACCGGGTTCTGGCCTGGAACATCGAGCGGGGAACTCAGTTGGAGGGCCAACTGGAAGCCTTCCGCTCGCACGAATACCTGAACGCGAGCGACGTCCTCTTGCTGACCGAGGCGGATGTAGGGATGGCGCGCTCGGGGAATCAGGCCGTCGCCCAGACCATCGCCCGAGAGCTGGGCTTTCATTACGCGTTCGTCCCGTGCTATCTCAACCTCTCCAAGGGGTCCGGCGTGGAGCGCGGCGTCACTGGAGAGAACGAGCTGGGCTTGCACGGCAACGCCGTTCTGAGCCGATATCCGATCGGTCGCGTGCGGGCGATCGGGTTGAAGAACGGGACCGACAAGATGGCGGGGCAGGAGAAACGCCTGGGGAACCAGGTGGCGGTGGCCGCGGACATCGACTTTCCCAACTATCCCCTCACGGCGGTCGCCGTGCATCTCGACGCCCATTCGACCCAGCGCCACCGGCGCGATCAGATGCGGGACGTGATCCAGGCTCTCGGCACGGATCGCCCGGTCATTCTGGGCGGCGATTGGAATACCACGACCTATAACTCTTCGGGGGCCTTCCATTTGATCGTGGGCTTCTGGCTGCGGGTGTTGATGGGGGCGGACAACGTCATCGAGAATCACTATCTCCGGCCTTACAACCACTTCGAAAAGGAGCTGTTCGCCCTTGTCGAGGAGCGCGGGTTCGACTACCGGCAGTGCAACCGGCTCGGCGAGGGGACCATCTTTTACGACGTCGCGGATCGGCGGGCGCGGGGGAGCCTGGGGGAATGGGTGCCGGGGTGGTGCTTTCCCTTCATGCACTGGGCGCTGCGCCACCATGACGGCAAGTGCCCGCTGAAGCTCGACTGGTTCGCGACGCGCGGGGCGCGGTGCGAAAACCCGGTGGTGGTTCGCGGGCTGGTGGATCGGCGCGGCGTCGTTCTATCCGATCACGCGCCGATCGGGTTGGATGTCGTGGCCCCGGGATGAACGCCGGCTCCGGAATGTGATGCTACAATGTATCACATGAGAACGGCATCCATTCGCGACCTCCGCTACCGCTTTCGGGAGGTGGAGAGCCTCCTGCAAGACGGGGAAGAGATTCAGATCACCCGGCGAAAACGGGTGATCGCACGCCTCGTACCGGCCGGGCGGAGAGTGTCCGGCGCCCGTCCTGACTTTCTGGCCAGGCTCAAGAGGATTTACGGGAACAAGGTTCTGAAGGTGAGCGGGCCGGAGCTGCTGGCGAAGGAAAGGAACCGATATTGAAGGTCGTCTACGCCGACACCAGCTTTCTCGTTTCTCTCTACACCCCGGACGCCAACTCGCCGCTGGCCGCGGCCGAAATGAAGCAGGCGAAGACGGTTTTTCTGCTGACGGCTTTTGGCGAAGTGGAATTGACCAACGCGCTGGAGCTGCGCCTCTTTCGCAAGGAGCTCGATCCCGCGCAAGTCCGACAGGCCAATCTGGCTTTTCAGAGCGATCTCGCGGGAGGCGTTTTGACGCTGACGCCGCTACCTCCTGCCGTTTACACAAGGGGAAAGCAGCTTGCGAGGAAGCACACGTCCCATTTGGGCGTCCGCACGCTCGACTTGCTGCATGTCGCTGCGGCCTTGGTCTTAAGGGCGGAAGTGATGTACACCTTCGACGGCGGCCAAAGAAAACTGGCTCGGGCCGAGGGGTTGTCGATAAGGCCCGCGGCAACTCTGCCCCGCTGAAACCGGTCCCGGCACGGACTATGGTATCTAGATAACGAGGCTGGTAGGGAATGGGAGCGAAGCCACGGAAACCGCAGAAGAGTGCCGGGCGGCCGACCCATAGCGAGGATGGCGTCGATCTAACACTGATCCGCTGGATGCTCTCGCTGACCCCCGCCGAGCGCCTCCGGGTCCTCCAGCGGAATGTCCGATCCATCATGAGGTTGCGTGCCGCGAAAACCAGAGCCTGATTTCCTGGCAATCCTTCGCATCCTGGCCAAACATCGGGTCGATTTCATTGTGGTTGGGGGCGTCTGCGCCGTCCTCCACGGCGCGCCGATCAGCACCTTTGACCTGGACGTGGTGCATTCGCGACAGCCGGAAAACCTTCGCCGCCTCTTGACGGCGTTGGCTGCTCTTGGAGCGTACTACCGGATCCAGCCAGAAAGAAAGGCCAAGCCCGGCCTGTTGCACTTGGCTTCAGCGGGCCATCAACTTCTCATGACGCGCTTTGGCCCACTCGACCTCCTCGGAGCGATTGGCAGGGGAGATGCCTACCAGGACTTACTCGTCCACACGGTGGAGATGCGGATCGACCGGGGACTGAAAGTGCGCGTGCTGAACCTTGACAGGTTGATCCAGGTCAAAGCCGAGACGGCCGGCGAGAAAGACAAGGCCGTTTTGCCAGTGCTGCGGCGAACGCTGGAAGAGAAGTCCCGCGGCTAGGCCGCCGCACGCTTCCCGCGGCCGGAACTTCCGAGGCGCCACTTTCCCATCAAGCGAGGCACGTGTCAGAATCACTGGCTCGATCTTCGCTCGCTCAAAACTCTGGACTCAGCGTTTCGGTATACTGAAACCTCATGGCAACTCCCCCCTTCGTTCATCTCCACTGCCACACCGATTACTCCCTGCTGGACGGCGCGTGCGAAATCTCCCAGTTGATGGATCTGGTGCAGAAGCAAGGCATGCCGGCGGTGGCCATGACCGACCACGGCAACCTGTTCGGCGCCGTGCAGTTTTACGACGAGGCCAACAAGCGGGGGATCAAGCCGGTCATCGGCTGCGAGGTTTACGTCACACAGCAGAGCCGCAGTGTAAACAGTGAATCGAATCGGTACAACCACCTCGTGCTGCTGTGCGAGAACATGGATGGCTACCGCAACCTGATCCAACTTGTTTCGAGCGGGTTCCTGGAAGGCTTCTACTACAAGCCGCGCATCGATAAAGACCTGCTCGCCGCGCACAGCAAGGGGCTGATCGCCATGTCGGCGTGCTTGCGGGGCGAGATCAACGAGACGCTGCTCGACAAGGAATTCGAGGACGGCCGCCGGCTCGCTTACACCTATCTCGATATTTTCGGGAAGGGGAACTTCTTCCTCGAAGTGCAGGATCACGGCCTGGAGCAGGACCGGCGGCTTTTGCCGCAGGTCTTCCGCCTCTCGCAGCAGGCGGGAATACCGCTGGTCGCCACCAACGACTCGCACTACCTTCGCCGCGAGGACGCCCGCGCCCACGAGGTGCTGCTGTGCATCCAGACCGGCAAGACCCTGTCCGACCCGGCGCGGATGAAATGGGCGACGCCGGATTTCTATCTCAAGTCGCGCGACGAAATGCTGCGGCTCTTCGGGGAATGCGAGGACGCCCTGGACCGGACCTGGGAGATCGCCCAGCGGTGCAATCTCAAGCTCGAGAAAGTCGCCGAGCCGTTTCCGCACTTTGACGTCCCGAAGGATCACACGGCCGACACCTATTTCGAGTTTATCGCCCGGCAGGGTTTCGAGAAGCGGCGGGCGAGGCTGGAAGCCCTGCGGGCCGAGGGGCGGCTGAAGCACGATTTGCCGGAATACATGGAGCGGCTGGACAGCGAAATTCGCATGATCCAGCAGATGAAGTTTTCGGGCTATTTCCTTATCGTTTGGGACTTTATTCGTTTTGCCAGGTCGCGGAATATCCCCGTCGGCCCGGGGCGCGGATCGGCGGCCGGGAGCCTGGTCAGCTATGCCATGCAGATCACCGACCTCGATCCGCTGCAATACGGCCTGCTCTTCGAGCGGTTCCTGAACCCCGAGCGGATCTCGATGCCGGATATCGACATCGACTTCTGCATGAACCGGCGGGGCGAGGTCATCCAATATGTCACCGAGAAGTACGGCCGCGAGCGGGTGGCGCAAATCATCACCTTCTCGACGCTGGCCGCGAAGGCGGCCATCAAAGACGTCGGGCGGGCGCTCGATTTGCCCTATGCCGACGTCGACCGGCTCACCAAGCTCGTCCCCAATGTTCTCAACATCAAGCTGAAGAATGCGCTGGAGCAGGAGCCGCGCCTGAAGGAAGCGGGGGAGAAAGATCCGCGGGTGGCCGAGCTGCTCCAGATCGCGCAGCGGCTGGAAGGGGTGGCGCGCAACGCTTCGGTCCACGCCGCGGGCGTGGTGATCTCGCCGCAGCCGCTGCAGGAGCTGGTTCCGCTCTATAAAACAAATCGCGACGAAATTGTCACGCAGTACGACATGAACGGCCTGGAGAAGCTCTCGCTTCTCAAGATGGACTTCCTGGGCCTCACCACCCTCACGGTGGTCGATGACGCGCTGAAGCTGATCGAGACGACGCGGGGCCGGAAGATCGTGCTCGAAGATCTGCCGCTCGACGACGCCGATACGTATGCGCTGTACTCGAAGGGCCTCACCAGCGGCGTGTTCCAGTTTGAAAGCGAGGGCATGCGGGACATTCTGCGACGTTATCAACCGTCGCGGCTCGAGGACCTCACGGCGCTTAACGCCCTCTACCGCCCCGGCCCGATCCAGGGCGGCATGATCCCCGATTTTATCGACCGCAAGCACGGTCGCAAACCCATCACCTACGATCTCGCGGAGCTCGAAGAGATTCTGGCCGAGACTTACGGCGTGATCCTCTACCAGGAACAGGTGATGCAGATCTCGAACCGCATCGCCGGCTACTCGCTCGGCGAGGCCGACATTTTGCGCCGCGCGATGGGCAAGAAAAAGGCCGAGGAGATGGCCGCGCAGCGCGAGCGGTTCATGACGGGCGCGGTGGGTCGCGGCTTTCCGCGCAAGAAGGCCGAGAGGCTTTTCGACCTGATGGAGCAGTTCGCCGGCTACGGGTTCAACAAGTCGCACTCGGCGGCTTACGCCTATCTCGCGTACGCGACCGCGTATCTGAAGGCGCACTACCCGGTGGAGTTCATGTCGGCCCTGCTCAGCTCCGAGACCGGCAACACGGCCAAGGTCGTGAAGTACATCAACGAGTGCCGGGAGATGGGGATCAAGGTGCTGCCGCCCGACGTGAACTCGAGCGACTGGAACTTCACGCCGGCCGGGGAAGCGATCCGGTTCGGGCTGGGAGCGGTCCGCAACCTGGGGCAGAACGCGGTGGCGGCCATTGATGCCGCCCGCCGGGAGGAGGGGAGCTTCCGCTCGCTGTTCTATTTCTGCGAGCACGTGGATCTGAAATCCCTCAACAAGCGAGCCATCGAAAGCATGATCAAGGCCGGGGCGATGGACTCGCTCGGCGGGACGCGGGCGCAGCTCTACGCGGCCGTCGATCGCGCGATGGAAACGGGTCAGAAAGCCTGGCGCGACCGCGAGAGCGGCCAGCACGGCCTGTTCGGCGCGCCGCCGCCGGAAGAGACCCACGCCGCCGACACGCTGCCCGCAGCCGAGCCGTGGCCCGAACGGGAGCTGCTGAAGGGTGAGAAGGAAGTGCTCGGCTTTTATGTCACCGGCCATCCGCTGAACGACTACGAGGAAAAGATCCGAGAGCTGGCCACGGCCGACAGCTCGACCATCGAGACGCTGGCGGGGCAGGGAAGCCAGAACGCCGAAGTGGCGCTGTGCGGCATCCTTTCCAGCGTTACTGTAAAGCGGAACCGGGAGGGCAAGCCCTGGGCGGCGGTGGTGCTCGAAGACCGCTCCGGCAACGTGGATCTGCTGATCTTCGCCGCTTCGTTCGAATCTCTGCGCCCGATGCTCGTGCCCGATCAGGCGGTGCTGGTGCGGGGGACGCTGCGCCTGGATGAGAACGGCCCGCCGAAAGTGGCCGTCTCCGACATCACGCCGCTCGACGTGGCGCGCATCCGGCTGCCCCGGCAGGTGTTCGTGAGGGTGCGGCTGCCGCGCGAGCCGGAATCGGACGTGGCCGAACGGCTGGCGGAGCTGTTTCGCAGCAAGCCCGGCGAGACCGACGTTTGCTTCCGGCTGGAGCGGCACGGGGATTTTGTGGTGCTGCTCGATTCGGCATTGCGCGTCCGCGCCGACCGCGAGTTTTGCGCCGCGGCGGAAAAGATTCTGGGGCCCGGGGCGGTCGAGACGGTGCCGGGATAGGACCGAAAAAATCAAATGGAACCACAGATGAACACAGATGAACACAGATCGAAACACCGGTCCGATCTGTGTTTATCTGTGTTCATCTGTGGTTCCATTGGTTTCTTGGGCGTTCCTTTATATGAGCATCGACCCTAAATGGATTCGCGAGCGGATCGCGCACCTCGAAAGCCAGATCGCCGAGCTGCGGGCCATCCAGTCGGACCCGGCCGTCGATGTGCTGTTGAGCGACCTGGCGGCGGAGGTGGAAGCGTTGCGGCGCCAGAGCACGGGGGCGGAAGGCTCGATGGCCTGGGCGCGGGTACAGCTTGCCCGCCACGCCCAGCGGCCGCACACGCTGGATTACGTCAGCCGCCTGTTTTCCAACTTTCAGGAGATCCACGGCGACCGCCGCTTTGCCGACGATCCGGCTATCGTTTGCGGCATGGCCCGGTTCGGGGAGCGCGAGGTGATGGTCATCGGCCAGCAGAAGGGGCGCGACACCAAGCAGAAGCTCTACCGCAATTTCGGCAT
>JBGOUJ010000367.1:0-7971 GCA_041477005.1 Terriglobia bacterium | reverse complement strand
GGGCCGTAAAGGCAGCCACGGTCGCGGAGCGAATTCTCTTGCGAAGGCCGTGCAGGCCCTGGCTCCTGTATCTGGTGTCTTCTTGCAACACGGCGCCAAGACCGAACTCAATGGAGTTTGCAACGACTCTGCTTCCATAATTGGAAGCAAGGCGGAGGCCAAAGCTTTCCGGATGGCGCCCCCACTGCACCGGGTCATTCAGTATGTGACCAATCCCGGTGTCAGCGACCAGAAAGGCCAGGCGCTCCGGGCTCGTGTACGTCCGGTGCACGTAATGGCGGAACCTCTCCCCCAGCGTCGTGAAAGTTTCCGCGTCGCCCTGGTAATCCTGCGAGTAAACGGCACCCGGAGCTAATAGGAGACAGAAGGCGCCCCGTTTGATACCCCACTTCAGACCTCGACCGATGCCCCTCACCGTGTTCACCCCCGGGGCGTTTGCGCGAGCGTAGCCCGCACTGCCCCCCCAGTCCGGAAGGAGTCGTGGACAGCAAGAACCCAAAACCCGCCGCTATTCTACACCCGAACAGTTCCGAGGGTAATGAGCTTTATTGGCTTTACTGGAGCTTTACTGAAGTTTTACTGAGGCTAACTGGGAAGGGGTCCAGGGTAACCGCCGGGCCCCGCAGGGACGAGGAGCCTATAAGACGAAGTCCCCGGCGGGCCGGCCCGTCTATTGCGCGGCCTTCAGGAACTTCAATAAGTCGGCCATTTGGTCTACGCTCACCTGTTTGTCCAAATCCTCGGGCATGTTGGAGAGATTGGTCAGGTGCATCTCCTTGATGTCGTCGCGGCGGATGACGTCCTGCTTCCCTTCCTCGTGGCGGATGGTGATGGTGGTGGGGGTTTGGGGTCCCATGACGCCTTCGACGGTGCCGGCGGATTTGGTTTCGATTACATAGGACTCGTAGCCCTGGGCGATGGAGCGGCTGGGGATGATGATGTCGGGGAGGATAAGCTGCGGCGGGCGGTTGCGGATGGTGGCCAGATCGGGCCCGACCTCGTGGCCCATGCCGCGCAGCTTGTGACATTTGGCGCAGACGCGCTCGAAGACTTGCTTGCCTTTCTGAGGATCGCCGCTCATCTGCAGGGCGGCTTCGTAGCGCTTGAGGACTTTCTCGCGGTCGCCGGCCTTTTCTTCGAGAAGGGGGCGGGCGGCGTCGCGGATCGATGCGTCGCGGCTCATGATGAGCCGGCTCTTGTGGCGGAAGGCGAGGGTCCAGGGCTGGATCTGATCATTCCGGATGGCCTCGACCAGCAGCTTGGGGCGGCCGGGGTCGAGGAACATGGCGTCGGCGGCTTCGCTGCGGACCGCCGGGGTCATGGCGCGCCAGCGCTCGATGAGGAATGTGCCGATTTCGGCGCCCTTTACGCGGCCCAGGGCGTGGGTGGCAGCGGCCTGGACGGGCTCCGGCTCTTTGGGGTCGATGAGCTTTTTGAAGAGCGCTTGGTGAGAGTCAGGATCTTCGAGTGCCAGAAGGCCAAGGGAGTCGGCGCGGAGTGTGGGCGCCGCTTGAGGGTTTTCGGCGGTGGCCGCGGCTCGCTGGGTCAACGGTTTCGCGCTCGCGGGAAGGCCGGTAGCGGCCAGGACGCGCAACGAGGCGCGGCGGACGGCATCATCGGGACTCTCGAATAATTTCACGAGCAGGTCCTGACCGATGTTGGCTTGGGCGAGGTGAGCGCGGGGGCCCTGGTTGCGGCGGCCGCGGAAACCCTGGCCCTGGCCGGGGCCACCGAGGCCTTGGGACAGGCCGTCGAGGGTGGCGGCGCGCCACCAGGAGGAGTCAGGTTTGGAAGCGCGGACGAGGGTCTCGAGCAGGCGGTGGATTTCGGCGGGGTTCTGCCGGGCGCCGATGACGGCCGCGACGTGGCGGAAGAAGGTGGCGCGGGCGTCCGATTCCTTCGCAGTGAAGGCGCCGGCAGTTTGGAAAAGCTGGGGAGCGCGATCGGAGGAGGCGCTGAGGGCGGCGATCTGCATCCAGGGATCTTCGATGTTCTGGGCGAGCAGGCGGTCCTGGACGGCGCGGGAAGCAGGCGAGGGGATGCCGCCGAGGGTACACAGAAGCTGGAACTGGACGCGCGAATCGGTGTCCTTCTCCAGCTTGAGGAGCCGTTCGACCAGAGCGGGGCTGCTCGAGAGGCGCGGCTCGGCGAGCACGATGGCGTTCTCGCGCACGCCGGCTTCAGGGTCGGCCAGGGCTTTCTTGATGAGCTTGGGGTCGAGCTTGTGGAGACCTTCGAGGGTCCAGAGGGCGTGCAGGCGGGCGACTGGGGACGGGCTGGTTTCAAAGAGCTTGGTCAGCGGCTCGACGGCTCGATCGCTCCGGCGATCGACCAGCAAGCGCTGGGCGTTGCGGCGCCACCAGATATTGGGGCTGGCGAGCTGCAGCACGAGCTCTTCGTCCGACGCCTGGCCGAGACGGATCTTGCCGGGCAGCGGGAGCAGCGTGTCGGGGACGATCCGATAGATGCGGCCGCGGTCTTGGCCGTTGTAAAGTTCGGGGGAGTGGTGAGTCTTGGTGGCCGTCCACTCCGGGTGCTCGATCATCTGGCGGTAGAAATCCAGCAGGTAGATGGCGCCGTCCGGGCCGATGTAAAAACTCACCGGGCGGAACCAGGCGTCAGTGGAGGCGAGGAAATCCGCACCCTCCTGGGTGCGTTTGGCGACGTAGGTCGCGCCGGAGGGCGTCAGGAGGTCGCGGTGGACCAGGCTCTGCGCCGGCTCGGCGGTCAAGGAGAACAAGCCCGGAGACTTCGGGAATGCCCCGCCCAGATAGACGGTGATGCTGCAAGCGGAGGTGAAGGAGCCGACGCCGCTCAGCATTTCGACCCGAGGGTTGCGGGCGATGGGGTAGACGTCGGCGGCGGCCCCATGATCGGAGATCCGCTCCATGGCCGAGCCCACCGGCAGCTCGGGATTGCGGATCAGGTAGCTCGCAGCGATCACTTCCTCGCGGATGTGGTCCTCGTTGCTGACGGTGAACTGATGGCCCCAGGGGTCGAAGCTGTGGCCGAACTGGCTGCTGCTCGCCAGGTACTCTAACTGATAGGTATCAGGGCGGAAGCGGACCATGCGGCGGGCCGGTTTGAGGGACGGCGCGTCGGGGCGATCGGGAAAGCGGAGGTCACCGCCGCGGTCGCCGAATTTCTCGGCGAACATGACGGCGCCGGCGGGACCTTCGTGGGCCAGGTAGATCCAGTTATCGAGGCCGTAGACGGGGTTATTGACGGTGTGCTGGGGATTGCTGAACGCAAAGCCGGTGAGAACGACGCGCCGGACGTCGGCTTTGCCGTCGCCGTCGGTGTACTCAAAGTAGATCACGTCGGGGGCGTCGGTGACCAGCACGCCCTTCTTCCAGCGCATGATGCCGGTGGGCATGGTCAGCTTGTCGGCGAAGACGGTGCGGCGGTCGGGGCGGCCGTCGCCATCGGTGTCCTCGAACAGGATCACGCGGCCGACCTTGCCTTCGGTGTTGAGCGGGTAGCCGGGGTCTTCGACGACGTAGATACGTCCGTTTTCATCGAATTCCATGGCCACGGGGCTGCGGATGTCGGGCTCCGTGACGTAGGTCTCGATCCGGAAGCCGGGCTCGATTTTGAAGGTCTGCAGCGCTTCCTTGGGGCTGTAGGGCGGCCCAGAGCGGCTGCAGGCGCTGAGTAGAAGAGCAGAGACGACGGCAAGAGGGATCGGGGGGTTCATTGTGGGATAGCCTTCCTGCAATATTGTAGAAGATCCTTGGATCGGCCGGCGGTCAATCGATGGTGCGAGGCGCCGCTGATAACGTAAGCCCTGGCCAGGGCGCCAAGCCCAAGGCACGAGCTCGATTCTGAGTTTCACCCATCATTGTATGAGCACTACCGTACACTGCGCTGGGGCGGTCGCTCACCACGCTTACCGATCTTTCGTTGACGCTCGACGCGCCGCCGGGATATACTACACTTCCGTACAAATATTAAACTTCAGCAACACGCCCGCGTTCGGCGCGCCGGTGACCAACATCCAGTCCGCGACGGTCGGCCGGATTCTTTCCGCCGGCGAGCCGAGAGACGTGCAGTTGGCGCTGAAACTGGCCTTCTAACGAGACTGTTCCTCAGACCGGCAAGACATGATTTCACCGCAGAGCACGCAGAGGCCGCGGAGAGATCCCTCCGGGCCCTGCGGTGAACCAAAAAAACCATGACCCGCATTTGCTCCCTTCTCATCGGACTTGCCATCAGCCTGCAGCCGGCGGCCGCGGGCTTCCGCTCCTCGGCGGTCACCGCGGACATCACCCCGCAGGACCCGCAGTGGTTGCTGGGCTACAACGCCCGCCAGTCCACCGGGGTCCACGACAAGATCTATCACCGCGTCGTCGCCCTTGATTCCGGCGACACGCAGTTCTACTTGATCTCGAGCGATCTTTGCCTGTTCTCGCCGACCCTCTACGACGAGGTGACGCGCGCGCTGCAGAAAGAAACCGGTATCGATCCGGGCCACGTCTGGTGGAGCGTGACCCACACGCATGCGGCGCCGGAAGTCGGCCCGCCGGACATGTACAAGGTCCTGCTGGGACGCTCCGATCACGAGTGGGACCGGGAGTACACCAGCCGCACAACCAAGGCGTTGATCGACGCGGTCCGTACCGCGCGGGAGAAACTCGAGCCCGCGCGCATCAGCTTCGGCACGGGCACGGCGATGGCCAACATCAACCGCCGGGCCAAAGATGTGGACGGGCGCGTCTCGCTCGGCCTGAATCCGGACGGCCCGGTGGACCGGCAAGTCAATCTCATCCGCCTGGAGCGGCCCGACGGCAGCCTCATCGCCCTGATCGCCAACTACGCCATGCACGGCACGGTCATGAACGGGCAGAACCTGCTGATCAGCGGCGATGGGCCGGGCACGGTCAGCGCGTACCTGGAGCAGAAGCTCGGCGCCACGGTCCTCTACATCAACGGCGCCGCCGGCAACATCGCGCCCATCTATAGCGTCTATCCCGATCCGCGCAGCGGCCATCTCTCGCAATTCAACGTGCTGCTCGGAGATCGCATCCTGGCGGCGGTGCACTCCATGGGCCCGGCGACCAGCGATGTGACGCTGTGGCTGGGCGAGAAGACAATCGAGACGCCGCGCAAGGAGGGCCTCGCCTGGCCCGAGGAGCTGGGCGCTTACTCCAGAACCGAAGGCCGCCCGCTGGTCCGGCTTCCCATTCGTTTCCTGCGCATCAATGATACCCTGATTTGGTCGGCGCCGGTCGAGATGTTCTGCGAAATCGCGATCGACGTGCGCAACCATTCGCCGTTCCCCCACACCTTCTACTTCGGCTACACCAACGGCTGGTTCGGATACCTGCCCACGGCGAAGGCGTTCGAGGAGGGCGGTTACGAGCCGCGCACCTCGCCATTCTCACCCCAGGCCGAGGCGGACGTGGACCAGGGCGTCACGGCGTTCATCCAGGGGCTACAGCGGAAGAATTGAGAAATTGAGAAATGGAGGAATTGAGGAATGAAGACGCTCCGGCGGTCTACGCGTTTGCGCTTCCGTAGTGCCCTTATGAAGGCAATCCGCGAGGCGGCCCAAGAACGGCCATCGCCGAAGACCAAGCGCTCCGGCGGCTGGAACAAGCTCTGCGATGGCTCTGGAGCGTTTTCATTCCTCAATTCCTCCATTCCTCAATTTCTCAATTCATGTCGGCGGGCTCACCTGCGCCGGGCGCGCGTCCAGGCTTCCAGGAAATCCTTGCCGCGAAAGCGAATGGTACGCGCGTCGATGATCTCGGCTCCGGGGCGCAGGGGCGCGTCCACGCCGAGCGCGTTGCGCGTGGTGTACTCGATCTGGACGGTAACCGGACCTTCGATCCGGTAAGGCTTGATCTCGCCGATCTTGTTCATGGCGCGCGCGGCGCGCTCGCGGATTAGATCGCGCGCCGCTGGCGCCGAGAGCGACTGGCACGAATAATTCGAGAAGCCTTCCTTCACCACCGCCAGCTCGGCTGCGGGCACGATGGCGTGCAGATCGTCGGCCGCAGCCTGATCGCCGCTCAAGAAGATCACCGGCGTGTTGAAGACGCCCGCCAGCGCGGCTTGCGTCTCAATCTCTCCCACCGGATTGCCGTTCAGGAGCATGGTTTGAATGCCGAGCGAGCTGAAGCTGTGGGCCATGATCCCGCCCTTGCGGTTGGCCCGCGCGTGCTGGCCGACAAAGCCTATCGCGGCATAGTTGCGGTCGAGCGTCGCGGTCAGGCCCAGGTCGCCGATGATCAGCTTCGAGCGCGGATGGATGGTGAGCGCGGAGAGCGTCTGGCTGCCGTCGTGCCCGTCCCAGACGATGACTTCCCCGGCGCCGCCCGCGTACAAACCATCGACCGCGGCGTTGATTTCGCCGGTGAGGAGCTGGCGCATCTCCGAATTCTTGGGATCGGTCTGGTCCTGGCGGCAGACGCCCGCCACGCCCTCGGCGTCGGTAATGAGGAAAACGGTCTTGCGCGGCTGGGCGCAAACCGCGGTCGCGACCATCAGGATCAAGCACACTTTCACCATCGCAGCCACCTCGGGGGAACGAACCGTTACCGGTTGAAAGGATCAATTCTAGCGCCATTTGCACGAGACTGGGCCGATCGCCGGGAGGCATTCCAGCGAGGGCCGGACCGGTCGTCCACCGCCCTTATCGATCTCCACATCCGTACTGCATCGGTAAACGGCGGCAACTTGCTCAAAGTGTCGCAAGACGGCCCCCAGGACCGCCACGAAAATCGAAGCCTCCCGCGCTTGTCCCGCGTGGGCCGTGAACCGGAATCGTGCCCCCGGTCCGGAGGTTGCAAGGCGGCGGCCAGACCGTGGCATTGTACGAGCGCTAACAGCCACCGGGGATTGGAGTCCACTTTTGTATCTTTAGTTCTTGTATCTTCGCAGGGGCTCTCGTAGAATATGCGTTTCGGGAGGAGGGATCACACGTGACCACGATGTTGGGAGACCGGGATCTAGAGGAAAAGATCGTCCAGTTGCAGAAACTAGATCTGAATCCAGCGGTGAGGCAGGTGGTTGAGGAGGCGGAGCAGGTGTTGGCCCACGGGCACCAACTCGAAGCCGGAGCACTCGTCGAGAAGGCCGAGGCCATGTGGACCGCGGCGGTAGAACAGACGCCGCCCGAACGTCCGCGGGAAGCGCCCGCCAGCTTGGCCGCAGACGAGGGACGGACCGCGGATGAGGGAGTCATAGAGCGCCTGGTTGGTAACCTGGCAGACAGCATCGCCAGAAACCTCGCCACTGCCGTTCGGGATCTGGAGCAGCATCTCATCG
Source organism: Terriglobia bacterium (assembly GCA_041477005.1). GTDB lineage: Bacteria > Acidobacteriota > Terriglobia > Bryobacterales > JACQDG01 > JBGOUJ01. The sequence goes on along the minus strand of JBGOUJ010000367.1, from coordinate 699 downwards.
GGGAGACTCGCAAGCTGAGCGTTTCCTTCGGGCAGCAACTCCAGAAGCTGCAAGCCAGCGTGGAGAGTCTGTTGCCGCTCAAGGAGCGAATCGAGGATCTCGCGGGCGGGGTTTCCGCCCAACACTCCGCGAGCCTGGCCGCGCAGCAGCAGCACGCGCAATTGGCCGCAACGACCGCGTTACTGCAGGACGCCCACATTCGCCACGATGGGGAGATCGAAACGCTCCGGCGGGATGGACGAGAGCTGGGTGAATCCGTCTCGCAGCGGATGGACGACGTGTGGAAACAGTTGGGGCTGCAGCAAGAGGGAATCGCGAGCCTCCAGTCCGCGGCTTCGGAAATCCCGTCTCGGATGGCCGCTTTGGTCGAGCGGCTGGACCGCCATGCGGACGCCATCCGATCCTTGCAGGAGATGCACCAGCGACGGGAGACGGCACTCGAAGGGCTGGTCGAGGCTGTGACCAAGCTGAAGCTACCCGGCGCTCTTGCCGCGGTGGCACAGGCCTCGCTCTAGTGTACTGTCTCGCGTACCGCTTGCTAACGGGCGCGGCTCTGAAGCGCTGATTCTGAGCCGCGACCATGAGGGAGCGGTCGTCAAATCTAAGGCGGGACACCACACTAGGGACGCCAACGCGCCACGTACTTGCGGCTGCTCACCAGCCTCAGATTTCGAGCACCCGTCAGGTCTGTCATTGTAG
>JBGOUJ010000366.1:0-7985 GCA_041477005.1 Terriglobia bacterium | reverse complement strand
GCGCGAATGCTGGTGGTGGATCGCGCTTCCGGCAGGTTCGAGGATCGCGTCTTCCGCGATTTCCCCGGCTATCTGCGGCCCGGCGACTGCGTGGTAGTGAACAACAGCCGGGTGTTTCCGGCTCGGCTTTTCGCCCGGCGCCCCTCCGGGCCGGCGCGGATCGAAGTGCTGCTGACGCGCCAGAGCAGCGAAGACCCCGCCCTGTGGGAGGCGCTGGTACGGCCCGGCCGCAAGGTCCACAGCAGCGAAGTGCTTCATTTCGATGAGGGCCTCAGGGCTGAGGTGCTCGGCCGCGGCGAGTATGGCGAGCGGACCCTGCGCTTTTCCGGCGCCTCGGATCTGTTTGCGTCATTCGAGCGGATCGGCCACGTGCCGCTCCCGCCGTATATCCGGCGGCCGGATGAGTCGGCGGACCGCTCCCACTACCAAACGGTCTATGCCCGCGAGCGGGGCTCGGTAGCCGCGCCCACCGCCGGCCTGCACTTTACGCCCGAGATCCTGGCGCGGATCGAGGGTTTGGCCGAGATCACGCTCCACGTCGGGCTGGGCACGTTCCAACCGGTGCACACCGCAGTGGTCGAGGAGCACAAGATGCATCGCGAGGCGTACCAAATCACGGAGCGGGCGGCCGCAGCCATCCGCAGCGCTTCGCGCCTCGTCGCCGTCGGCACCACCACGGTGAGGACCCTCGAGCACGCAGCGTGCAGCGGCGCCATCCAGAGCGGCCGTGGCGACACCGACATCTTCATTTATCCGGGATTTTTCTTCCGCGTAACCGGCGCGCTGCTCACGAATTTCCACCTGCCCCGCTCGACCCTGCTCCTGCTGGTCTGCGCGTTCGGTGGCCGCGAGCTGGTGCTCGAAGCCTACCGCTACGCCGTTCAGCAGCGCTATCGCTTCTACTCCTACGGCGATTGCATGTTATTGATATGAGGCCGAGTGCGGCCTGGAGCGACCCCAGTAAACTCATTTGGTGCTCACAATCACGGCAGCGGCCGACCTATAGTCTGTCAGCGCAGCCCCCGCCTCCTCCAGCGCCTGCCGCACCTCGGGCGAGGTCAACGCCTCCAGCTCCTGCTGGCGGCTCTCCTTCAGGCGTGTTCGCGCGGCGCGCAGCTCGTCGGTGCAGATGCCGGGATGGCACATGAACTCAGTCAGCCCATCGGGCAGCGCCCGAATCAAGCGGGCCAGCTCGGCGGCGCGGAAAGCCCCCGTGATCTGAAAGCCCGCGAAGTGATCGGTGGTGCGGCAGTGATGACTCGCGAGCGTGCGGTCGAAGCGCCGGCGCAGGCCTCGCAGGCCGGCGTTGACGGCCCGCACCTTTAGCGGCGCGGAGGCGGTCAGAGGCAAATCGAACGGCCGGCGAACCCAGGGGATCGAGAAGCGCTGGGCCACGCGGCAGACGGAGTCCAGCACCGGCGGGGCCAGGTGGGTGTGCTTGTGCGTGTCCAGATGCGAAGGTTGGACGCCGGCGCGGCAGATCTTCTCGACTTGCGCCTCCAGCTCCCGCTCCAGCCATTTCCGGTAGTCAGCATCCAGCAATCGCCAGAGGAGCTGGCGGACTGTGGCGGGCAAGGGCGCGCCGGGCGAGGTCACCGACATCGCGCCGACAAGCACCAGATGGCAGCCGACGTCGAGCGTGGCATTAGCGCGCGCCAGCTCGACCGCGTGATCGAAAGCGGCGCCGTTGGCCATCAGCGTGGTGGCCGTGAGGATGCCCCGCCGGTGCGCGTCGACAATGCCGGCGTTCACGTCGGTGGTGAAGCCGAAATCGTCGGCGTTAACGATGAGTCGGCGCATGGGTAAGCCGTCGCGCAACAGCCGTCAGCCATCAGCTATCAGCCATCAGCTATCAGCCATCAGCTATCAGCCGTCAGCCATCAGCGGTCAGCTGTCAGCCAGCGGCCATCAGCCGTCAGCCATCAGCCGTCAGCCCTCAGCTAATCAGCCCTCAGCTATCAGCCGGCAGCCGCCAGCCGCCGGGAGTCCTCAATCAGTGGCTTCCATCCGAAGCCTCGGGAAGGTCCGGTTGCTGAAAGCTGAAAGCTGAAAGCTGACGGCTGATTGCTGAACCATCAGAAGATCGCCAGCTTCATACGCAGAAACTTCTTGGGGTTTGCCCGCACGTCCCGAACCAGGTCTCGCATCTCGCTGGTCATGCCGGTCAGGGTATCGTAGAGCATGCGGTTTACCAGCAACTGCCCGACGGTGCCCTGGCCGCTGTTGGCGCGGTCGATAGTGGTGTCGACCTTCTCGAGCGTGGCGTTGACCTTGCGGTAGAGCTCCTCGTCCTTCAGGAATTTGCCGGCGTTGCCGCGGCCGGCATTGACGTCCTCCACGACTTTGTGGACCTGCTCCACCACACGGTTGGCGTTCTGGTAGAGCGCCGGATCGCGGAGCAGCATTCCCGCCGTTCCTTTGCCCGACTGCAAGTCGGTGATGACCGAATCGACACGGCCCAGGGTCGCGTTCGCCTGGTTGTAAAGCGCCTCATCGCTCAGCAGCTTCCCGACCGTGGCCTTGCCGGCCAGCACCTGGTCGGCCACGCTCTGCGCCTGGCTCACGACCGTGTCGATGCGGTTGTAGAGCGTTTCATCGTAGAGCAGCTTGCCCATCGTGCCGCGCCCTTTCTCGACCTGCTCCATGATCCCGCCCATCCGATTGGTGATCGCGTTCAGCGAGGCCAGGACGTTGTAGCTCTGCTGCACCACTTCCTGAAATTCCTTAGTGTCGAGGCTGGGGACCTCGCCGCCGTCGGAGACCGGGGTCGGCGACTTGCCCCGTGTGATGTTGATGAACTTGTCGCCGAACACCCCTTCCGGATTGATGGAGGCCTGCGAATCAAGCGGGACGCTCGACAGAACCTCTTTTCGGACGTTCATGACGATCGCGATCGTGCGGTTGCCGCCCTGGCCGGAAAGCCCCACCCCCTTCACGTCGCCGACCTCAACGCCGTTGAGCCGGACCGGCGCTCCCACTTTCAAGGAGGCCGAATCATCGACGTAGGTGCGGAGTTGAGACGTCCGGACAAAAAGCCCGCCGCGCCCGGTGACTAAGAACACCAGCACGATCATGATCGCGATGGCGACGATGGCCATCACTCCCACGCGCAACTGCGCCCAGGCGAGTTTCTTGGTTTGCGGCATGATGATCTCCTTGTGCCTTCAACTTGTTTTCGTCACGAACTTGCGAACGTAAGGATCCTGCTCGCGGTTCAGCTCCTGCTGACCGCCGTCAAAGACCAGCCTACCCTTGTTCAGAACGAGGAAGCGAGTCTCCTGGGACGGCGGGCCGCCGTTTCGGACCGCCGGAACCAGCCCGCCGCGGCCCGGATCGTAGCGGAAGTTGGCCAGCAGATGCCCGTCTTGCAGCCGGTGCGTCACTACCAGCGACGTAACGTTGGCCGTGTCGCGCTCCTTGAGGATCAGCGTCATGATCGTGTGCGCCGTGATCGGGTCGAGCCCGGCCGTGGGCGAGTCGTAGAGGAGTAATCGGGGGGAATTCACGATCGCGCGGGCGATCGCCACGCGGCGGCGCATCCCGCCCGAAAGCTCGCTTGGCAACTTGTAGTAGGTCTGCTCCAGCTCCACAAAGCCGAGCGCTTCGCGCACGCGCTCTTCCACTTCCTCGGGCGGCGGCAGGCGGCCCGCCTGGTTCACCAGCGGGTAGGACACATTTTCACCGACGGTCAGCGAGTCGAATAGAGCGCTCTCCTGAAACACCATGCCGACTTGCCGCCGGAACGCCAGCAGTTCCTGCTCCGGCATAGCGTCGATTTTTTCCCCGAAGAGATAGATCTCGCCGGCATCGGGCCGCAGCAGCCCCAGGCTCAGCTTCAGCAGCACCGACTTGCCGCTGCCGGCGACCCCCAGAAGCACCAGGCTCGCTCCCGTATTGACCCGAAAGGAGAGGTTTTCGATCCCCACCACGGCGTCAAAGAGCAGGGTGACTTTTACGAATTCCAGGATGGGGGAAGACATCCCCGGCGCTTACCCCCTGATGAATATCTTGCTGATCAGAAAATCCACGGCGATGACCAGGATCGAAGCCGTGACCACCGCCTGCGTCGTAGAGCGGCCCACCCCCTGCGTGCCGCCCCGCGTGCTCATCCCGTAATAGCAGCCCACCAGCGCCACCACGAAGGCAAAAAAGAACGGTTTGATCAGGCCCTGCGATACATCCTCGAACTTCAGGTCGCGGTAAGAGGAAGTCCAGTATTGCGTCGGCGTCAGGCGGATGAGGAAATACGAGATGGTGAAGCCGCCGAAGACGCCGGTGAAGTCGGAGATCAGGGTCAGCATGGGCAAGACCACGACGGTGGCCAGGAGCCGCGGCGTGACGAGCTTCTTCAGCGGGTCGGTGCCCAGCGCCCGCATGGCGTCGATCTGCTCGGTGACGGCCATGGATCCCAGTTCGCTGGCCATGCCGGAGGCGTTACGGCCGGCCACCATCAGCGCGGTCAACACCGGGCCCAGCTCGCGCACCAGCGAGAACGAGACCAGCTTGCCGGTCTGCGCCGAAGCCCCAAAAGTGGCCAGCGTGGCGAACATCTGCAGCGCGAGCACAGCCCCGGTGAAGAAACCGGTGAGCACCACGATCGGCAGCGACCCGACGCCGATGATGTCCATCTGCAGCAAAACGTCGGCCCAATAATGAGGCCGGCGGAACACGTTGGCGATCGCGTGGCCCGACAGCAGCACAAAGTCCTGAACCACAAGGACGGCGCGCTGAATAGCAGCCTCGAACGGGAGCGGCAAGGGTGTCTGGGCCTCGACGGCTAAGCACTAAGGGCCTACAAACCGATGTTAACATGATCACGATATCGCTCACCCAATGAAAGGCCTTACCGATATCGACGGCATCCGCGTGGGACACGTTTCCGATTATTCGGCGCTGACCGGATGCACCGTGATTCTCTGTGAACAGGGAGCGGTGGGCGGGCTCGACAGGCGCGGATCGGCGACCAGCACTCGCCACACCGACGCCTTTCGCCCCGACCACCTGGTCGAGAAAGTGCATGGAGTCGTGTTTGCGGGTGGAAGCGCCTTCGGTCTCGACGCGGTCTCGGGCGTTATGCGCTACCTGGAGCGGCGGGGCGTCGGCTTCGAGACGAGCGCGGCGCGCATTCCCATCGTGGGTGGAGCGATCCTCTACGACCTGGCCGTGGGGTCGAGCGCGGTGAGGCCGACGGCCGAGATGGGGGAAGCGGCCGCCCAGGCCGCGAGCGACAGACCGGTGGAAGAGGGCTCGGTCGGCGCAGGAACCGGGGCGACCGTAGGCAAGCTCTTCGGCCTGCGGCAGGCGATGAAGGGCGGCCTGGGGTCCTGGACCGTCGAGCTGGCGGGCGGCGTCCGCGTCTCCGCCCTGGCCGTGGTAAATGCTTTCGGCGACGTGATCGACCCGTCGACCGGCCGCCTTCTGGCCGGCGCCCGCGTGGCGCCGGACAGCACCGAGCTCGCGGACATGGCGGCTTGCATGAAGCGCGGTCAGGTGCGCCGGTCGTTTGGAGCCGAATCGGCGGAAACCAATACAACGTTGGCGGTGGTCGCCACCAACGCGGCACTAAGTAGGGTCGAAGCGAACAAGCTGGCGGCGATGGCCCAGGCCGGCTGCGCGCGCACACTTTCTCCGGTGCACACCACGTTCGACGGCGACTTGATGTTCGCCCTGAGCTGCGGCGCAGTCCGCGCCGATCTGAACGCGCTGGGCGTGGCGGCGGCTGAAGCCGTGGCCCTGTCGATTGTGCGGGGCGTGCGCCTGGCCCGCTCGCTGGGCGGAATTCCTGGACTTGGCGAAATCGCGGGGCCCGGCGGCGCCCCGGAGCCCGGCAGCGGCTCAAGGCTCGGCAGCATCCCGGGCCCGGGCGGCGGCCCGGCGCTCGACGGCTGATGCTACACTTCGCTCGTGAAGCTGGTGGCTCGCTGCTTTCCGGTTGCCTCCTGCTTCCTGCTCCCGGACGAGGAGACGTACCGGCAGCCGCCGCCAGTAGAGGACCACGGGGCCGCGGTCTTCGACCCCCCGGCGTGGATCATGGAGTGGTTCGACAAGTACGTCAAAAACGCAGCTTGACCGGCCGAATGGACACCCTACCACTCCGAGGCATTGCGAAGCCGGCGCGCCGGCCCCGGAAGCCCCTCACCCGCCGCCAGGCCATCCAGGCGCTGGCAGCCGGACCGTTTGTGCAAATTCCGAAGCGCAACCGGCCGCCCAACCTGCTGTTTCTGATCGCCGACGACCATGCCGGTTACGTGCTGGGGGCGGACGGAAACCCGCGCGCGAGAACTCCCAGTCTTGACCGGCTGGCCGCCCAGGGCGTTCGCTTCGCGCAGAACTACTGCAATGCGCCGGTTTGCACGCCCTCGCGGCAATCGATTCTGACCGGGCAGTTGCCTCACGCGGCCGGCGTCACCCGTTTGCCAACGCCGCTCGATCCATCGAAGCCGACCATCGCCAGGCAGCTCCAGCGGGCCGGTTATGCCACGGCTGTTTTCGGAAAGATGCATTGGAACCGGCCGGCCGGGGCGCCCCTCGAGTCCGGCTTACACGGCTTCGACCTCGCGCTCGCCGATCAGGCCGGCTACCAGCTCCACGCCGAAAAGGTGCACCCCCGGCCCATTCCGCCCGGCATCCAGGCAAAGCCACCCTGGCGGCCGTTCCAGGATCCGGCGCGCATCTGGCTGAATGCGGAAAAGCTTCCCTATCCGCGCTACGACGCGGACATGCGGGGCGCCTTCATCGCCCGCTGGGGACTCGATTATCTGAAGGACCACAAGAATCATCCGTTCGCGTTATGGCTCAGTTTCAACGAGCCGCATTCCCCGTTTGATTTCCCGATCGAAGACCGTCAGGCCTTCGACCCTTCGAGCTTCGCCGTGCCGCGAGTCGGGCCCCAGGACCCGCCCCAGATCCCGCTCATCTTTCGGGACCTCACCGAGCAAGACAAGCGCGGCATCATCGCCGCGTATTACACTTCGGTCGAGTTTCTCGACCGCAGCGTGGGGACGGCGCTGGAGGGTTTGAAGAAACTGGACCTCGAAGAGAACACGCTGGTCGTCTACATGGCCGATCACGGCTACGACCTGGGCCATCACGGGCGGTTCGAAAAGCATTGCTGCTTCGATCCGGCGCTGCGCGTGCCGCTGCTAATGCGGTATCCTGCAAGGTTTCGCGGCGGCCGGGTGGTCGAGGCGCTGACTGAATCGGTCGACGCCGGCCCCACGATTCTGGAGATTCTGGGCGCGCCGCCATTCGAGGCGAGCCACGGCGGGAGCTTGGCGCCGCTGTTGCGTGGCGCGACGGCCCGGCGCCGCGACCTCATCTTCACCGAGTATCTGGAAAACGAGGAGGCGGCGGTGCGCACTACGGAGTGGAAGTTCATCTTCTGCAGCGGCCGGAGGGAGCGGCAGGATGGTTATAAGACCGACAACCCCACGCCGGGCCGGTACAAACGCCTGTACAACCTGCGGTCCGACCCTGGCGAGTTCACCGATCTCGCCGGGAAAAAGGAATACGCGGCGGTCGTGGAGCGACTCGAGCGGGCTTTGCTCGGGCGTTTCCTCGACACCCATCCCGAGAGGGCGCTGCTGCCCGCCGGTCTCGGCGTAGAGGAGCAGATCGAGTGGTTCTTGAGGCCTCGCGATGTCTGAACCGAAAATCGTAATTCCCGATGATTATCCGTCTGTCTTCGCGCCCAGCCAGGCGTATCAGAAGCTCACGGCGCGGACACCCTTCGAATACCACGACTCGCTGCCCGGCTCGGAGGAGCGCCTGATCGAGCGGATCTCGGGCGCCGAAGTCGCCCTGAACATCCGCGTGTCATCCAAGTTCACCGAAAGTGTCTTCCGCCAGTGCCCGCGGTTGCGGCTGGTCTCGATATGGGGTACGGGCACCGACAACATAGACCTGGTCGCGGCGAAGCGCCACGGCGTCACGGTCACCAATACGCCCGGCGTCTCCGCCGTCTCGATCGCCGAGCACTGTTTGGC
>JBGOUJ010000365.1:0-7995 GCA_041477005.1 Terriglobia bacterium | reverse complement strand
CGAAGACATCGAGGCGACCATTTACTCGGCAATGGGCATCAACTGGACCACGATTCGCTACGACGATCCCTTCAAGCGCGGCTTCGAATACGTTCCTTTCGCGCAATCGGACAACGCCTACGGACCCATCAACGAGATATGGGGGTGAGGGAGTTGCCTCATCCGGCAGCGCGCTCCCCTATCAACAAAGAAAAGCAAGACAAAAGGCAAAGTGCAAAAGGCAAAAGGCAAAAGGCAAAAGGCAAAAATCAGGGAGGCGCCGCTTCGCGGCGCGGCACTCTGGCCGCCTTTCGGACGGGTGCGCTCCCTCACGGTCGCGGCTCCGAGGCGAACTCGATGCCGGCGAAGCTGACTACCGACGTTTCGTCGATGTTCCACTGCTCGTAACGCAACACGCGGCCGCGGGCGGCAGGAACGGCCTGTAGAAAAGTGTAAAGCGGCGCGTAGCCGCACCAGCGCAGCTCGTCGTGGCCGGGGCGCACCAGCTCGAAAAATCCCTCTTCATCGCCGGCGCAAACCCGATCCAGCCGCTCCCGGTCCGAGCGGTGCACGTCGGCCAGCGGGCCTTCCTCCGCCCTGGCTACGAACCGGTCGCCGTAGCGCCGGCCGATGTGGGCCAGATCGATGCCCAGCACCCAGAACAATCGCCCGGCGTTCTGTTCTGCGATCTCACCCAGTGTCTCGAAGAAACGCCGCACGCTGTCGTTGGTCTCCGGGCGCCGGCCGGTGATCAGGCTCTCCGCCAGCGGCCCGCAGAGGATGGGAACAATCTTGATGCCGCTTCCCAGCCGGTGCTGGAGGAAAATGCACTGGAACTCGATGGAGTGCTCGATCGAGTGGCAGTAATCCTCGAGCGCTACGGCGTCGCCGCCGCGCTCGACCAGCCGGTCGACCAGTGCAAGATCCGGCTCCAGGGTTCCCAGCGGGGTGACGAACGGCTTTCGGGTCAGGCCGAACTTCTCCGGCTCGCCGTAGTGCGACGTGCCCAGAATCACCACGGTCTTCTCCGCTTGCTCGGGGCCCAGCTCCCGGTAGGCTGCCGCATAGCTCCGCCAGCCTCCCTCCGGACTGACGTGGGGCGCAGCGATGCCGATCGGCTTCCCGGTCTGCGCCGGCGCGGCGCCGGCGGGCTGGTGGCCGTCGCGCGAGAATTCGTCCAGGCGCTTTTGTAGCGCCGTCTCCTCGTACGGATAGGCCGCGCCCGCGTGCACCGGCTCGCGCAGGGGCGCCTCCCGAAAAGAGCGGCGCCTGTCTTGCTTCATCCGCTCGAATTCTTCCGTGTGCAGGAAGCCCTGTTCGGCCAGGCTGTCGACCATGTTTTGCACGATTTCGAGGGGAACCAGCCCGCCGGCCCGCCGCACCAGGTGCGCCTGCAAATCGAGATCGGTCTGCTCGCCGTCGAAGAAGGCCAGGCCTTCAGCCAGCAGCGGCGGCACGATGATGGCGGCGTCGCTATACCGAAACGGATCGCGAATGAACACTCCCGGGCGCTCCGGAACCGGCGACGGCATGAACTCCAGATCCATGCGGATCCGCGGCAAGAGCTTGGGCATATTTCTCTATTGGACCATGACCTCACGCACCGCGCCGGGGGTCAGTGCTCGAAGCGTTCGTTGATGCCGCGGCATCCCTTCCCTCCGTATAGAAAAACCAAGGCAAAAGGCAAAGTGCAAAAGGCAAAAGGCAAAAATCAAGGAGGGGGCATTTTTTAGTGCCGCGCCGCGGGGCGGCGCATCCCTGATTATTGTCTTGCCTTTCGCCTTTCCACTGCGGACGGATTACGGTCCAGTCGCCGTGGAAGATGGTCTTTCGCTCATGCCCGGCCGCCGGCTTAGATCGTCCAATCTTTTGGCTCTGTGACGGCGTGCGCAAGATCGCGGCGCTGGCCCAGGCCTACGGCAAGCGGCTCGTGCCGCACCACGGCAGCGGCAACATCGGCGTGATCGCGCAGTTGCACCTGATCGGCTCGTGGTCCCACGCGCTGTATATCGAGCTGCTCCACGACCCGCCGGCCGGCGACTACCGCCATGGCTTTTCGATAATGGAGAACCCGCCGCAGGGGCCGGGGCTGGGAGTCGCTATCAAGCAGGAGCTGCAGCAAACCCCGTTCATGGACAGTCCATCATCCAAGCAATCCAGCCTAGAAGGTTTGTCAATTCTTGAAAAATCGCTCTACGGTGGCGCACACACGTCGGAGACCTTTTTGATCTCCCGCACTTGAATTTCGGGCAGCTCCCCGGTCTTGGACACCTCGCCGGTGACAGTGACTTTCTGCCCCATGTATTTGGCGAAGGAGGCGCGCTCCGGGTCGTCGCCCAGCAGCTTGGCCACCGGCTTCAATTCCTTGTCATCCGTCAGGAAGAAGCCTTCGGGCTTCTGGTCCACGCACCCCGTCATCGAGGTCACCTTGGGGGACGACTTTCGCTTGGATCCCGGCTTTTTCTGCGTTTGCGAAACAAGCGGCAAAGCAAGCGCGAGAGCCAGGATCAGCGCGGTTCTCATAGGCCAAGTCTACCGCATCCCACCGTAGTGTAAGATGGTCTTTCGCGTATGCTCGGCCGCCGGCTTAGATCGTACAATCCCTTGGCTCTGTGCCTCTGTGTCTCTGTGGCTGCCTTTGCCCAAACGCCGCCTTACGACCTGCTGCTCAAGGGCGGCCACGTCATCGACCCCGCCAACAAGATCGACCAGGTGATGGACGTGGCCGTCACCGGCAACAAGATCGCGCGGGTCGCGCCGGACATTCCGGCCGCCCAGGCCCGCAGGGTTGCCGACGTCCGCGGCCTCTACGTCACCCCCGGGCTCATCGACCTGCATGCTCACGTCTACGTAAAAGACGGCTCCGGCTCGCTGTTCCCCGACGACACCGCGCTGCCGGCCGGGACCACCACCGTGGTCGACGCCGGCTCGAGCGGCTGGCGAACGTTCGAAGACTTCAAGTCGCGCATCATCGACCACTCGCAGACGCGCGTCCTCGTGTTTGTGAACATCGTCGGCCTGGGCATCACCGGTACCGACGCGGAGAACAACACCGAGGAGATGGATCCCGCCGCCACCGCCGCGAAGATCAAGCAGTATCCAGAGATCATCGTCGGCGTCAAGACCGCCCACTTCCTGCGCCCCGGCTGGGCGGCCATCAAGCGCGCGGTCGAGGCCGGTCGGCTCTCGGGAACCCCGATCCTCGTCGACGACAAGATCCTTACCGACAGCGAGCGCAGCACCCGGGAAAAAATCCTCGACGCTCTACGCCCCGGAGACATGCACACCCACATGTACAACGACCGGCAAATCGAGCTGGTCGATCGCTTCACGGGCAAGGTGCAGCCCTACATGTGGGAAGCCCGCCGGCGCGGCGTGTTGTTCGACCTCGGCCACGGCGCCGGCAGCTTCCTGTGGCCCGTGGCCACCCGCGCCATGGCGCAAGGCTTCGCGCCCGACAGCATCTCGACCGACCTCCACGCCGCCAACGTGCTGCTGATCCAGCCCGACATGGCCAACTGCATCTCGAAGCTCATCAATCTCGGCATGACGCTTCCGGACGCGATCCTGCGCTCCACCCTGAATCCAGCCCGCGCTATTCACCGCTTCCCGGAGCTGGGCACGCTGGGCGTGGGCCGGACGGCCGATGTCGCCGTGTTCGATCTCCAGACCGGCGTTTTCGCGTACAAGGACGCCTGGGAGAAGAAGCGGATGGGCGCGAAGAAGCTCCAGTGCGTTCTGACCGTTCGCGACGGCAAGGTCGTCTACGACGAGAACGGCCTGAGCTTCCCGGAATGGGATAAGGCCGGGGACTACAACGTGATCCCGTAGGCTGCTTACTCACAGAGTAGAATCTTGTTATGCACCGGCTCCATCTGATCGCTCTGTGGCTCTGTTTCTCTGTGGCTGCTTTCGGGCAGTACGACCTCCTCCTCAAGGGCGGCCACGTCATCGATCCCAAGAACAATGTCAACGCGGTCCGCGACGTCGCCATCCGCGCGGGCCGGGTCGCCGCCGTTGCCGCCGGCATTCCCGCCGCCCAGGCTCGGAAAGTCATCGATGTCTCCGGGCTTTACGTGACCCCGGGCCTGGTTGACATCCACGTGCACGTCTTCACCACCCTGCCGAGCGGCGGCCTGGACCACGGCGACACGAGTGTCAACCCCGAGCACACCTGCCTTCGCGCCGGCGTCACCACCGTGGTCGATGCCGGCACCTCCGGCTGGCGAACCTTCCCCGACCTCCGCCGCACGATCATCGACCACTCCCGCATCCGCGTGCTCGCCATGCTCAACATCGCCGGCGTGGGCATGATCAATTACGAGGTCGAGCAGAACCCGGCCGACATGGATCCGCAGCGAACGGCGGAAATGGCGAAGAAAAACGCCGACGTGGTGGTCGGCATCAAGTCGGCCCACTGGCGGGCGCCGAACTTTATCTCCGTCGAGAAGGCGGTCGAGGCGGGGCGCCTGGCCAACATCCCGGTGATGGTCGATTTCGGCTACTTCCTGCCGGAGCGCCCCTACCAGGTGATGGTCCTCGACAAGCTGCGGCCCGGCGATATCAGCACGCATTTCTACCGGTCGCCGGCGCCTCTGCTCGACCAGAACGAAAAATTGCTTCCCTATCTCGCCGTCGCCCGCCAGCGCGGCGTCAAGTTCGACGTCGGCCACGGCGGGGGCAGCTTTCACTTCCCCCAGGCCGAGCCGGCCGTCAAGCAGGGTTTCTGGCCGGATTCGATCTCGACCGACCTCCATTCCGGCTCCATCAACGGCGCCATGATCGACATGCTCAACGTCATGTCGAAGTTCCTGGCCCTGGGCGTCCCGCTCGAAGAGGTGATCCGGGAATCGACCACAAACCCGGCAACCGAAGTGAAGCGCCCCGAGCTAGGCCAGATCGCCGTCGGCGCCGAAGCCGATATCGCCGTGCTGCGCCTGGAGCGTGGCCGATTCGGCTTCCAGGACGTCAAGGGCGGCCGCATCGAAGGAACCGAGCGACTGGGCTGCGAGATGACCCTCCGGGGCGGCGAGGTCGTCTTCGACTTCAACGCCCGCGCCGGCGTCGGCTGGCGCGAGGCCAAGATCGACTACCCGACCCGATGAGACCGTACAAGTTACGGCTCCTGACATCGAGGAAGGCCTCAACGCCGGCATGTGGACCATCGGCGTAGCCAAGACCGGCAACGAGATGGGTCTCACCGAGGCCGAGATTGCCGCTCTCGGTCCGGAGGCCCGGCTGGAGCGGGCATACCGGCGCCTGCGCCAGGCCAGCGCCCACTATGTCGTCGACGGCATCGCCGACGCGCCCGCGCTGCTCGATGAAATCACCGCCCGGCTCGCCCGGGGCGAGCGGCCGTAGCCCGGTTTCCAGGCGAGATCGGTATCCGGATGGCGCTCGGCGCCGGGCGCCGTGACGTGATTGGCCTGGTCATGAAAGACGGTCTCAGCCTGGCCCTCGGCGGGGTTGTCATCGGTTTGGCCGCCGCCTTCGCCCTCACCCACCTGCTATCGAGCCTGCTCTTTGGCGTCACCGCCGCCGACCCAGGGACTCTTGCAGCCGTTTCAGTGGTCCTCTGCCTGGTGGCGCTGCTCGCTTGCTATGTTCCCGCCCGGCGCGCCGCGCAGGTGGAACCCATGGTGGCCCTTCGCGTGGAATGAGCCTCAGGCTTCTCCTACCCCTCCCGCGCGCGCAGCCAGAATCTTCTCTACACACTCATTCGGCCCGTCGACGTTGTCGATTTCGAGCGCGCTCGAGCGGCCGGCGCTCTCGATCCGCAAATCTCCGACTCCCCACATACGCTGCATCAAGCTTTGATGTACGGTCACATCCTGAATGTTGGCCACCGGGATAGTCTTGACCGTGCTCGAGAGCAGCCCGTAGGAGTAGCGCAACTGGCCGCCGGCCACCCGGCAGACCACGCGCTGTCGCTCCAGGTGCCGCATCACCGGCCACAGGGACAACAGCGCCGCCACCACCACCGCTCCCAGCGACAGCGACACATTGTCTTTTTGGACCGCCCACCAGATCACCGCCGCCGCCAACAACACACCCGTGAACGCGTAGCCCATCACGATGAACTTCATCGTCGGCCGAATCTCCATGTCCGCCATGTTGTCTCTCCCTGTGCGGTACACTGAGCCCATGTACCACTATGATCCGCAAACTGCGCTGGAAGAATTGCAGGACGAGGCCACGCTGCCCCACCCCGTCCACCTGCGCGACATGATTCTGCGGGCCAAGCTGAGTCCCGAACAAGCCCTCGATCTGAACCGCCGGTTCCAGGCCTACCTGCACGCTTTCGGGGACTTGCAGACGCTGGTGCGGCCGCTGCTCGAAGAGCTGGCCCACGCCGAAAGGAAATAGCGCGCTCCGCCGTTACGGCACCGGCGCCTCTCCTTTGCGCCGCAGCGTGGGCGCTTTGGGCGCGTTCTTCGCCTTATCGTCCTCCGCCTGCGCCTGTTTTGCTTCGGCCTTCTTCTGCTCCTGGTCGGCCGCGCTCATCATCGACTCGCGCTTCTTCTTGTCCCGCGTGTCATCGCTCGTCACCCGCTCCATTCTGGCCTTCAAATCGTTCTGCGACTCATCCAGGCTGTCCTGGGTCGTCTCCAGAGCGTCTTTCATCGCGAAATCGAAAAGGTAGCGGTCCTTCGCCGGCTTGGCGTCGAGTTCCTTGAGCGCGGCTAGAAACTCCTTCTCTTTTTCCGCCATCAGAGCGACGCTCTTTTGCACGTCCGTCTTGCGCGCCAGCGCGTCGTCGACCACAGAATCCATGGCTTCCACGATGTGCGTATAGTCTTCCAGGTTGTTGTGGATCAGCTTGGAACGCCCGGCCTTCTCCGCCGCCAGCGCCTGCTTGATCAGCTCCAGCCGCAGCCGGGCGAACTTCAAATAGCAGAGCAGCCGCGCGTTCGGCTCCTGGGCCTCCTTGATCTGGTCGATCTCGTCGTCGGTGAGAAAGTCGCGAGTGGTCTGGCCGGCCACCGCCGCAGCCAGCAACAGGATAGCCGCCCCAACTCTGGCAAGGATGCTCATGGCCGCCTCACTTTTTCTTCTTGCTCATGATAGCCCAAAGCAAGTGGGTGTTGATGTCGGAAATCTTGCGATATACGGCCTCGAAATGCTCGAGCCCGTCCCCCTGCACGTAGGCCCGGAGCGCTTCCACCTGCCGCAGGATCTTACGGGTGCGGATTTCGGCGTCCTTGAAGTGCCGCGGGCTGCGGCGGGCGTCGATGCCGGATTCATCCAGGCTCTTGCCGGCCAGCTCGACCGACTCCTGCACTTCGGTGAGCCTGGCGTCGCAGGCGGCCGTCTCGCTGGCCTTGCAGGCTTCTCCGGCCTTGGCCGCGGCTTGCTCGCCGTTGGTCAGCGCCAGCCTGGCGCGCTTCACCAGGTTCGGCTCGGCGGCCACGGCCTTTAGATCCTCGGGGACCCGAGCCTGGGCCAGCAAGGCCAGAGCGAGCAGGAAGGCTTTGCCCATCATCGCCTTTTGTTCAAGAGGTTCGTAATGATCCGCACGCGCTGCCGGGCCTTGAACTCATCGTCCGGATATTTCCCATTGGCCTCCGCCAAAAACTTCTTGTAGCTTTCGAGCGCTGGCGGATATTGTTGATATTTATCGAGCATGATGGCCCGCAAAAAGTGATTCCCCGGCGGCTCCGGACCGAGCTGCCGGGCGCGGTCCAGGGCCTTCAGCGCCGCAGGATAATTATCCATCTTGTAAAGCGCAAAGCCCAGACCGTTCCAGGCTTCGATTTTGTCCGGCTGTTTTTCCGCCACCGCCAGGAACTCCTGCGAGGCCGCCGGGAAGTCGCTCGCTTCGAGCAGCGCCGTGGCCAGGCGAAAACGAAGATCCACGCTCGACGCCGCGGCCGCCGCGGCCGACTTGAGCAGCGGCAAAGCCTTGGCCGGCTCCTTGGTCATGGTATAGCCCTGCGCCAGCGCCGCCTGGTTGGCGGCGGTAGGATTCTGCTTCACCGCCACTTCCAGATGCTCGATGGCCTCCGGATACCGCTT
>JBGOUJ010000364.1:0-7997 GCA_041477005.1 Terriglobia bacterium | reverse complement strand
GACCAGATGTGACAGGATAGCACTACAATAATATTATTATCAGTACTTCATATATCTAACGTTAAAAGCAAAAATACGCCTAATCCAGTGGATTTTGGCCAAAAACGATACTCGCCGAGCAGGCGTGGAAATCGAGGCTAGCGGTGCAGCTCTCGAACAGTGCCGCCGGGCCCAACTTCTTACACCGGTTTTGCCACGCTAATACCTCGCGCGCGGAGATTCTTGGCAGCCTCCACAATATCCGGCCAAACCTGGAGAAGCTCACCGAATCGACACACCAATCGCTGAGACAACCTGCGCGCTTCTTCGGCGGCATATCGAGACAGCAAGTCCTGGGGAACAATGTACTCCTTCTTCGGCAGGGCTTCGCGAACAATTTCCCAGTACTTCTGGCGATACTTTGTCAAGAAATGCGCCTTCATACCGGGATCCTCCAGGCTGCGCTGGATCTGAAGCAGCCGCAAGCCAGCACCCTGCCAGAACCGGATCCGAAGATATTCTTCAAAGTCCGCAAGAGGGCTGGATCCCAGATCCGCGAGATGTCTTCCGACTCTGCGCAGGCAAGTCTTCTCGTCCAGTCCGTCCAGGCTCTCCGGAAACGAATAAATGAGCTGGATCACGATGTCTCCGAAGGCCACGCCGGCCAACTCCTTCCACAACTGATCGAGCGGCTGCGAGCGTGATTCGGGGGGCAAGTGTAGAAGGGACCAGGGGACTAACCCGGCGAAGGCATGGTGGAAACATCGTCTCAAAAGAACATTGAACACCCCGTCGGAATTGCGCTGCACCGGGAGGAACGGAGGCAGCAGGGCGCGATTGTCCAGGCCCAGATTGAAGGACATGGTCATTGCCTCCGGGCTGATGGTGGTCCTGGTCACGGCCCGCAAGATCTGGCGGCTGGTCACCGCCGCCAGGTATCCCGCTTCCGAACGGGTCACACGCATATGTGAATTGGGCTGCATGAAGAGGTAGGCGGCGGAACCCATCCCGGAGTCGCCCACCATGCCGGCGGACGTCATCAGAACTCTCCCCCGGCGTGACCGCAGCACCGGATCGTGTTGGACCTCCAGGTGATCTACATCGAATGCGCCGGCGTCGTCGATCGACGCAAGGCACCCGGCCAAGTCTTTCCCCAGCAACTGCTCGTGCAGTCCCAGGAAGTCTTTTTCCACGAAGGTAACGGAGCGAAGGGCGGCGTCGGAATCCGGGAAAAACCAGAACTCCGTCGGATCCTGGCTCGAAGTCAGCACCAGACCCGGCCGCGTTTCTGGCGGAGCGGCAAGCCGGCAAACACTGTCATCGTCTACCTGCAGGCAGAGGTCGCCCGCGGTCTGCACCAGGAGCGCGTTGCGGCAGGCTCCGGTCGAGATGCCACCGTCTTCCATCCCGAGCAGGGCAAAATGCACTACCTCGGAAGGCAAGCCGGAGGAGCGAACCAGGGTTTCCACGAACCGGACCCGTTCCTCGCGTCCGGCATAGAGCAGCTCCATCCCATAGCGCCGCTTCAACGTTGTCAGCAACTGCCGATTCCGGCCGGCGTCGACTGGGCTGCGGGAGTCATCCATGACAACAAAGCTGGCCACTCTCCCGTAGTGCTGGCAGTTTTCGACATAGCTGATAAGGGCGCGCTCCAAAGCGTCCGGCCGGCTGCAAGTTGGAATGGCGATCGAAGGAATCGCACCGGGCGTGTTTGTCGCGTCGCGCGAGTTCTTGCAGTGCTCGATCAGCTCCACATCAGAGACTAAGAAGCCGGACTCCGACAACTCGGACAACTGCTTTGCCACGGCTTCGACAAGGAGTGGATCCAGAGCCAACCGGTCGCGATGACTTTCTGCATGAGTGCGCAGCCGGCCGAGAAGCCGGGATCGAAAGGACGTCGGGCTTGCAGGGGAGCCGGAGGATAATGCCTGGAGTTTCAGATCCCGGCAGCGATTGAGGGCATGGTTCCGGATCGTATCGAACTCGCGGCAGCGGGACATCAGCACCGCAACAGAGGTTGGCAAGATCTTGGCGTCGCGTTTGCCCCGGCAGTACACGAGGTCGAAGCCATCTCCGAATGGAAACACGATGACATCGGTACACCGATAACGCCTGGGCGGGGCTGGCCCCGTCGTTGAGACGGTCAACGGGTGCTCCTGCAGTAACCTCGACAACCGGTCTGTTGCCTCCAACAGCTCCTTCTGCTCTTCCCGAGTCAGAGCGCCGTAACAGATCTGCCGGATCCTCCCGGCCAGCTCTTCGATGGTGAGGCGACCGGACAGAAATCGGGAATACTGCTCGAAAGCCCGGGTGTATAGTGCTTGCAGTTCGGGCTGGACCCCGAGCCAGTCCGGCGATCCAAGCCCGGTGGCCTCGCTCGTAGTGAGGGATCCGGGCCTGATCGCACGATGGTAGAGGGATTCATCGATATAAGAAATCTTCGCTGTCATTAACAAGAGGTTGAACAAGAGCTTGTCGTAACTGGTTCGAAAACCGGCGTAGCAGCCTCCGACTCGTCGCAGCGCCTCGGACTTGAACAAACCGACGAGACCGCCTCGATACTCGAGCTTTGGAGAAAGCGGACGCGTGCCGGGAAGATGAGTTTCGATCTGAGTGACGACCATTCCGTCGGTCGGAAGATGATGCCAGAGGGCGGAAACAACGCCGTCGGACTCATCTTGCCGGAGGCATTCCAGCGAACGAGAAAGGCGCTCCGGCTCGCTCCAATCGTCGGCGTCCTGGATGGCAAAATACGGATCTGGCGTGGCGCCGAGGACCGCGGCATGGGCGAAAAAGCACCCGCGGTTGGCTTTCAGATCGAATCGGACCAGTCGTGGATCGTCGATGTCGGCAAGTTCATCCCAAGGAACGACGTCGTCCCCATCGTTGACCACTACTATGCGGAGATCGGAGGAGTCCTGCGCGAGGATGCTTTTTACCGCTCTTCGGATGTAGGGTTTACACCGAAAATAAGGGATCGAGACGGTGATGGAATTTTTCAATGCGCCAACGAGTGTTTAGCGCCGGTCTCTTACGACGCCAAGGCCGCCATGCCGATAGCCAGCGGCGAAGAGGAGCGCCGGAGCGCAGGACCCACTCCAAAACATATGGATTCTATCCATATTTCGGGCGGCTGCCGAATCCTGCTGCCCCGGGTCTCGTTCGGTCAACAGGTCAAACAACGCCCCCGACTCGTTTTGAGCCAGGTCGAAATGGCGCCGGGCGCGCAGCACCTTCAGATCCGGGTCATTTGAGTTTATCAATTCCCGGCGCAGTCCAGGGTCTATGCATAGCAGACCGTAGATCTTCAGCAGTTCGTCGGAAGGGTTTGGCCGCTTTGCGAGCAACAGCTTCCCGAGCTCCACCGCAGCGTCGATGACCTCTTGGAACTTCAGCAGGCGCAGTAGCTCGAACATTTCGAACCGGCTGAGGCGCTGTTTCGGGAGATCGTTGACTCGGTCGGTAAATTCCTTCGGATCTTGGTCAGGGGGTAGCGGCGTCGCGTCGGATCTGCCAAGGACGCCATTCAGGAAGCCACTGTCGATAGAAATACGGCCTAGAGCTGCCCACAACCCTTCCATGGCGCTCCTCCTTGTCCCGGTTACAGTTTGGGTAAGTCTAGCCCATCACCGGGCAACAGTCAAGGCCTGACGCTCTTGTTTTGCGGCTCGCACCAGCGCCAAGTCTCCGGCGCCGGCCCCCCAATGCTCCAGGAACCGGTCGTAAGACGCCGCCGCCTGCTGAGGGTTGCCCAGTTTGACCTGACAACGCCCTGCCTGGAGGTGCGAGAGGGCCAAGATGCCCGAGAACTCCCACCGGAGAACTGTGCCCTTGCGGTTGAGGATCTCCTGGTAGAGGGGAAGGGCGCGGGCACAATCGCCGCGGCCATCCCGCAACTGGGCTGCCGACCACAGGGTCGGCACGTCGCCCCATAGCGTTCGAGCGCGCTCCAGGTTCCGCTCCGCTGCTGCCCAGCGCCCCGTGGCTCGGTCCAGCTCTCCGCGTACGTGGGCTGCGATCCCTTGGCAGAGCATCGTTGGGAATTGTGCTGCCAAGTCGTCGAGATGGCCGGCAATCCGCTCGGCGTGCGCGTACTCCCCCATCTCTGCCAGGAGAACCGCAGCAGTGCGCAGAGCCGCCAAGTTCGAAGGGGACGCCCCTTGCGCCCCCAAGGAACCCAGTTGCGCCAGAGCCCTTTTTGGTTGGCCTTCCATCAAGTAAAGCCGCGCGAGCCACGAGCTCGCTCGCGCATACGTATCTCTGTTTTCTGTCTTCAGGTGGGTCCAGGCGTCGTTCTCGAGCTGACGCGATGCTTCCTCCAGCTTTCCTTCCAGGATCAGGCTTTGAGCCTCATAGAGCCGGCCCCAGCTCTCGTACACGCGGCCGCCTTCGGCCAGCTTTCGGAAAGTCTCGCGGGCGAGTGCAAGATCGCCTTTGCCGAGATAGGCAAGTCCCTCACCCCAATACAGTTGGTGCCCGAGGAGCCCCTTGGCCCGGGCGGCCCCAACCTCCTGAAGGGCTTCGTCCTCGCGATTGGCTTCCGCCAGCAGGACGATAAGGAGTCCCCGGTGGAATACACTGTTCGGACTCAGCTCCACGCCTCGTTTCATGGCCTCGACGGCCGGGTTGAGTTCCCCCAACCAGACATAGAGCTGCGCCAGTTGGTACTGAGCAGTGGCATCCTGCGGATAAAGAGTGGCTACGGTCCGGTAGCTTTCGGCCGCCCTCATGTAATCGCCACGCAGCATGTGGTAGTAGGCCTCAATCAGGTGGCGCTCGCGCTCGCTTGCCCGTTGACGCAGCTCGTAGGCGCGGGTAGCCGACGTGAGAGCCTCGTCCAGTTTTCCAAGGCCGTAACTGTAGTTGGCCAACTGCCGATGCGCCATCGCAAACTCGGGATCCTTCTCGATAGCGGATTGCAACCAGCCGAGCGCGTCTTCGAGTTTGCCCTGGTCATGCAGCTCGAGGGCGCGGGAAAAGCGCACCAGGGCCTCGAAGGAGGGGGTAGTTACCCGCTCCAGCGGCCTGCTATTCCGCGTAATCAGGGATCCTCCCTCGCCCAGGGCCTTGCGCAACTGCGTGGTAAGGCGATCTACCGCGCCCACCAGTTCGTTTTTGCCCTGAAACGACTCCCTGGCCAGCGCCCGGACTGTGCCACTATACGGATCAGCCGCCCGGACAACGATTTCATAACCCGTTCCAAGCGAAGCTAGCCGGCCGGTGACCAGCGTGGAAATGCCTTCCCGCCGGCAGACTTGTTCGGCGACGCCAGAATCGAGCCTTGTCGTGTTTGGGAGTCGCATTAACTCCAAAGTCTCCATCACCCGGCTTCGCGGAACAACAGCGAAATGGCGTGACTGTTCCAGAGCTATTGCCAGGAGGTCTCTAACAGTAAGGTCAAAAGAGGGGTCACCGCTTTGATTCTCAAGGTCGGCCACCAGCGCCCACTGGCGTTCCACTGGCGTGGTCGGTCTGACCCAGGGCTTCAGTAACCACAGGCTCGCCGTGAACAGTAAACTCACACCCACCCCGGCGAGCAGTAGAGTTCGGCGCCTGCTCGGAAGCCGCAGTTGAACCGGCTCTGACGTCCGCTCCAAACCTTCCCCTTCCAGAGACGTGTTCAACGCCCGGACCATTTCGCCCACGGTGGTGAAGCGTTCTGCGGGTTCGGGAGCGATCGCTCGCTCAACGGTCTGGATGAACCGCTCCGGCAGATCCGGGCGCCGGTCGCGGAGCATCTTCACTCTTCCTTGTTCGTGATCCCTGAGCAACTCGGGCACGTTGCGACCTTCGGTAGGAAAGGCGCCGGTCACCAGGTGATACAGCAGAACTCCGAGGGAATAGAGGTCACTCTGAACCGTGGCCTTTTGCCCTCGCAGGATCTCGGGCGCCATATACCGCGGCGTTCCACAAACACCTTCTTCCTCTTCTAACGCTCCCTTACCGTCGGAGTCCTGGCCCACACCAAAGTCCATCAACACGATGCGCCCGCCTTGCTCGCGCATCACATTCTGCGCTTTGATGTCGCGGTGCACCAAGCCCAGCGCGTGCACAGCCGCCACCGCCCGGCCTAGATCCAGCCCGGTCAGAGCTGCCTCCCGGGCTCCCAAGGGACCGTGGTCGCGCACAATCGCCTGCAGAGTGCGGCCGCGAATAAACTCCATCCACAGTCCAAGCCGCCCCTCGTGTCGATCCACTCCATACACGGTGACGACATTCTGGTGGCGTATCCGGGCCAGTAGCCGCGCCTCTTGAATGCCCGAGGAATCAAGGTCGCTCCCGCGATTGTCGCGAACGCGCAGCAACTTCAAAGCAACGTCACGCTCCAACTTCGGGTCTCTGGCGCGGTAAACTTCAGCGAAGGCGCCCTCACCTACCTTCTCGAGAATCTGAAGATGCCCCCACTGTCGGGGCGTCACCTTCGGGGTGACCCTGGCGCTCTCGGGTTCGTCCGTAGTAGACTCTACGTCGCGATGCTGGACATCCGGGCTAACCGCAGCGCCATGCGCGGGGGGGTGAAGTTGCCTGTCGTCGGCCTGCATGGAAGTTTTCTCCTGCCGTCCCAGCGCGGCAGAGCAGGCCCGAGCGTGGGGATCCTGCCCGCAGTCAGTTAGGCCTCAGTGCCCGTAGTATAGCATCTCGAAGCTGTACGGATTGATCGGCAAGCCCGCGCCTGAGTTGATCGCGATCAGCAGAAGTCTCATCGCCACATCCACTAAGCATGACGAAGTTTTGACGCGGGCCGTGTACCCCGGGCCACCGGCTCCGGGGCCTGCCATCTGTGCCGAAAAGGGCCGCCTCAAGCGATCATGACTTTGCGGGGGAACTGCGCGTTATCCTGGAGGAACGTTTTTTTCCTCTTCAGCTCGGCGGCCGTGGGTTGCACGGCGCCCTCGGCATCGGTGGCGCGCGAAACCAGCGTGTGTTCGCCCGGCGTGGCGCCTTCCCATCGGTAGGTGAAGAGCTTCCACGAATATCGGGTGTTGGTAGAGGCGAGTGCCGCCCTCTGCCAGGGTCCATTGTCGATCTGGATTTCCACCGACTTCAGCGGCGTCCCGTCGTTCAGCACAAAACCCAGAATCTGATGCGCGCCTGCGGTCTTCCTCACCCGCGCGATCACCGACTTCAAACGCATCCGCGTGACCTCGGTTTCCACCCACTGGGTCTGCGGATCATCGTCTTGACCCGTGCCACCCACTCCGACCACAGAGCGGTACCAGCGGGCCTGATAATTCCCCAGGTAGCGGTCTTCCTGCAGATGCACTTCCGCGAGCCACTTCACGTTGGCCACGCCGTACCAGCCCGGCATGATGAGGCGTACCGGGAATCCCTGCGCGCGCGCCAGCGGCTCGCCGTTCAGCGCGTAGGCCAGCAGCGGCTCCGGTTTCATGGCATTTTCCAGAGTGATGCTCCGGCCGAACTGCTGTTCCAGCTTGTATGTCTGGTTCCGGAACACGACCTCTTGTGCTCCGCGGTCCGCGCCGAAGAAGACCACTTCCCGGGCCTTGGATTGGACCCCCGCTTGTTTCAGCAGGTGGCTCAGCGGCACCCCGGTAAAGCGGCCACAGGAAGACAGACCCTGCACGGAACGGCCGCTGTTGCCGGAGCATTCGTAACCCGCGGCCACCTCGGCGGAGCGCATGCCGCGCAGCTCGGCAAGAGAGAACTCCCTTGCCTTGTTGAGCATTCCCGTAAATTTCAGGCGGTAGGCGGCCCCATCGATCTCCGGACGGCTGAAGTGCTGGACGGCGAAGAACTGATCATTCGGAGTGAACGGACCGTCGATCTTCCGGATGTCGAGCAGGCGACTGGTGGCGCTGGGGTTGTTCGGATTGAAGTTGGCCGGAATGTCGGTGAACGTCACCTCCGTGTCGCCCTGCGCCAGCGCCGGCGTAGCCCAACCCGGCGCCAACGCGAGCAGGCTCGTCGCGGCCAATCCTCTTCTCAAAGTCTCTCGACGGGTGATCTGTTCCGACATGGTTCGCCTCCTGGTCACGATCGATCCCTACTGAGGGCAT
>JBGOUJ010000363.1:0-8008 GCA_041477005.1 Terriglobia bacterium | reverse complement strand
GTAAGGGGCCTAAACGAACAGCTCCTGAATCGCCTCCACCCCGTGATCCACCGCGCGAATGGGACGACTCGATGGCCCCGGCAGCACCGTATCGAGCGGAATCCCCAGGGCATGATAAATGGTAGCCGCGACCTCCCCCGGCGACACCGGCCGGGTCTTCGGCGCGGCGCCGATTTCATCCGACTCCCCAACGACCTGCCCGCCTTTGACCCCGCCGCCGGCGAACATAATGCTCCAGCACTGCGGCCAGTGGTCGCGCCCGCCGGCCGGATTGACCTTCGGGGTCCGCCCGAACTCACCCATCGCCACGACCAGCGTCTCCTGCAGCAAACCACGCTGGTGGAGGTCTTCTATCAGCGAAGTGAAGGCCGCGTCGAACATCGGCCCCACCAGGTCGCGGTAGCAGGTGATCGGGCTGAAGGGACTGGAGCCGTGGATGTCCCAGGTGATCTCGTCAAACACCGTCTCGAACATGTTCACGGTCACAAAGCGCACGCCGGCCTCGATCAGCCGCCGGGCGAGCAGGCAGCTCTGACCGAAGCGGTTCTTCCCGTAGCGCGACCGCGAGTCCTCCGGCTCCCGGTTCAGATCGAACGCCTCGCGCGCCTTGGCCGACGACATCAGCGTGTAAGCCTGGTTGAAAGTCGAGTCGAGCAGCTTGGCGTCCGGAGCGGACTCGAGCTGCTTCACCGACTGATCGATCATTTCGCGCCAGTTCTTGCGCCGCTCCACGCGAATGGCCGGCATGTAATCCGGCGGCAGCATGTCGGGCACATGGAAATTCGGCTCCGAGGGATCGGCATTCAGCACGAAAGGGTCATAGATCTTGCCCAGGAAGCCCGCCGATTGCCCGTGGGGCATGTTCCCGCCGGTATTCCCAATCGGCCGGGGCATGAGCATGTGCGCCGGCACGTCACCCTTCGGCCCCTTCAGCTTGCTCAGGACGCAGCCCACGTGCGGGTATTCGATGCCGCCCTGGAACAACCGCCCGGTTTGCATCATCTGGTGGCCGGTGTCGTGGACCGCGGCGGCGGTGTGGTTGAGCGTCCGCACCAGCGCGTACTTGTCGGCGTGCTTGGCCATCCGCGGAAACACTTCGCTGATCTGAATGCCGGAAACATTGGTCGGAATCGGCTTATACGGTCCGCGAATCTCGGCCGGCGCATTGGGCTTCGGGTCCCAGGTGTCGAGCTGGCTCGGCCCGCCCACCAGGAACAGCATGATGCAGTTGACGTCTTTGGTGACCGCGCCGCGCGCCTTCAGGCCGAGCAAGTCGGTCAGGCCGAGGCCCAGATAGGCGAGGGAACCGGCATGAAGAAAATCGCGCCGGCTGAGCCCATCACAGAAATGAACTGCCTTTTCCGCATCCAAGCGAATCATGGCCGTGGCTCCTCAGGAAGGTTGCTGTGCTAAGCACTTGAAAATCAAGCGCCTGGCCGCCGCACCCAGCGCTCCTACGGCCCCATTGTATGCTAACCGGCGGGGCGGAGCAACGTCCGAAAAAAATGAAGTGGTCCGGGTCCACGATTTGCACGCGACGATCCTGCACCCACTGACCTACTTCTACGCGGTCGCAACTTCCGGTTGACGGATGTCGCCGGCAACGTGGCCCACAAGGTCTTGGCGTGACGCCTCGCAAGAACAAGCCCGGCCGCAAGTCATGCTCGATCGGCTTTGCTGGTATTCGTAATTTTCTTCTTGAGGGCGGGACCTGGCCCGTCATGTTCGATCTCGATCAGCATAACTGGAAGCTGGTCGGCGTCCGTCTCGCGGATGACCTGTTTGGCGTAAGAGACGGAAGGAGTTCGGTCAGGCAAATACGACTGCAGCCGATCGCTCGGGACCACAATGATTCCGAGGTCGATGTCGCCTCCGACGATTCTCGTGCGGAGATGGAGAATGTCCTTGTACAGCAGCTCACTTCGAGTTACCTCTGTGTTCTACAAAAGCCGATGCCACCGGCCGATAGTGCAGTCAGGGGCGCCACCGTGATCTTACCCGAATCGACCGATTGCGTTGAAGCTCCGTTTCCCGTACTCTCGTCTGCTGAATGGAACATCATGCGACGAGTCTACGCTACAAAGCTCGGCCAAGTGCATAGGGCTGACTGCTTGGAACTGCTTGGCTCCCTTCAGACAGGGTCGGTCGATACCCTATTTGCGGATCCGCCCTTTAATCTCAGGAAGAACTATGGGTCGAATGGCGCCGACAACAGACCTTCAACCGAATATCTTTCCTGGAGCAAGCAGTGGATCAAGGAAGCCGTAAGGGTCTTGGCCCCAGGCGGAGCGCTCTTCATCTACAACCTGCCCAAGTGGCTCATCGAGTACGGCAGTTATCTCAACTCGCTCCGCGAGATGACCTTCAAACATTGGATCGCCATCGACAAGGCCCATAGCCTGCCGATTCCAAATCGCCTGTCCCCTAGCCACTACGGCCTGCTGTTTTACGTCAAAGGGCAGAAGCCGCGGGTCTTTAATCGGGACCTTGTGCGCACCGCTGTGCAGGCGTGCCGGCACTGCGGCAAAGACGTCAAGGACTACGGCGGGCACAAGAAGTATCTCAACCCCCTCGGATTGAACCTGACCGACGTGTGGGACGATGTGCCACCGGTGCGCCATCGAAAATATAAGAACCGGCCGGCAAATGAGCTGGCCCCGATCATACTGGAAAGGGTCATCAAATTGACAACCCAGGAAGGTGACCTGGTGTGTGATCCTTTCGCCGGCGGGGGCGTTACTGCCTACGTTGCGGAGCGGCTTCAGCGAAGGTGGATCGTGGGCGACATCAACGACTGCGAGGCCGTGAAAGAACGCCTGATCAGTCTGGAACAGGGCCACCATCCGGAGTGGCAATCCAGTAAGAAGACAGGCTCGTCGAAGCCCTCACGACCGGCCTACGTAACCAAGGACCTCTTCGCTCGCTTTTGAACCGCACGTGGAACCGGCAATTCCCGGCCCTGTGCTATCATCGTGATGTCACCCAGGTGGGCGGCTAGCTCAGTTGGGAGAGCACGGCGTTCGCAACGCCGGGGTCGAGGGTTCGAATCCCTTGCCGTCCACCAATCTCCGAAACTTTACAACCCCGCCCGCGGCACGCTACGATACAAAATTCCCCATGACGAAGACGGAGCGCGAGCACCGACAGGACATCGTCGAGGTCGGCAGGCTGGTCCACCAGAAAGGCTGGATCGCCTCGAACGACGGCAACATCACGATTCGCCTCGACCAGGAGCGCATCCTCGCCACCCCCACCGGCATGTGCAAGGGGATGATGCAGTGCGAGGACCTGATCGTTCTCGACTACGAGGGTAATAAGCTCGAAGGCCGCCGGCAGGGCACCTCCGAGATCCTCATGCACCTCACGATCTACAAGATGCGGCCCGACGTGCGGTCTGTTCTGCACGCCCATCCGCCGGTGGCCACCGGCTTTGCCACCTGCGGCCGCTCGCTCAACCAGGCGCTGCTGCCGGAGGTGATCATCGGGCTGGGCTGCGTGCCGCTCGCTGCCTACGGGCTGCCCGGCACGCCGGCGTTAACCGAGCCGATGCTGCCGTTGATCCCGAAGTACGATGCGCTCCTGATGGCCAACCACGGCGCGGTCTGCTACGGTGAGGATGTCTGGAAGGCCTTTTTCAAGATGGAGACTGTGGAGCACTTCGCGCGGATCAACCTGGTGGCCGAGCTGCTGGGCGGCCCCAACGTGCTGCCCCGCGAAGAGGTGCACAAGCTGTTTGACTCGCGCACGCGCTACGGCGTCCCGTCCCGGGCGGGCGTGGAGCCGGGCTGCCCGGTGGTGGCTGAGGACCAGTCCCCGACGGGAGCGTCCTGTGGGGCGCCATCCGGACCCGGCCCTGACGGTGAAGAGCGTTTCTATGTGACCCGCACCGAGCTGATCGCGCTGGTGGATGAAGCGCTGCGGACGAGAAGATAGAATTCAGGACTCAGAAATCAGATTCAGAGCCGCGACCGTAAGGGAGCGGTTGTCCCGCGCCCCGGCAACCGCTCCCTCACAGTCGTGGCTCGAAGTGGACTTCTGACTCCTTATGGAGGTTCAATGGGTGAAGCTCTAGGCATGATCGAGACCCGCGGGCTGGTGGCCATGATCGAGGCCGCCGACGCGGCGGTGAAGTCCGCCAAGGTGACGCTGGTGGGCTGGGAGAAGATCGGGTCGGGCTACGTTACGGTGCTGCTGCGCGGCGACGTGGCCGCCGTCAAGGCGGCGACCGACTCCGGCGCAGCCGCAGCCCGCCGGGTCGGCGAGCTGATCGCCGTCCACGTGATCCCCCGCCCGCACCAGAGCCTGGAAGACGTGCTGCCCATCGGCAAGTCCGCCGCAGCCGCCTCTCGGTAACCTCATGCTGTTGGCTCGCGTTGTCGGTACCGTTGTCGCGACGCGGAAGGACCCGCGCCTGGAAGGCAAAAAACTGCTCGTGCTGCGGCACGTCTCGCCCGAAGGCGGCGACGAGGCCGGCTATGTCGTGGCGATCGATACGGTCGGGGCGGGCTTCCGCGAGAAAGTGCTGACCGTCTCCGGCAGCTCCGCCCGCATGGCCTTCGGGTGCAAGGATTGCCCGGTCGACGCGGCGGTCGTGGGAATTATTGATAATGTTGAGCTGGATGGGAAGAGTTGAGAAAATTTTTGATTTCGCCAATTCCCTATGTTTCTCGCACGCGTGGTGGGTCGCGTTTGGGCCACTGCTAAGGAGCCCGGGCTCCAGGGCTGCAAGCTGCTGCTGTTGCAGCCGATCACCAAAGAGGGGAAAGACCGGGGCCGGAAGCTGGTCGCGGTGGATGCGGTCGGGGCGGGGGCGGGCGAGACTGTCTATTGGTGCCGGGGGCGCGAGTCGAGTTTCCCCTTCCTGCCCGGCGAGGTTCCTACCGACGCTACAGTTGTGGGGATCGTCGATACGATCTCCCTGGCGAAGGCCCGATGATCATTGGTCGGATCGTCGGCGAGCTGGTTGCCACCCGCAAGCATCCCAGCCATGAAGGGCGCAAGGTGCTGCTGGTGCAGCCGCTTTCGCTCGAAGGCGAGGACCGCGGCGACGCTGTGGTGGCTCTCGATTGGGTCGATGCCGGGGTGGGGGATCGCGTCCTGGTTGTGACTGAGGGCTGGAGCGCCATGACCAGCGTGGAGCGGCCCGAGTCGCCCATCGACATGGCCGTGATCGCCGTGATTGACTCGGTGGATATAGGATCGTAGATCGTGCGCCCGGCAAACTAACTAAGATCTGCCGCCCTTCATCACTCGGACCGTTGAGAAAACTCCCAGTAGAAACTTCAGCATGTCGAGAGCGGTGTAGGCGGTGTGGAGACGCCAGAAGAAGGCGGCCTCGGGCCCCGAGGCGGCCCCATCGGGCGACCGCGGGGCGAAGTCGAGCAGACGTCCCAGGCGGATGGTTTCGGGCACCACGCCGAGCTGAAGCGCGGCGGCGAGGACCAGCATAAGGGTGACGGCGATCCGCAGCGGGCGGTCCGCGCCGTCTGAAAATACCAGCACTGCCACGATGATCCCGATCCCCAGTTGGGCCCAGCCCCAGCGATCGAAGAAAAGGCGATTCACTTCAGAAGCCTGGTAGCGCATCAGCAGGCGCGCCTCACCGGGAGCCAGCGGCGCTGTGCGGGTGGTCAGCTCGGGTGCAGGGGCGGCCAGGATGCGATCCACCAGCCGGAAGTTCTGAGTGGCTACGGCCCACATGAACAGGGTTCCGGCGAGCCAGGCTCCCAGGAGAAGGGCAGTCAGGGTATTCCGGCGCATGCCGGCATCATGCCGGTCTTTTGAGCTGCGCGTCAAGTCGCCGCGGGGTAAAGACTCTGGAGAGTGCCCTGGCCACCCACTCCGCCAGCAGGCCGTCGTTAGTGTTGATTCGGATGACGAGCTTGCGCGACCTGGGCGCCGGGACTACCTTGGCTCCGGGGGCGGCTTTGGCCCCCGGAGCTTGGCCCCAACCCTGGCTCCCAACCCCTGTTGTGAGCCAATTCACAACGGCGCCCGCCAGGAACAGGCCGGTCAATACCAGCAGGGCCACCTTCAACCACTCCACAAACAGTCTATCGGCCGGGGATGCGGACGGGTTTACCGTCGACCTCTATGGTGGCGTCGGGGAAGAAGAACCAGCGGACGAAGCCGCCGCGGACCGCTCCGCCGATCTCTTCGTTATCGCCGAGGCTCATCCGAACCACGCCGGCCCCATAGCCGTAATAGGCCAGGGAACGGCTGCCCGCCGGGGGCTGCAGCTTCGGGTTGAAACCCAGACCGAACTCGCGGAAACGACGAGCCGCGTCACCGCCCGCCTGGAGCGCCGCCTCGACCGCGGCGAGATTCTCGGAGGCCTCGACGCGGGTCACCCGGCCGCTCGCGATTTGCAGCCTCACGTCGCGAGCAACCTTGACTCCGAAGCGGGCAGTGGGAATCACGATGCGGCCGCTGACGCTCTCTTCGAGCGGCGCCACGCGCACCACCCCGGCCGGTAATTCGACTTCCCGATCGACGCGGACCCGGGCGGCGCGGGCGCGCTGGGGCGAGGCGTCGCCGTCCTGCTTGTTGAAGGGACGGTCACCCACTCGGAAGCGCACATCGGTGCCGGCCGGCGTCCGTACCCGAACCGTGCCCGACCGCAGCACTGCGATAGCGCGATCCTGCGCCACCGAAAGCGATGCGTAGTCGATGTCGAGGGCATCCTCGTAGATCGCGTCGAGCGCGGCCGAATGCTCGCCCGCCAGGCCATCGGGCAGCACGCTGCCTTCCCGCCAGTGGAAATGGATCTCGCGGCGGGTTCCGCCCTTGTCCAGCCATTGCTGCAACGCCAGCCGCTCGGCCGGCGTGATCTCCCTCACATCGACCCGGAGAGGGAGCCACAGGTAGACGCCGGCGTTCTCCAACAACTCGGCGTATCCCTGCGGCGCCCCGCTCTTGGCTTGATATTCGATCGGCCCGAGTGGGACTGCACCGGCCTGCTGGAGGCGCCTCCGGAGCGGCCCGACCAACTCGGCAAAATATCCGGAATCGTAACGGATTAGTACGGTCTCTCCGGGGTGAAGCTGGAGAGCGCCTACGATTCGGGCCGCCAGGTGATCGTAGTCGAGTGCCCGAGCTGATGGCAATAGAGCCAGCAGGACGAAGATGGCTAAGTATCTCATAAAAGGCTTCTTAACATGATACTTGACAATAACACACTAAAATTTTATAATAGTTTTGGCTAAGGGATTCTGGGGCCATCAGTACCAAACCAGGAGGAGCTTTTACTATGGGCAAGACCATTGGCATTGACCTGGGGACGACCAACTCGGTAGTCGCCGTGATGGAGGGCGGCCAGCCGACCGTGATCGCCAACCAGGAAGGAGCCCGCACGACGCCGTCGGTTGTGGCGTTTGCCAAGGGCGGAGAACGCCTCGTCGGGCAGGTGGCCAAGCGCCAAGCCATCACGAATCCGGAGAATACCATTTTTTCGATCAAGCGCTTCATGGGCCGCCGCTACGAGGAAGTGAACGAAGAAATGAAGATGGTGCCTTACCGGATCGTGGCCAACAGCAACCCCGTGAAGGTCCAGGTGATGGACAAGCCGTACACGCCGCCCGAAATCTCGGCCATGATTCTGACCAAGTTAAAGGAAGCCGCCGAGAGCTACCTCGGCGAGAAGATCACCGAGGCGGTGATTACTGTTCCGGCCTATTTCAACGACTCCCAGCGCCAGGCGACCAAGGACGCCGGCAAGATCGCGGGCCTGGATGTGAAACGAATCATCAACGAGCCGACCGCGGCGGCGCTAGCCTACGGGCTCGACAAGAAGAAGGATGAGACCATCGCCGTCTACGACTTCGGCGGCGGCACGTTCGACATCTCGATTCTCGAGGTGGGCGAAGGCGTGGTGGAGGTGAAATCGACCAACGGCGACACGCACCTGGGCGGAGACAACATCGACCACGAGCTGATGCTGTGGATCATCTCCGAGTTTAAGAAGGAGACGGGCATCGATCTGGCGAAGGACAAGATGGCGCTGCAGCGG
>JBGOUJ010000362.1:0-8009 GCA_041477005.1 Terriglobia bacterium | reverse complement strand
GAAAAGCATCGCCGGTGAGCGGGTCGGTGATCTTGGTGGAGACCGCTGAGAAGTCGCCCTGGCGCATGGCGGGCGTGAAGACGATGTTGGTGGAGCTGCTCTCCTGGGCCTGCCGGCGGCCCTCGTAATCCATCATGAAGAATGTCTTGTCTTTCTTGATGGGGCCGGAGACCACTGTTCCGAACTGATTGCGGCGAAGCAGGTCCTTGGGCAGGGGCTGCGGGCGGAAATAGCCGCGGGCGTCGAGAGAGCTGTTGCGGAAGAACTCGAATACGTTGCCGTGGAGCTGATTGGTGCCGGAGCGGAGCTGGACGTTGATGTTCGCGCCGGCGTTGCCGCCATACTCGGCCGAGTAGTTTCCGCTCTGGACCTTGAACTCCTGGATGGCGTCGATGGAAGGATAGAGCACGACGAAGTTGTGCCGGTTGTTGACCGCGGTGATGCCATCGAAGGAGACCTGCATGGCGATGTCGCGGACGCCGTTAGCGATGACGCGGGTGCGGACGCCGAGGCTTTCCTCGACCACCCGGACGCCGGGCGTGAGCACCGCGAGCTGCGCGAAGTTGCGGCCGTTCAGCGGCAGGTTGACGATGCGCTCGGTGCCGACCACCTCGCCCAGGGTAGCGTTCTCGGTTGGCAGCAGCGGGGCCGCCGAGTTCACCTCGACGGTCTCGACGATGTTGCCGACCTGGAGAGCGAAGTCGATGCGGGCTTGCTGGGCGATCTGCACGACGATGCCGGTGCGGCGCTCGGTGCGGAAGCCCTGCACCTTGACCTCGACGGTGTATTCGCCGGGTATGAGATAGCGGACCTCGTAGTGACCGCTCGAGTCGGTGGTGATGTTGTGGGTCACGCCGGTGGCCGGTTGGGTGACGGTTACCGCCGCCCCCGAAACCACCGCTCCGGTGGGGTCGGTCACCGTCCCGAGAATCCCCGTGTCGAGCGTCTGGGCAGAGAGCAGCCCAGCCAGCAGGACCAGCAGCAAGCAAAACATCGTTTTCATGGTGATCTCCTTTTACGAACCAGCAACGGCCAGCCGGGAGCTACCGGCACCCGGGAACAGGTACACCAAACGCTCGCAGCTTCGTGGCTGACGTGCCGGAACCCTTTCAAGTCCCCCATGTTCTGCACCGCGCTGGGATGGCCCAGGCGGACGCCAAAAGCGGAAGACGGACGTACTTGGTCAGACCCCGTTTCTAACCCTTGGCCTCAACCATCGCAGTTCACCAACCCGGGGTGGAACGCGACGGCTGCTGCCATGAACCCTTCAAATTTCTCGCCAACTGCGGACTGCCGTCAACCTTTCTGAGTCAAGATCTGCTTTACCCGATCGGCGATGACGATTTCCTCGCCGGGCTGGAGGTTGTACGGAAATATGCCCAGGCCTTTCCAGGCCGGGCGGAAGCGTGTCATGTCGCTAGCCTCGATGGACGGGTCGCCCTGCCGCAGGCGCTTCACCATTTGGTCGAGCGTGACGCCCATCTTGGCCTCGCCCCACTGCACCGAGAGACGCGGCGAATGGCTGAAGTCGTTGTTCGGGATCTGCTCCGTGACCACCGTCGGAACCCCTTTCAGCCTTTCGCTTACCCGGTTGAGCATAGCGTACCACTCGCGGCGCTCGGCGGCGTGATCTTTTTTCAAAAAAAGTTCGACCGCCGCAAGCATGCCGACGATTTCCTCTTTGCCGACCTTGGCGATGCGGGCGAAGTGGTTGTTGGGAGAGCTGTTGGCGTAGGCGGCGGCGATCAGGTCCTTGCGGCCGAGGAGCAGGCCGCCGCATTGCGGGCCGCGGAGGTTCTTGCCGCCGCTGAAGGCGACCAGGTCGGCGCCCATCTTGACGAACTTTCCGAGGTTCTCGGCGGGCGGGACCTCGGCGGCAGCGTCGAGGATCACCGGAAGCTTGGCGCCGTGGGCGATGGAGATCAGCTCGTCGAGCTCGACCTTATGGCCCAGGCTGTTGTGGCTGAGGACCATGGCGATGGCCGCCGTCTTCTCGTTGATGGCACGGCGGATTTCGTCGGCGGTTTCCACCTCGACCAGCTTGACGCCAACCATGCGGAAGGCGTGGTCGTAGGAGCTGCGGTGGGCCTTCTGGATGATCATCTCGCTCTTCATGCCGGTGAGGTCGGGCAACTGGTTCATCTTGACCGGGTCTTTGCCGGCGGTGACGGCGCAAGTGGCGAGGCAGAGGCCGGCCGAGGCGCCGCAGGTGACGAACGCAGCTTCGGCGCCGGTGAGCTCGGCCAGGCGCTTGCCGACCTTTTCCTGGAGCTCGTGGATGGGGACGAAGTTGCGGGAGGCCTGGTCCATCGCCTGGCGGACTTCGGGGGAGACGAGCGTGCCGCCCAGGGTGGTGATGGTTCCGACGGCGTTGATGAACGTGCGGACGCCGAGCTGGCGGTAGATGTCGGCCGGCGGCTGGACCGCAGCCCGGCTGAGGCCGGCGCCGCCGATAGGAAATAGGTATCCGGTCTTGAAAAACGTCCGGCGAGACAGACCACGGAATAACTTCATAATGGATCCTCCGTATGGATTGGCCTGATTGTAGCATTGGCGAGCTTCACCGGGTCAAGCCCGTTTAAGCCCCGGTCCTGTCTTGTGGGTCCGGCAGCAGAGCATCCAGCCTCGGGTCTGCTCCCGGGAACATCGGGCTTCTTGCGGTCGAAAAAGGGCCAAGCTCGCGCGACCGCTTAGCCTGCCGAACCTGCCCCGGCGAACTGCGTTACAATCCAACTCTGGTGCTTCGCTTTCACGCCGCCGAATACGGTACCAAAATTGCCGAAATTGTAGCACTCGTGGGCCCGAAGGGCGCCGCCGAGGGCGCTCCCGGCCAGCGGCTCCTGCCGCTCGTTGCCGGCCCCTGCGCCTCGAAGGAGGCGCGGGAACTGCTGCAGCCATTGGAGTCGGTGGAGCTGTTTGCTCCGCGGAACGTGCTGTCGGTGGAGTTCGCCGAGGCCGCCCGGTGCGGGTTGTTCGTGTACCTCTCGTGCAATGACGACGCCCACGCGATCGCCCAGGAGATCAGCACTACGACGGGAAGCTATTGGCACGGGATTGTGCACCGCCGGGAGCCGGACTTTTCCAACGCCGGCTATTGGTTTCGGCAGGTCGGAAAGCACGAGATTTTTCCGGTGGTGCGCGAGGCGGCGATCGAGCTCGCGGGCGGCCGGATGCCGGAGTTCAACGTCAGGGCTGACTGGGACCCTTTCCGTTTCATCGATCTTTGCCAGGCTGTTCACCAGCATCCGAACGCCACGCCCGAGCAGACCGCGCTAGAGCAAACCCTCCGCGAGATCCAACGGGCGGAATGGCAATTGCTCTTCGACTTCTGCTGCCGTCGTGCGCTAGGAATACAATCATGACTCGTCGCCTTCTGCTGGCTGTTCTCCTTGTTGGCTCCGGCTGCTCGTTCCGACACGCCGACGTCCCCTACGACCTGATCGTCGCAGGCGGCGCCGTGCTCGACGGCGATGGTAAGCCCGCCGTCTACACCGATATCGGCGTTCGCGGCGGCAAGATCGTAAAGCTGGGCGACCTGACCGGCGCCACGGCTTATCGGCGCATTCTGGCCACTGGGCTGGTGGTTGCGCCCGGTTTCATCGACCAGCACAACCACTCCGACTACACGATTCTGATCGAGCCGAAAGCCGAAAGCATGATTCGGCAGGGTGTGACGACGATGATTCTGGGCGAGGGCGGCTCGGCAGGGCCGGTTCGCCCGCGCGCCAGCGGCGCCCCGGCGGCGCGCGCCGAGGGCGCGCAGGTCGATTGGACGACGCTCGGCGGCTACTTTGCCCGGCTCGAGCGGCAGCACATGGCCACCAACATCGCCTCCTACGTCGGCGAAGGCCAGGTGTGGGGGTATGTGAAGGGGGAGACGCAAAGCCCGGCCACGCCGGCCGAGATCGAGGAGATGAAGAAGCTGATCGCGCAAGCGATGCAGGAAGGCGCGATGGGCCTTTCGACGTCTTTGCTGATGCCGCCGGCGAATCTGGCAACCACCGAACAATTGACCGAGCTGGCGCGGGTCGCGAAGGAGTATGGCGGCATCTATGCCACTCACATGCGTGACGAGGGAGAGGGCGTGTTTCGCTCCGTGGCCGAGGCGATCGCGATCGGGAAGGGCGCGCAGATTCCGGTGGACATCATCCACCTGAAGATCGCCCACAAGAAACTGTGGGGCCGGATAAACGAAGTCATCGCCATGATCCAGAAAGCCCGCGACGAGGGCTACAACATCCAGGCCAACGTCTACCCCTACACGGCGGGCCAGAACAACCTCTCGGCCATCATCCCGCCCTGGGCCCACGACGGCGGCCGCGAGAAAATGCTGGAGCGGCTGCGCAATCCCAAGGACCGCGAGCGCATGCACCGGGAGATCCTCACGGGGTTGCCGGATTGGTATAACCACTATCTGGCAACCGGCGACGGCTGGGCGGGCATGCTGCTGGTCTCGCTTCGGAACGAGCGGAACAAGCCTTTCCAGGGCAAGCGCATGAGCGAGCTGATCGCCGCGCGCGGCGGCGATCCGGTCGACGTGCTATTCGATGTGCTGCTCGAAGAAAACGGGGGCGTCCCCACGGTTTATTTCCACCATTCCGAGCCCGACATGCAGCTCGTGATGAAGCAGCCGTGGACCTCGATCGGCTCCGACGGCTCGGCCGTCAGTCCGGACGGCCCGACCGGCCGCAGCCACCCGCATCCGCGATATTACGGAACTTTTCCGCGCGTGCTGGGCCGCTACGTGCGGGAGTTGCACGTCGTCACCCTGCCGGAAGCGGTGAAGAAAATGACCAGCATGAACGCCGACAAGCTCGGCATCCGCGACCGCGGCCGTATCCGGGAAGGGAATTGGGCCGACATCACCATCTTCGATCCGGGGACGGTCGCCGATCGGGCCACCTTCGAAGATCCGCACCAGTATCCGGTGGGCATCGACTACGTGATCGTCAACGGCGCGGTGACGATCGAGAACGGCCGCCACACCGGCGCCATGGCCGGCCGCGTGATTTATGGGCCTGGCAAAAAATAAGGTCCCGCTTCTGAAGCCCAAGCCGGCGATGCAGCCTTGAGAACGGCTCAAACAGGCAGCGAGCCGCGATAGCGCCGCTGCTCCGCCGGCCAGCGCTCGCTTGCTGGAAACTGACGGCTGATGGCTGCCCCCCTCGTCACTCCAACCCGAACACGACCACCGAGCTGCCTGCGGCGATGGCGACGTACTGCTTGCCCTCGCTCAGGTAGCTGATCGGCCCCGCCCAGATCGGGCCTCCGGTCTGCAATCGCCAAAGCAGCTTTCCGGTGTCGGCGTCGAGCGCGAAGAAATCACCCTCCATCGTGCCCGAAAACACCAGCCGGCCGGCGGTCGAGAGGATGCCGGACCACGGCGGAGTGTGCACCTTGAACTCCCACCGCATCTCGCCCGTCAGCGAGTCGAGCGCCCGCAACGCGCCCCAGCCTTCTTCCGTCTGAAGGCGCCGCCGGCCCGCTCCGGTGAAAACTTTACCCGGCTCGTACGGCGCTTCCGTGCGGTAATAGACGGCGCCCAGTTCCCGGGCGTTCTGGTAGAAGAGCCGCGTCTGTGGGCTGTACGACGGGCTGTGCCAGTTGGCCGCTCCGTCGTCGTCCGGGTACACCAGCGCTCCCTGGGTGCTCGGCGCCGTCGCCGGATTTGGAATGGGCCGCCCGCGCGCGTCGATCCCCTTGGCCCAGGTCTGCTTGGCGAACTGCTTGGCCAGCAGGAATTCGCCGGTGAGGCGGTCCAGGATGTAGTAAAACCCGTTGCGATTGGCGAACAGCACCAGCTTCCGCGGACGGCCCCGAAAGACCGCGTCGACCAGCACTGGGATCTCAGTCGCATCCATGTCATTAACATCATGCGGCACAAATTGAAAGTACCACTTTAGCTTTCCGGTGTCCGCATCGAGCGCCACCAGGCAGTCCGAGTAGAGGTTGTCGCCCTCTCGCACGTCGCCAATGTAGTCCGGCCCCGGGTTTCCAGTGCCCCAATAAATAAGGTTGGCCACCGGGTCGTAGGAGCCGGTCACCCACGTGGTTGCCCCACCCGTTTTCCAGCTTTCGCCGGACCAGGTTTCGTGACCCGGCTCCCCCGGCCCCGGCGTGGCCCAGAACCGCCAGGCCCGCTTGCCGGTCCGCGCATCGTAGGCGTCCAAGAATCCGCGGACGCCGTACTCGGCCCCGGCAATTCCGATGAGGACCTTGTCTTTCACCACCAGCGGCGCAGGCGTGATGGTGTGGCCTGTTTTGTAGTCGGCCACCACCACGTCCCAGCGCACCCTGCCGGTCTTCAGGTCGAGCGCGACCAAGTGCGCGTCGATCGTGCCCACGAAGATTTGATCGTCGAGCACCGCCACCCCGCGGTTCACCTGTCCGCAGCACGCGGGAACCGTTCCGGGCGTGCTCCTCCGGTACGACCACAGCGGCCGGCCGGTGCGGAGATCGAGGGCCGTGACGTCGCTCGGGGGCTCGCTGATGTACATGACGCCGTCGAAAACCAGCGGCGTCGCTTCAAACTTGTGCCGCGCGCGGATCTGGTACATCCACGCGATCTTCAGGCGCCCGACGTTGGCGCGCGTAACCTGGTTGAGTGCCGAGTAGCGGTGGGCCTGGTAATTCCCGGAATAAGTCAGCCAGTTGCCCGGCTCCGACGCCGCGTGCAAGATGCGTTCGTAGGGCGCCTGCGCGGTTAGGACCGCCGCTGCTGCCAGCAAAAACAGGATGAGCCTCATTGGAGTGACACCAGGTATGCCACCACGTCTTCCACCTCCGGCGGCGTGAGAATCGACCCGTAAGCCGGCATCGGGGATTTTCCCTGGTCCTTGTGGATTTCGCTCAGCTCAGTCTTCCAAAACGAATGGAGCTTATCGGAGAGATCGCGCAACTGGATGGAGAAGGTATCCTCATTCACGCGCACGCCGGTGATGCGCCGGCCGTCTCGGGTCACGACTCGCACTTGCAAAAACCCGCTCGGAACCTGCCTCTCCGGCTCGAGCAGCGATTCCCGCAGGTACTTTGCACTGCTGCGCGCCCCGGCGTCGCTCAGGTCAGGCCCGATCGCGCCGCCGCGGCCGGCAATGGTGTGGCAGCGCCCGCAGGCCCCCTTGGTTTCGTAGAGGATTCTCCCTCGCGCGGCGTCTCCGGTAAGCCGCTCCGGCTCCACGCGCCCGAGCGCGCGAACGAAGGCCGCCACCTGCCGCACCTGCCGGGCGCTCATCTCCGACCCCGGCATCCCCGTTCCCGGAATCCCCCGGCCGATCACCTCCAGCAGCTTCGCTTCATCCGGCGCGTGCCGCAGCCGAGGAACCGCCAGGTTGGCGCCGCGTCCGCCGTCTCCCCGCGGCCCATGGCAGTGAGCGCATTGCGATCCGAACAGCCGCCCGCCCTCGGCCAGATCGTCCGAAGAGGTCTGCCCAAAGGCAATCGCAGCGCCCAGCAGCATTAGAAGAGCCTTGCGCAACGGTTCACCTGTTTTGACCCATCAGCCTAACACAGACCGTCCGCCACGCCACGGCATGGTCGAGCGAGCGTCTCGCGGTGCGGAGAAGACGATCCGGATTCACGAGACGTACCGCGGCAAAATCACCACCGACAACCACCGGGCGGATGTGGGACCGTGATGCGCGCCCTGCGGGACTGAGGAGCACCTGGCGCAGTGAGGTGGTTGAGCTTCTGCTACTGAATCAGAACAGCTTCAGACCACGAACTTTGCCTCGGTCGGTTGGATTTGGGAACCTCTCTGCATCTTCCGCGGTTGATTGTGGGCCCCGCAACAGGCGCAGATAGGTGAGGAGTTACGCCCCGCGCACCGGAACCAAGCGGTCGACGGCCTCGACCTCTACCAGTCACCGGCAAAGGGTGCTCACAGACAAAGGGCAGTCCTTGCAAATGTAGCTCGTGGCATAGGCACGGCATGTAGGCCGATTCGCGATGCACTTCGATGGCCGCGCCGATGATCGCATCCGTGATTTCAGTGACGGTCATTCCAGGAGGCT
>JBGOUJ010000361.1:0-8049 GCA_041477005.1 Terriglobia bacterium | reverse complement strand
TCCGACGCGGTCGGCAAACCTAGCAACTCCAGATAAGCCAGCGCCATCGGTCGTTCTACCTCGCCCTCGATGGTCAGCTTCCAACTCTTCGGATCAAGGCTCGATTGGACGAAGTGATTCCGGATAAAGAACTGATCGGCGGGTGTGATCCAACTCGAGAGGTTCTGAAAAGCATACGATTTGACGAAGCCCGTGTCTTCCTCGACCGCAGCCGGAATCTGCGCCCGCTGCCAACCGTGCGCGAGCGTGCGAGCGCCTAGAAGGGGCCCACCGAGCAGCAACAACCTGCGGCCAATCACGGCTGGCGCTCCCGAAGTTGTTTGTGCATGGCGAACTCTTTCTCAGCGTTCTCCCGGTCCCCGAGCTTGAGATAGCACCGCGCCATCATGTAGTGCGTAGAACTGAGGTCCTCGGAATCCGCAGGCTGTGCCGCTGCCGAGCGCCGCAGGTATTGCAGAGCTTGCGAGAATTCTTCTTGCGCGTAATGCACCTTGCCAAGGTAGTAAAGGGCGCCGGCGTGCTCGGGATTGAGTCGGACGGTTTCATCCAGCAGCGGCTTCGCTTCCACCTCGCGCCCTTGCCGGATCTCGACCAGAGCGAGGCCGAACCGCGTATTATCGTTTTTCGCTGCCCGCCGGCTCAGTGATTGAAACGTGTTCCGGGCCTCCTCGAATTTCCCGTCCGTCAGATACACGTTCCCGAGCTGCAGCGAAGCCTCCTCCTCGCCCGGACGAATGGCGAGGATCTGCTGGTATGCACGGATCGCCTCGTCGCTGACGCGATTCACCATGGCTGCGCCGCCGAGCGCCTCGAGCACTTCGATCGACTTGGGAAATTTCTCAACAGCGGATCGCGCCACCTGCAGGGCGTCCTCCATCGCACCGGACCATAGCAGCGCCTTCACCAGCGTGGTGTAATAGACGGGCTTCGGGTCCACGGCGACAGCCTTCTCGTAGTAATCGAGCGCGCGTAGAGGGTCTTTCGAGCCGGCATAGGCTCTCGCTGTGAGGTAGTGTGCTACAGCCTGTTGGGACGCGTCGGTGCCGGGTGGGAGTGCCTGCAGTGTTCGGATGGTGGATTGGTAGCTGCCGGACTGGATGTAAGCCTCCGCGAGCTGTAGCCGCGTGGAAACGTCCTGGGGACGTTGCTCCAGGCTGAATGCCAGATGGCCTGCGGCATCTTCAGAGCGCCCGTGCTTGAGGAGCAACGCGCCGATCTTCTGCCGCAGGTCCGGGTCGCCTGCAGCGCGTGACTCGAGATCCTTCACTTCGCGGAGACCCGCCTCTTTCTCGCCAAGCTCCAGCAGGACGCTGGCCAGATCCAGTCGAGGCGGGCCGGCTTCAGGAACAGCAGCCACCACCCTTGCCAGCAGCGATTTAGCCTGCTGCAACTGACCGGTTGCGATCCGGCAGAGCGCCAAGTTGTAAAGGGTTGACCAGTCCTGGTCACCGAGCTGGCTGGCTTTCTCGAGCGCTGCTGTGGCCCGCTGCATCTCATTGCTTTCCATGTAGACGATGCCGAGATTGGCGTGAGCCGCTGCAAGCGAAGGCTGCAACTGAATCGCTTCTTGGAACGCGGTGATAGCAGGTGCTCTCTCTCCGAGCGAGGCGTATGCAATCCCCAACACGGTGTGCACCTCGGCGGAAGCCGGGTTTCGCTGAAGCAGTTTCTTGCAGACGGAGACCGCCCCCGCAAAGTCGGAACGCTGGACCATCTGCTCCGCATCGGCAAGCGAGGGTGTCCGTTGTGGCTGCGCGTGACTTAACGCCGACAGGGCAAGATATACTGTTGCTGTCTTCCAGCTCCCAAGCATGCCAGCAGACCTAATTTGGCTAATCTACGCTCGGGGTAGCCTCGTGTCAATCACCAGGACGGGCAATCGTGCGGCCGAGTTCCACCCATGGAACGTCACTCGACCTGGAACGAGTAAAACTTGACGTCGTTTAAAACAAATTTCAGGCGAACCTGTTTGCCGTTCACGTCCGACAGGTCGGACTTCCCATTCCACGACAGGACAGCTTTTACTCCGGAGGAAACCGTGTCCGAACGGGCCAGATCGTACCCGGCGAGCGGCCCCCCTTCGATATTCTGAATCTCGGCGCGCAGCCTCGGATCGCCGGCCCCTTTCGACACCTCTCGCACGTTCACCGCTAACCGGGCAGCATCGAAGACGAACGGCTTTGTGACAACCACTCCGGGAGTGACCGCGGCGTCCAGTGATACGAATCCGTCCAGGCGCAGGGTCGTGAGGCCGATCCCGGATTGGTTGTTGAAAGAGTTGTGGGTCCGATTGAATCCGCTGTAGTAGATCATTAGTTGATCGCCGAACAGCACGGGCCGGCTGGCTGGGAATAGCATCTCGCCGTCAAAGCTCTGGCCTGAGTAATCGTTGCGCTGGTAACCAAGAGGAAGGAAGATGCGGCGGGGCACGACGCGCTCCCAGCGCACCGTGTCAAAGCTCGAAGCGAGTTGGGCGTCCATGCGCTGGG
Source organism: Terriglobia bacterium (assembly GCA_041477005.1). Lineage (GTDB taxonomy): Bacteria > Acidobacteriota > Terriglobia > Bryobacterales > JACQDG01 > JBGOUJ01. The sequence continues at coordinate 5,560 of JBGOUJ010000361.1, read as the reverse complement.
GGTACGTGTGGAATACCCAGATCAGCCCGATGTAGCGATCAGCGTAAGGAAACGCTGACATGCCGTAAAACTCGGTATCGGGCGGATCGAGCGTATCGGGCTCAAGCACCAGCCGCCCTCCTTCCCAGTGGACAAAGTCCTTGCTGGTCATGCGGGCGACCTTGCGAGTGGGGGTAATGGGGGACTTTTGAAAGAAAACGTATTGTCTGTCGCGCGGGGACCACATCACGCAGCCCGTGTCGCCACTCTGTGATGCCGGAACCACCGGGTCTTTGGATTGCCGCGTCCAGCGGACGCCGTCGGGGGAGAACCCGACAAAAAACCCGTAGCCTCCCTCCGGCGGAGATTGGTCCCAGAACATCAGCTTGTAGCGGCGGGCAGGATTCGGATCCCCGTCGTCCTTGAGCACGCTGTGGCTGAACCAGTTGCCGCCGTGCTGTTCCGCCGCGAGCACAATGTTATTGGCTCGTGATCCGCGAAACTCGAAGACGCCAAGCTTGGGCTTCTCCCACCGGACGCCGTCCCGCGAAGTGGCGTAGCAGAGATAGGTGGAAGGACGCCGATCCCGTCTGTTGGTGGGCGCCTCGTACCACATCTTAAAGATCTTTTCCTGCTCGTCGTAAATCACCGTGCCCGGCTGCAGCACCACCATGCCATCCTCCCACGGCTGGTCAGATCGCAGCACGGGGTTCTGGGGATGCCGGACCGGCTGATTCAGGGTTCGAACGATGTTCTGGAGCGACTCGATCCAGTGGTCATCAACGAACAGGTATGTACCGCGCCCTAGCTTTGCCGACTCGGCAGCGAAACCCGCCCAGGCAAGCAGGCCGATGCAAAGAAGACGAACAAACATGTTGTGTGTCACCCTCTGCGGGCAAACTGGAAGGAAAAGAGCTTTGCTTTGTCCACGTAAAACTTTAGCTTGATCGTTCGCCCTCGTAGCTGGCTCAGATCTGCTTTTCCCCTCCACGTTACTGTATGTCGAATATCGTCTCCGCCGAACGGGTCAGAATCTTCTTTGGTGAATCCGGAGACCGGTTGATTAGCAGCGGCGTCCAGGATTTCGACCCGCACCGTGCCGTAACCTTCTCCCGCGTACACATCTATTCCGGTGGCGTTAATCGTCAGTCTCTCTCCCTGGAAGGTAAGCGGGCGCGTCGTCAACGTGCCCCTTCCCGTGATGCTGACAAAACCATCGAGGCGCAATATCGCCAAACCTACCTGCCCTTCCTGGCGATCTCCGCGTTGATTGAACCAGTGCCGGCCGCGAAAGCCCTCGTAGTAGACCCAGATCTCGCCGAGGTCCTCTCTGACGATCGGCGCCTGCGCGGTGTAGACGAGGTCCGAATCCCAAGTCCCTTCGGGCCCATTCGGAATGAAGACTCGCCGGTCCCCCACCCGCTCAAAGTGCTTCGCATTTCGGCTCCAAACGAGCTGGATGTCCATCCGATCCATCCACGGCGACCGCGCTTTGCCGCTGTCGAGGCCGGCCGGCTCCACCCCGAACATGTTGTGATAAGCCGACGTGAACCCGACGTAACCGCCCTCGTAAGGCAACACCTCGAGGGTGTAGAAATCCCGATTGCCAATGGAATCCTGTTCATCGGTGTGGAAACAGATAAACCGATCGTCGGGCTCGCGAATGTCCTGGGGCGAATCCCAGTGCAGAAAATCAGTGCTCGACGCCCAGGCCGGCGTCCTCGTCCTGGCACCCTTCGGGTAAACGCGTTCTGGCGTGAACCACTTTTCGAGGCGGGTGAAGGTCCTCACATAAAACATGTACTGGATATGTCTGGCATCCCACAACAGGTTGTTGTTGGTGTCGCTCCAGTAGGGCAAAGCAGGAGTGTCCGTCGGATAAGCGGTCCAGTGCAGGCCGTCGGCTGAGTGGGCGGGGTACATCCCGCTTTTTCCATTCCTCTTGTCCGCATAGATCATCTTGTATTTCTCGTCCGGGTTTTTGGCGGAGGGATCCTTGAGGATGCCAACATTCGCCGCACCCGCCCCGCTAAAGGGCAAGTCGATGAAATTCGTATCGTACCCCAAGTATTTGACCTGTCCGAGTTTGGGCTTGATCCAGTGAATGCCGTCTTTGGATTCGGCATAGAAGAGCCACTTGCCTGTCAAACCCCAGTCAGTCATCCATCCGTAAAATCGAAACACACCCTTTTCGTCGTCATAAAAGATCTTGCCTGCGTCGCCCCCGTGCGACATGGCGCCCTTGCGTTCCCACTCGCTGCCAAGCCGGATCACCGGATTATCGTAATACTTCACAGGTTGGTTCAGAAGCTGGTAGACCTCAGGATCCAAAGATTCGATGATGTAGTCGTCGATGAAGAGTTGCTTGCTGGACCCGATATCTAGTACTTGTGCCCGCGCGAGCAAGAACGGCGCCAGCACGAAGATCGGGATGATGATCCATCTACAACGCATCCTGGAAGTACCTCCCATGCTGGATCTGTGCCAGGGCCCATTCCCGGTCGGAAGGGGACACGGGCCGCAGCGGCCGCCGCGGGGCGCCCGCTTTCAGCACTCCAAAGCAATCTACAAACGCTTTGTCCAAAGCGACGTCACTGTAACCCTTGCGGCTCAGGGGCATGTATACGCACTCGACGAACCGTTTCCACTCGGCCTCCATTTTCCGGGCCTGCTCCCAATCCCCCATCTCACAGGCTCGGAAGAAACTTAGGGCGAAGCGCGGTGAGAAGCTGGTAACCAGTGAGAACGACCCGTGGCCGGCGCCCGATTGCATCGCCGGCACCAGCCAGTCATCGAGGGTGAGGTGCCGAAGCTCGGGTGTCCGGCTAACCAGGTCGCTCCATTGCTCATGGCTGACGGACCCCTGTTTGGTGCCCCAGAAATTCTGCACATCTAAAAGCTCAACGTAGTCGTCGCAGCTGCAGAGAACGGCAGGCGCGTACGTCGTGTTGTAGTGGACAATCCCGAGCGACGGAGCGCTTGCAGCAATCTCGCGCAGGCAGTCGATGCGCTCCAGCGAGGAGAGAGGCACGAAGTAAGGCAAGATAACAAGCACCGCATCCACGCTTGCACCCTCGAGCCACCGCGTCACCTCGACGATTTTTTGCAGGCGGGGCCAGCCGGCGCCCGCGATCTTGAATACATCCGGCCCGCACGCCTCCACAAACACACGAATGGCGCGGCGGTACTCCTCGGGCCCCAGGTTAAACAGCTCGCCACTGGATCCCGGGTAATAGATGGCGCGCAGCCCTTTTTCCCGAAGGGTCGCAATGTTTGTCCGCATGGCCGACTCATCGATCTCACCGTCGGCGCGGAAAACGGTGGGAAGGTGCGCCATCATTCCGTGCAGCCGCTCTCGCATATGTCAATCCAACCGCACGATCACGTTCTTGCGCTGCACATACTGGTGCAACGCATCGAGCCCGTACTCATATCCCAGCCCGCTGCGCCGGTAACCGGCAAACGGCGTCTGGCAGAAGAACTCGTTGTAGGTATTAATATAGATGGTTCCGGCCTGGAGCTGGGCCGCGACGCGGTGAGCCAGTTTCACATCCTGCGTCCAGACGCCCGCACCGAGGCCATATTGAGTGTCGTTGGCCTGCCGGATCGCCTCGTCTGCAGAGGAAAACCGAAACACACACAAAACGGGGCCGAAGATCTCCTCACGGCCGATTTTCACCTCCGGCGATACGTCGGTAAAGATGGTGGGCGGAAAATAATTGCCCCTTTCGAGCAGCGGATCTTCAAGCGGTCTGCCGCCTAGTCGCAGCTTCGCGCCGTCGGCGAGCCCACTCGCCACGTACTGTTTCACCTTCTCCCATTGGGGGCGAGAGATCAGCGGTCCGAGCATCGTCTTTGGATCCAGCGGATCGCCGACAGGATACTCATCACACTCCTTGATGAGCCGGGTCAGGAACTCATCGTAGATCTTCTCGTGCAGGTACAGCCTCGAGCCGGCCACGCAGTTCTGCCCGGTCATCAGCAGTACGGCCTGGGCCGCCCCGGGCACCGCTTTCGCCAGATCGGCATCTGCAAAGACGATATTTGGAGACTTCCCCCCCAGTTCCAGCGACACTCGCTTGGTGGTCTCCGCCGCGGCGTGCTGGATCAGCTCTCCGGTACGGACCGAGCCGGTAAAGCTGATCATGTCCACGCCGGGATGGTGGATCAGCGGCGTGCCAGCTTCGGCATCGGCGCCAGCCAGGATGTTGAGCACGCCTGGAGGAAACCCCGCCTCACGCGCCAACTCTCCGAGCTGCAGACAGGTGAGCGGCGCCAGTGGCGAAGGCTTCAACACACACGTGTTGCCAGCCGCCAAGGCGCTAGCCAGACGCCCGCAGGCGATCTCCAGAGGATCATTCCAGGGAACGATGACCGCCACCACACCGAGCGGCTCGTAAATCGTATAGTCCAGGTGGTTCGGTGAAACCGGGATCTGCTGCCCCGCGAGGTGGTAGGCCAGGTGGGGGTAAAAATGCAGGCAGGCTGCGGCTCCGGGGACGTAGAACTCGCTCGTGTAGCGCACCGGGTTCCCGGTATCGATGGCTTCCAGCTTCGCGAGATCGCCCCGGCAGCGGAGGATCATGTCGCCTAATTTCCGCAATAGCTCGATCCTGTCTTTCACCTCGAGGCCGCGCCAGTTCGCAGATTCAAATGCCCGGCGCGCAGCTCGCACAGCGCGATCTACGTCTTCGGCAGTCGCACTGGCCACTTCGGCGATAACCTCGTTGTTCGCGGGAGACGTCACTTCGAACGTCTTCCCGCCGACAGCATCGCAATATTCCCCATCGATGAAAAGCTGATGACGCCGCTTCATTTCAGGTTCCATTTTTTCAAGCCGGCCCCTTCGATGGGCCGGAAGATGAGCCGCTCACCAATCGCGCCTTCCCGCCACACGGAATGGCCGGCGGCCTTCATCTCATCCATCCCCTTGACAATCGTGGCGAAGACGTTTCCGGGCGTCAGCCCCTCGGAGGGGGAAAAAAGAAGATTGTTGCGGTCGTAGAAAACAGCGAGATCGATGAGAGCGCGACCGCCCGCCGCCAACGGCTTGGCCGCCTGCGGGATTCTTGTGCCCGGCGGCAAATAGAAGTACATCACGTCGCCGGGAATGGGGCAGATCGTCCGGTTTTCGTTTCGCGGTTCCTTCTTCGCGAGCTGGGGGACGATCGTATAGATCTCGTTGCTGGCGTACTTAGCATGATAAACCTCCCCCTCCTGGGGCAGCGAGCGCCACACCACGGCGCAGGTCTTCGGTGCTTCCTCCTCCAGAAGGCGTGCGGCGCACCGGACGTTCCGCTTTGGCAGAATTATCTCGATGTAGCGGGCCATATCGCTTTCAGAACCTCCTCCAGATTTTCCAGCGTCAACGCAATGTCATCTTCGGTATGCGCGGTGGAAATGGAGCACTGCTTGGTAGCGACCGGGAACACATAGATCCCGCGCTCGATGAGGGCCTGGCGCATAACGCAATCCTTGTTGAAATCATGGTGTTCGAGCAGGTCGTGCCAGTCGCGCGGAGGGTGGTCCATGAAATAGAGTACGAAAGCGGATCCTTGTCGAGACACGACTCCAGGGACAT
>JBGOUJ010000360.1:0-8053 GCA_041477005.1 Terriglobia bacterium | reverse complement strand
GACCAAGACAGACCAGTTCGTCGGGTTCCTGTTCGTCGGGCAGGCGCCGTCGGGAAATCCGGCGACGATGGTCCCGACGCCGCCGACCGGCCTCGATTTCGGGTACGGGATCACGCTGCAGCTCGACGGCACGTCGGCTGTGTATAAATAGAATGTAGCGGGACGGTCAGCGAAGAGGGCGCCATCGCAGGGACGACGCCGAATCCGCCGAGGTCTTGATATTCTCCGGTCGCTGTGTTACGGTGATCTTCAGGTTCGCCGCTGGCGGGTCCGACGCCGGTTACGGTTGGCGCGCACTTTATCGGCGCCGCCGTAGTTTATAAGTAAGGCTCCATACAATGTCATTCCTAAAACGGCTTGCACTAGCGTTGTCTTTGCTCGCGGCCTTCGTCCCGCCGGCGGGCGCGGCCGAAGTGTTCCGCTCCCAGGCGACCGCCCTCAGCACCGGGCGGCCCCGGGTTGCGCGGGCGGCGCCCGGCGGAGGTGGGGTCGCCGCCGGAGAGGTCCTGACTTCCGGAGTGGCCGCAGCATTTACTATCCATCCGCTCACCAATCCTTCCCTGTTCAACGGGGACTCCGGATTTACGATTGTTGTGCCGGCGGGGGCCAAGCGGCTCGACATTCGCATCACCACCAGCCCCAACGTGGACGTGGAACTGTTCGTCCGGGCGGGGCAAGACGTCGTTTTTGGCTCCGACAATTCGACGGTACTGAGCGATAACGTCGCAGAGGGGGCGAGCGGCGCCATCGTCCTGGGGATCACCACCTGCTCTGTGCCGGCGTTGAATACCACTGGCACGACCTACTTCATTGCTCCGTACCTGTTTACCACGGGAACGGCGGTCACCGGTGCGATTACCGCCACCATCGACGCGCCGGGCGCTCCCGCTTGTGGATCCGCGGCCTCGTCTTTCCTGCCGGCCGTCACAGGCCCCACTTTGTTCCCCAGCTCGGTCTTGGGTGATGCAGTCACTGTTCCCGCCGGCGCCACACAGGTTCAGATCAACGTCACCACCGCCACGCCAAACGCCACTGTGCTCCTGTATGCCCGGTTTGGACAGGACGTCGGTCTGTCCGGGACGTCGGTGGTTGCGGACTATATGGCCACGAGCCCGGGCGGGAATCAGAGCATTACCATCAACGCGAGCTCCAGTCCGCCCCTGCGCCCCGGCGTCTACTACGTAGCTCTGGGATTACTGACCACCGGAATCGACGTCAGCGGAACAATCACCATCGCAGTCAGCACCGGGGCCCCGCCGGGCGCGCCCCCGGTGATCAGCGCGGCGGTGAATGCCGGCAGCTTTGCCGGCGGGGGGCTGCCCAACGGAGCCGTCGCCCAGGGAGCGATCTTCACCCTGTTCGGACAGGGAGCCGGCCCGGCGAGCTCTCCTTCCCTGTCATTTCCACTGCAGACAACACTGGCCGGCGTGTCGATCAAGGTGACCCAGGGGACAACTTCCGTAAATGCGATCCCGCTATTTGTGAGCCCGACGCAGATCAACGCGATCATGCCCTCCAACGTCCCCACCGGTCAGGCGCAGATCACCGTTACGTTTAACGGCCTCACCAGCAGTCCGCTCAATGTTCAGGTGGCCGGCGCCAACTTCGGCATGTTCACCGCCGACCAGAGCGGATCGGGACCGGGCATTTTTACCAACTTCAATTCCCAAACCGACCAGCCCATCAACTCCCCGAACCAGCCGGCCAAGCCGAACCAGTTTGTCACCGCCTGGGGAACCGGATTGGGCGCTATCGCCGCTGCCGACAACCAGCCGCCGCCGGTGGGTAGCCTTGCGGTTAAGGTGGAGATCACGGTGGGGGGCCAGGCAGTGAGCAACACGACCTACTTCGGCCGCGCTCCCGGCTTCGCGGGTTTGGATCAGATGGTCTTCCAGGTGCCCGCCAATGCGCCGCAGGGATGCTTCGTGCCGGTGGTCATTCGCGTAAACGGCCTGACCGGCAACGTGACGACCATGGCCGTCGATCCCCAGGGCAACGCGTGCTCCGACCCAACCAACCCGGTTAGCCGATTTGCGGTCACCGGCGGCAAAGTAGGGTCGGTGGAGCTGTTACGCTTGAGGGCCAACTTGCAGCTCAATGCGAACTCGCCTTCCTTGACCCCCGTCACCCTGGACCTGGGCTCGGGCGTGTTCGTGCAGGCAGCCCCTAACCCGTTCGCCTTTAGCCCGCTGAGCTCGCTGCCGCCGCCTGGGAGCTGCAACGCGTTCTCGGGCGCGGGCCTCAATGTGGCGGGATTCCTGGCAGGGCAGTTGCCGACCCTGCTGCCGGCCAGCGGGCAAACGCTGGATGCCGGTTCTGCGCTTTCGGTCACGGGAGCTAAAGGGACGGCGCCGGTGGCGCGCTCCAGCGCCGGCGCGACCTACGACGCCGTGATCGGCGGCTCCATTCCAGTGCCCGGAGGCCCCAACCTGCCACTGCTCCTCGACCCGGGAAGCTTCACGGTCACGGGGCCCGGAGGCGCCGACGTGGGGCCCTTCACCCTCAACATCACCGTGCCCGGCGCGATCAACTGGACCAACGAGGCGCAGCTCACGATCGTGCAGCGCACGCTCGGGATTACGCCCACCTGGACCGGCGGCGACCCCTCCAGCCAAGGCATCGTCATTCTGGGCGGCAACCTGGACACACGGGCGCAGGTCGGAGGCGTGTTCCTCTGCTCCGCATCGCTCGGCGCGGGCAGCTTTACCGTGCCGCCGTCCATCTTGTCGACCGTGCCACCGACGAACTTCGCGCAGCGGAGCCAAACGATCGGCTTCCTGTTCCTGGGCGTACTGCCGACCAGCAACTTGCCCACGTTCACAGCGACCGGGCTCGACGCCGGCTACGGTCTGTTCGGGCAGTTCGTCGGGACATCGGCCGTTTACCAATAGACCTCGACCCGGCCCGGGGGCCGGAATCCGGCGATAACCGTCGGAGCGCGACTCACAATTCAATCAGCTCACTCCAAGCCAAGGCGTGCCCTACAGCGCGCTTCACCTCGGGGCGTCGCGCCGCAGCGAGCGCCCCGGCCTTCTTGACGAGCGCCGAGCGTGGAAGGGTCCGCAAGTTGTCGCAGTTGGCCACGCACGGTTTCGGCAGGCCCTCCCAGCCGCCCCAGGGGAACCTCTTCCGCAATGCTCCGGACGGTCGTCGTGATCTCCACCACCACGAATTTGTTCAGATACTCGTAAGCCGAGTCCCGGCTCAGCAGCAGCACCGGTCGCCGACCGGCCGGCGCCGGCAGATTCGCCCACCAGATTTCGTATTGCTTCACGCCCGGAACTCCTCGGCAGTGGACCAGTCATCCGCCTCTCGTTCCGAATCCGGTTTCGCCCTGTAGGCGGCCCGAGTCCTGGTTTCTTCCGCCTCCATCACCGCCTTGAGCAAAGCTTTCCGAACGAATTGTGCCCGCCGGCGTTTGGCCGCAGGCGCCACGCGCTCCAACAATCGATAGGTCTGATCATCTAGCTGAATCAATATAGATTTCATCTATATAGAATTATATATCCAGTGAACCATTGCTTCAAGCGTTCCACGAGCGCTCTTTTCCAAGCGCATCCCATCGTTGCCGAGCATGGCCTGCTGCGCGACTACGCCGTGAGCGCCGGCGGGCGGCGGTTCCTGATGAAATCCGTTTTGGGGGGCGGACACGACCGCGCCGATCACGGTGGTGATCAACTGGGCGGCAGGATTGACGTGACGACCCGCGGGCGCTGATTGGGCCGGCACGAAAATCAGCCCACGGGAGTCGGATTTGGGATGGCCGGCGTCGCTACTTCCGTTTTTTAGCGCCCTGCAGCACCTCGGCCAACTCGGCATCTTCCAGCACCGGCGTGAGCATGAGATCGACCACGTCACTCCATTCGTTGGAGAACGCGGCCAGAGGCTTGACCTCGCTCGATTCGCAGAGAAGAAACCCGCCTGAGAGGTCCGCCCGGGTCCAACGGCCTAACAAGGTGGAGCCCTTGGGCGCAAGGGCGCCTGTCTTGAGAAACCGTGCAAAAGCCGCGTCTCGCGTGTTCTGCTTCAGCGTGTAAGTCAGCAGGAACTTCATGTTGTTCTCCTCGGACCGGCGGCGACGCCCTCCTTGGGCCGCACGGGAATAAGAGCATACCATGTTCGGCTTCGTGGCTTGCCAGCTTGGGGGCGCTCTTGGCACTCTAAAGAAAGCAGGGTCGGCCGGACGGCCTTAATGAGGCTCGCACAATACAGTGACGGGCGCCGACGTGGCACCCGCGCCCGCCGCCCAGCCGCGCGGGCCTTCCCGAGGAGAATGGCGTATTTTCGAGGGGCCGGTCAGGCGCCGTGCGGGTGGAGAAGATAATGCTGGCGCAGCAGATCCTTGCCGTAATCATTCCCGTTCGGCGTGCGCACGACCACGTGGACGTGCTGGCGGCCGGGCACGCGCGGTTCCCCGGCCGGGGCCCGCAGGTTGATCGGCAGTTGATGGTCAAACTCGATCAGGATAACGGGACTGTGAATGCGATAGTAAAAGACGCTCGTGGGTTCGGTCCCGCCGATCCAGGCGAACCAGGTATTGTCCAGATGCTTGCGGACCTCATCCATCTTCACCTGGGCGTGGCCGTCGTCCATGTTGTTCACGTAGAGCCCGATTAAATCGAGCAACCGCTGCCGCTGCCCGCCGGAAAATTCCGAAGCGCGAACTCCGGCATAGTCCAGAACGACGTTGTCCTTGAAGGCCTCGGTGAGATTGTTGTCTCCCGTCTTCGAAAACTGGAGGACCGCCTTCTTGCGCTGCGCTTCGTTCAGCGCGTTGACCATGGTCAGCCCCTGATTCTGCTCGTCCTGCAGAATAGCCGTGCCCTTGTACTTGCCGGAGTTGGCGATCACCGGCTCCGAGCCGGCGAAGAACGGCGTCATCACCACCTGGTCGCCCAGGACGAAGTAATTGATGATGGCGTGGTGACCGTCGAGCTGCCAGCCCCAGGGTTGGGTGGCCGAGGGCGTGCCCATCACCGTGATGTAGTAGCGCCATTCCCCGTACTGCTCGAAGTCGTTGTTGTTCAACTCGCCCAGCGTCTCATTGAGCCGCATGATGTCCCGAGTCTGCTTCACGCCTTTGGCGCTGAGCGAGGCGTGGAACAGCCCAAACGCCGCCTCCCGCTGGGCCTCGCTCATCTCCAGGAAGCTCACGCCCTGGCGGACATAAAAGTGCTGGTTCATCCACTTGCGCCATTCCGGGTCATCGACCGGGAACATCGTTCTGTCGCGCTGCTCTTTGGTCAAGGCGGCGAGGAAGGCGACCGCCGCTTTGCGGACGGGATCGGTCGGGACCCCGGTCGCGCGGATCGTGAACAGGCCCGGCAGGGCGCTTCCGTTGGTGGTGATCCCCTTGAACGGCTCTGCCAAGCCTTTCGTCTCGGCATCCAGGGACATCCGCCGGAAGCGTTCCGTGCGGTCCTCCGCCGGAGGCCGCGAGAACGCGGAGGAGTGCAGTATGGCGAGGGAGACGAGGATCGAGAAAGACGCCGCCAGGAAAAGGCGAGTTCTGGCGGGATTGCCGGCTGCCTTTAGGGAAATACCGTTGGTGATCGAAACTTTGCCGTTCGGCCGCATAGACCCTCCCAGTGCCGACCGCTACTACGAACACTATATCATGACGACGCGGTTTATTCGCTATCCCTCGTTTCAGCCCGGGCGGTGTGGCGTTCGACCACGCGGAAGCTGCGCCGGCGTTCCGTGCTCCATCCGGTTCAGCAAGTAACAGTTTTTGCCGACTGCGGCAAGCCGCGCTCGTGCGGGCCGAGTGCCGCGCCAGGCCTGCGGCAAGTCGCGCTCGTGCGGGCCGAGTGCCGCGCCAGGCCTGCGGCAAGCCGCGCTCGTGCGGGCGGAGTGCCGCGCCCGGCCTGCGGCAGCAGCAAACGGTTTTTGGGCCGGCAGCCATTCGCAGTCGACCCGCGCGCCGGGTGGTATCCTCAGGGCAAGGCAGTGCGTATGAGCTTTCGGAAAGCCGCGTCGCTCTTGGGATGTGGGGTCGCCTTTCTCGGCGCGTTGTATGCTATCCAGCTCCCGTTTCGGGAATACCCGGGCGTGGAATACAACAATTTCCCGCTGCCGCCGGACTACCAGGAGGCGACCGAGTGGGTCTTCGCCCGATTGATGTATCCCTCGGCCCCCACCGCCCGCTTTGTCCGTCGCTACCGGATGGGCGGCGGCGACTGGACGCACGGCAACACCAGTTGGACGCAAGACTACCCGCGGGCGGACCGCCACTTCTCCGAAGCGTTGCGCCGTTTGACCCGCATTCACGTGCGATCGGTCGAGCAACCGGTGAACCTGGATGACGGCGATGACGTGTACAACTGGCCGTGGTTGTATGCCGTCCAGGTGGGCGAGTGGAAATTGACCGACGCCCAGGCGAAGAAGCTTCGCGAGTATCTGCTGCGCGGCGGATTTTTCATGTGCGACGACTTCTGGGGCGAGGCGCAGTGGGAGGTGTTCACCGAGAGCATGAACCGTGTTTTTCCGGACCGCCCGATCGTGGACATCGAGGATAGCGATGCGATCTTCCACACGGTCTACGATCTGGAGGACCGGTATCAGGTTCCGGGCGCGCGGTACATATGGTCGGGCCAGACCGCCAAGTGCTATGGCTGCGAGGCGCGCTGGCGAGGCATTTACGACGACAAGGGCCGGCTCATGGTGGCGATGTCCTTTAATTCGGACGTGGGCGATTCCTGGGAATGGGCGGACGACCCGAACTACCTGGAAAAGTTTTCCGCGCTGGGAATTCGCATCGGCGTCAACTACGTGGTCTACGCCATGACGCACTGAACTCCGGTTCTTTTCCGTGAGCGGAAAAGCAGACGGCGCTGCATCGCTTTGGTCGCTCCGCCGATCGGAGCAATGCCGATCGGAGCAATAGAGGTACGACGCAGTGAACCGCTGGATCGGAGCCATACTCAAGAGCCTCGCCCTGGGGATGGTGGCCACTGTCGCCGCGGGCGTCGTTTGCGAGCAAGTGGGACGGTGGCAGGACCGCAAGCGCTTTCCGCAAATCGGCCGGTCGGTGGATATCGGCGGGCGAACGCTCAACATCTATTGCTCGGGCGAAGGCGGTCCTACGGTAATTTTGGACAGCGCGCCCGGCTACAGTTGGGTGCTCATACAACCTCAGATCGCTAAGTTTACTCGCGCGTGCTGGTACGACCGGGCGGGGTGCGGCTGGAGCGATCCGGGGCCGTTTCCGCGCACCAGCGAGGCGATCGCGAGGGATCTGCATGCCCTGCTCCGGGCGGCGGCGATTCCGCCACCGTACGTGCTCGCCGGCGCCTCGTTCGGGGGCCACAACGTCCGGGTGTACAACGGGCTCTATCCTGGCGAAGTGGCCGGCATGGTCCTGGTCGATGCGGCGCACGAAGAGGAGCCGGACCGGATCCCCAAAAGTATCCACGCTCCCGTCGCGCCAAGGCATTTCCGTTATCTTCTGAACCTTTTAGTGCAGGCGGTTGCCCGGATCGGGCTGGTGCGGATGGCGCCACGCTCCGCCCCGGGTTTCCCGGCGCCGAGGGCATTGACGCCCGACCAATGGGCTACCATCCAAGCCTGGAGCGGCCGACAGCCGGAATGCCTCGCGGCGGGCTGGAGCTCGGGGATCATGACCGAGGAGAACGGCAGGCAGGCACGGGCCGCCGGCGGTCTGGGCGATCGTCCGTTGATCGTGTTGACCGCCGGAAAACCCTTCCTCACCCCACGAGATCCGCTGTTGGCCAACGATGTCGCGGCTTACCACCAGGTTTGGATGCACCAGCTACAGCCCCAACTGGCAAGGCTGTCCACGCGGGGGCGCCAGATCATTGTCGAGAACAGTACTCACGAAATACAATACGAAGCGCCGGATGCGGTGGTCGAGGCTGTTCGCGAAGTGGTCACAGAGATCCGGGGGGGAGCAGCGAGATAAGCGGCTGGAGCCCGCCCGGTGATCGCCTGGATTGCTCTGGTCCGGCCGACAGGCAAGCAAAGTCCGAACTGCCGGGAAAAGATGGCGGCGCCGGCGTGCCTGGTCGGATCAACGCCTGCCTCGCCGCCACGG
>JBGOUJ010000359.1:0-8119 GCA_041477005.1 Terriglobia bacterium | reverse complement strand
GACTGAATTATACTCAAGCCATGTCTACTCGGCTTTTCTGCACCTTTTTGCTGTTCGCGACTGCTCTGACCGCGGAGGACTTGGTCGTTTTCCGGTCGCCGGGCACGACCAGCCGCGAGCAGCTCACCCGTTACCTGAACTCGATCGGGTTCCGCGAGCTCGACGAGCGCGATCGCGAGCTAGCCCGGATCGAAACCCGGGATCAGATGGAAGCCCGCAAGAAAGTTGTCCGCGAAAAAATCCTGAAGCTGATCGGGGGACTGCCCGAGGTTCGAGCCTCGCTGAACGTGAAGGAGTTTGGGACTCTCGACCGCGGCGATTACCGCATTGAAAAGATCGTCTACGAGAGCTTGCCCCGCTTTTATGTGCCGGCCAATGTCTACGTGCCCACGCGCGGGAGCAAGCCGTTTCCAGCCATCCTGATGCCCGTGGGACACGGCGAGGATGGCAAGGCCGGGCAGCGGCAGATCGCTGTTGGCTTGGCGCTGAAGGGCTTCGTGGTCCTGGCCTACGATCCCCTCGGCCAGGGCGAGCGGGTTCAATACTACGATCCGGAGCTGCACGCATCCAAAGTCGGCGGACCGACGCAGGAGCACAGCCACGCCAACGGCCACACCCTGCTGATCGGCGACAACGTGGCCCGCTATCGCATCTGGGACGGCATACGCGGCATCGATTACCTGATGAGTCGAAACGACGTCGACGCCGGCCGCATCGGCTGCACGGGCTGCTCCGGGGGCGGCACGCTGACAACCTATATTTCGGCTCTGGACGAACGCGTGAAAGTGGCGGCGCCCTCCTGTTACATCAACTCGTGGCAGGCGCTGCTGGCCGGGCCCGGACCGCAGGATGCCGAGCAATCCTTTCCGAATTTCTTGAGCGAGGGCTTGAACATGTCCGATTACATCGAGCTGTTCGCCCCCAAACCCTGGCTGAGCCTTTCGACCATTGAAGATTTCTTCCCGCTCGAAGGCGCCCGCCAGGCGTACCAGGAGTCGAAGCGCTTCTACGAGATTTACGGCGCCGGCGACAAACTCCAATGGTTCGTCGGCCCGGGCGGCCACGGCGTCCCCAAACCATCGCGCGAGGCCATTTACGGCTTTTTCATCAAATGGCTGAAAAACGGCGAGGGCGATGCGCGGGAGGGTGAGTTCAAGGTGGATCCTGCCGAAAACCTGCTCTGCACGCCGACCGGGCAGGTCGCCGACTCACTCGGCGGCGAGACCGTATACACGATCAACAAGAAGCGTGCTGCGGACCTGATCCGGCCGAAGCCATCGGATCGCGCGCAACTGACTGCCGACGTGAAAGCGCTGGCCTCCATATCCATCCAGCCCGGCGGCCCGGCGCCGGCGGTTACGGTTCATCGGAAGGTTCCGCGATATGGTTATACGATCGACGTCGTCTCCTACGAGGCGGAGCGCGGGATTGAGATCCCGGGCTTACTTCTCGTTCCCGGCCGGCCGGGACCTTATCGGGCCGTGCTGGTGGCCGACCCGCGGCCGAAACAGGCACTGGCTGCGCCGGACGGAGATCTCGAAGAGTTGGTGAAAGCCGGCTCGCTCGTTCTGCTGATTGAGCCGCGCGGCATCCCTGAGGAGCTTCCGGCAACCGCCCGCGCCTCGGTGTTGGGAGACTCCCAGATGTCCATGCGGGCCGCCGTGGTCGGGAAGAACCTGGTGGGAATGCGCGCTGAAGATATCATCCGCGCCGTCGACTATCTGAGCTCTCGCCAGGATGTCAGCGGGCAGATCGTGGCCATTGGGCAAGGCATCTGCGGCGTGCCGCTGCTGCATGCAGCCCTGCTCGACGATCGAATCGCCAGGATCGTGCTGGAGGACACCCTGACCTCGTATCGGCTGGCCGTCGATCGGCCGATTCATCACGGCATTTACGACGTCGCCATCCCCGGCGTGCTCCGAAAATACGATCTCGAAGACATCGTCGCGGCGCTCAACCCGCGTCCGGTGGTTCTTATCAATCCGGTCGATGCTGTGGGAAGACCGGTGCGATTGGCGGACCTTCGCAAACAGGCCGGCTCGGCGGCCGAGTCCGGGCGCGTCCTGATTCAGTCGCGGGGCCGGCGCGATAGCCTGCTGCCGCTGATCACTCCAACACCATGACCCGATTTACGCTATTACTCTTCGCTGGCGCGGCAGTCCTGGCTGCCGCGCCGTCTCCTGTCGTCATCGACGGCAGCTTGCAGGAGCCGTTGTGGCAGACTGCCCGCATCGAGAAGCTGGCGCCTTTGGAAGCGGGCATCCCGGCCGATCTAGGCGGGGAGATCCGTGTGGCGGTCGCAGGCGCCTATGTCTACATAGGCGCGCGCTTGCCGGAGCCGAGTGGCCGCGTCACGGCGCGGTCGATCGGAAAGAATCCCCACTGGGAAGAGGAAGACCGGCTGCGGATCGTGATCGGCCCCTATCCGGATTTTGTGGTGCAGGTCGGGCCACTCGGGGCCTATTCGGTCGAGACCAAGGGCCAGCCTGTCCTCATGGACAAGTTTTTCGCCGCGGCGCGGATCGGCGAGCGCGAGTGGACCGCCGAGATTGCCGTCCCGCTGAACGATTTGAAGGCCGCGCACCTGGATGAGATCCGGGTGACCGCCCAGCGCTTCAGGGCCATGCGTCCCGGAGCGGCCGAGCAGCACTGGCGCTGGCCCGAGCACGAGCCGGCGGCGAAGCTTCCCCCGAGCAGCTCGGAGGCGTCGGCGCCGGCCCCGGTTTTTCGTCCCGCGCTTCTGGGGAGCCGCGAGCCGCCCCTCGAGGCAGGCCGCGGCAAGGATCTCCCCGCCCTGGACACAGCCTGGACCGACGCGCCGTGGCGCGATGTTCCAGCCTGGAAGCTTCGCCGCAACGAGCCGCTGGGACGTTTTCCGGTCCACGAAACCGCGGTGAAAGTTCTGCACAACGATCGCACGCTGGCCGTGCTGGCGAGGTGCTCCGGGCCGGCCGGGGCCGGTGAGAGCTTTGACGTCTACCTGGCCACGTCCGGCTCAGCCTGGGTCCAGATGGGGATCAATCCGGCCGGGACGCTGCAGCAAACCACAGGAATGACCGGCGGCCAGCGAATCTCGCGGCCGCGGGACGATTGGAAAGGCAGCGCGCGCGGCGTGGCGCGGAAAGAGCAAGACGCCTGGACCGCTCGCATCGACATTCCACTCGGCGACGCTGCCACGGTTCTGGGCGAGCTGAACACTCCGCAGCAGTGGCGGGTCCTGTTCCTGCGCTCCCGCCCGGCCGCTGATGGCGAGCCTCGGGAAACGAGCGTGTTGCCCGCGTTCCAGAGCGAGACGCCGCTCTGCTCTGCGCGCTACCGGCGCCTGGCGCTGGTGGAGACGCCGGCGGAAAAGGTCCGGCCCCTTCTAGACCGGCAGGCGCCGCCTCTGGTGGATGGGCGAGTCCTGTCGGCCGAGCAACGAAAGCAAATGCCGCCGGCCGGGATGCTCAACCGGCAACTGCGCGGCCGCGCGATCCGCATTTTGGAGAACGAGCGTCAGGCCTGGGATCAGGTGAATACGGTTGCCGATTGGGAGCGGTACCGCGACCCGCGCGTGAAGGCGCTCGCCGCCTCGATCGGCGAGTTCCCATCACGCACACCGCTTCAGGTTCGCGTGACAAAGGACTTCCCGGGCGATGGCTACCGGCGCCAGGACCTGCTCTATCAGAGCCGGCCTGGATTGTGGGTGACGGCCAACCTCTATCTGCCGGCGAAGCCGCCGCAGCGAATGCCGGGCATCATCCTCGTGCACAGCCACCATCGGCCCCGGACGCAGGCCGAGCTGCAGGATATGGGAATCCTGTGGGCCAGGGCCGGCGCGGCCGTCCTGATCCTCGATCAGATCGGCGCCGGCGAGCGACTGCAGAACTATCCTTGGAACCGCGAAGCGTATCACTCGCGGTACATCATGGGGATGCAGTTATACCTGGTGGGGGAAAGCCTGATCAAGTGGATGGCCTGGGACATCATGCGCGGGGTGGACCTCCTACTGGACCGCAAAGAGATCGACAAGAACGAGATTGTCCTGATAGGCGCGGTGGCCGGCGGGGGCGATCCGGCCGCGGTCACGGCGGCGCTCGACTCCCGCATTTCGGCAGTGGTGCCGTTTAATTTCGGCGAAGCGAGTCCGGAAAACACCAGGTCCGTTCCCGAGAAGAACCGCTGGCCGCTGGAGCTGGCCGACCCCGGCTGGGGCGGTTGGGAGACGACGCGGTGCCTGCGCCGCAGCATCGTCGACCAGTTCCTTCCCTGGCTCATCTGCGCCTCGGTCGCGCCGCGAAAGTTCGTTTACTCCTTTGAAATGGGCTGGAAAGTGGAGGACATGCCGGCCTGGGCGCGATACCAGAAGGTCTACGGGCTTTACAACGCCAAACAGAACCTGAGCGAAGCGCACGGATTCGGCCCGTTCCCAGGGCCAGGGGAATGCACCAACATCGGACCGATGCAGCGGAAGTCGCTCTATCCGAGCTTGAAGCGCTGGTTTGACATTGCAGCTCCGGACCAAGAGCCGCGAGACCGCCGGCCCGAGTCGGAGCTGAATGCAGTGACTCCGGCCGTTGCCGCCGGGCTGCACGGAAAGACGATTCACCAGATGGCATCCGAAATCGGCCGCGCCGAGGTGGACCGCGCGCGGACGCAGCTTGCGAAGTTGCAACCGGAGGGGCAGCGCGAATGGCTTCGCTCCAGGTGGGCGAGCAAGCTCGGAGAGATCGAGCCGAACCGCAGTCCCCAGGCGACGGTGCAGTGGAGGAAGCCGATATCCGGGGGCGAGGCCGAGGGAATCACGCTGGAGGTGGAACCCGGAATCGTCGTCCCGCTGCTGCTGCTGAAGCCGAAGACCGCGGGCCGCACGCCGGCGGTAGTGGCGGTTGCCGAGTATGGCAAGGAAGCGCTCCTGGCGCGCCGCCAGGGCGAAATCGAGATGCTCCTGAAGAAGGGCACGGCCGTGTGCCTGCCCGATGTGCGCGGCACCGGAGAGACCGCGCCCGATTCGCGCCACGGCCCGTCGAGCGGGGAGATTTCGCTGGCCGCCGCCGATCTGATGCTGGGCGACACCCTGCTCGGCGCCCGGCTGAAGGATTTGCGATCGGTGCTGGCATACGTCGAGAGCCGGCCGGATATCGACCGGGAGCACATCGCGCTCTGGGGCGACGCGCTCGTGCCGCCCAATCCATCGCGGCTGCTGCTGGACGAGTTGCCCAGTTGGCAGATCGGCCCGGAGATCCAGCAGCAGGCCGAGCCGCTGGGAGGGCTGCTGGCCCTGCTCGGCGCGCTCTATGATGACCGCGTCCGTGCGGTCGTGGTCGAGGGCGGGCTGGAGGGCTATCTGTCCATCCTCGAAGATCAGTTTGCCTATGTGCCCGAGGATGTCATCGTCCCCGGCATTCTCGAAGCAGGCGATATCAGCGACGTGGCAAAAGCGCTCGCGCCCCGGCCCGTGCTATTGGAGAATTTGAGAGACGGGCGCAACCGGTTGGTCCGCCCCGCCGTGGAGCCACCCCACCCGGTGCAATGGCTGGTCGAGCATTTGTGAACCGGGCCGCGGAAAGCCGTAGACCGCCCCCTCACCAGCCCGGAGGCGCCGCGGCCTGATGACATGGACGAGTCCACCAGCTACTGGCTCCCGAGGTTCGTTTTCCAGCGGGGGCTGGGACTTGTCTATCTGATCGCGTTTGTAGTCGTCCTAAACCAGTTCGGACCCCTTCTCGGAGAACACGGATTGCTCCCGGTTCCGCTGTTTGTGAAGCAGGCGGCGTTCCGCGAAGCTCCCAGCTTGTTCTTCTTCTTTCCCAACAACACCGCGTTTGCGATCGGAGCGTGGCTCGGCTTGTTGCTCGCCTGCTGCGCCGTGACGGGCGTTTCCGAGCGTTACGGGATGTGGCTCTCGGTGCTCACCTGGGCGCTGCTGTGGGTGCTTTACCTTTCCTTCGTCAACGCCGGCCAGATCTTCTACGGGTTCGGCTGGGAGTCGATTCTGCTCGAAGCAGGCTTCTTCGCCATCTTCACCGGCAGCGCGAGGTCCGCTCCGGACCGGATCCCGATCTGGATTCTGCGGTGGGTGCTGTTTCGAGTCATGTTCGGGGCGGGGCTGATCAAATGGCGCGGCGACCCCTGCTGGCGCGACCTGAGTTGTCTGGATTACCACTACGAGACCCAGCCGATGCCCAATCCGCTGAGCTGGTATCTGCACTGGGCCCCGCCGTGGACTCACCGGGCCGGCGTGCTCTTCAACCATTTCGTCGAGCTGGTGGTTCCCTTCGGCTACTTCGCGCCGCAGCCGGTGAGCACGATTGCGGGTCTCTTCACCATTGCCTTTCAACTGCTGCTTCTGTCGAGCGGCAATTTGTCCTGGCTGAATCTTTTGACCATTGTCCTGGCTGCAACCACTTTGGATGGCCGATTCCTCTCCGCACTACTCCGGATCGCGCCGCCGGCCACGAACCCGCCCCACCGCCTTCGCCGGCCGGTGATGGTGGGCCTTGCCGCCGTCGTGGCAATTCTGAGCGTTCCACCCATCATCAATATGTTATCGCCGGGCCAATTGATGAACTTCAACTACAATCCTCTGCACCTGGTGAACACGTACGGCGCTTTCGGCAGCGTGACGCGGACGCGCAACGAGGTGATTGTGGAGGGCGCCGACGACGCGGTGCTCACGCCGTCGACGCGCTGGCGCGAGTATGAGTTCAAAGGCAAGCCCGGCGATCTGTTGCGCCGGCCTCCGCAGGTCGCGCCCTATCATCTCCGGCTGGACTGGCTCATGTGGTTTGCGGCCATGTCGCCCTACTACGAGCATCCCTGGTTTGTGCACTTCCTGGCCAAGCTTCTCCAGGGCGACGAAGCGACGCTCGGTCTGCTGCGGAGCAATCCCTTTCCGCAACGGCCGCCTCGCTACGTCCGCGCGCTCCGTTACGAGTATCACTTCACAACGCCGACGGAGCGCAAAGAGACCGGCCGCTGGTGGCAGCGGCAACTCGTCGACGTCTACCTTCCACCGGTTTCCCTCGACAACCCTTCCCTTCGCCGGCTGCTCGAGCAAGAAGGATGGATGTAAGGGTCTATATGTTATCATTAAGTAAGGCAATGATAACATGATCCGCACGCAAGTCAGCCTGGACGAACAGGAGTACGCTCTGGCCAAAAAGGAGGCCAAAGCGCTGGGAATCTCTGTCGCCGAGTTGGTCCGCCGGTCGCTGCGGCAGATGCTGCCCTGCGGCGGAGATGCGCCCTGGATGCGCTACGCCGGCTTAGTCGAGTCGGGAAACGCGCGTTCCAGCCGGTCTGTCGATGACGTCGTCTATGGCTCGAAGGGCTGAATGCTACGTCGACACTTCCGCCCTGATCGCCTTTCTGGATCGGTCCGACAGCCACCATCCATTGTTCCGCAGGCTGTTTTCCGAACCTCCGCCTCTGGTAACTTCGGCCTTGGTTGTCGCGGAAGGACATGGCTGGTTTCTTCGCCGCTACGACCAAAACCGGGCCGTCCAATTCCTCAATTTCATCAATGAGCTGCCGATGCTCGCCATCCAGGCGTTTGGCGCGAAAGAACTGGCCGCCGCGAGCCGCTTGGTCAAGAAGTTCTCCGATCAGGCACTGACGCTCGCCGATGCCCATGGCCTTGCGGTGATGACCGAGCGCCGAATCACGAAATGCTGGTCCGTGGACCGCCACCTGGGGCTCACCGGAGTGCAGTTGGCGATTTGAAAGTCCGAACGAGCAGCCGGCTCACTTTTCAAGCTCGGCGTCGAGGATCCTGGCAACCTCGGCTCGCAACCGTGGCGCGTGATCGGTCGCCGTTTGCCAAACCAGTGGCCAATGAATGCCGAAGTACTGGTGCACCAGGAAGTTTCGAAAGGCGACTATGTCCACCCAAGGGACCGAGGAATGCCGCTGTCTCACTTCGGTGCTGAGTCGCGCCGCCGCCTCACCTACCACGGTGAGGCGTTGAGCGGCCGCGTAGCACAGGGTCTCGTCGTTGAGGAATTCTGCCTCTTCTCGACCGCCGATGATCTTGGCCAGCGAATCGAGCGCATCCAGGATGTCGTACAGTCTCTGGACATCACGCCGCATAGATGACCTGCGCCTGGGCCAATACTCCGGGCCGGATCATCGGCTTCAG
>JBGOUJ010000358.1:0-8120 GCA_041477005.1 Terriglobia bacterium | reverse complement strand
TTCGCCCACGACCGGCTGCGGCAGTACGCCCCGATCCCGATCAGCCACCAGGTGCGGCCCTATTACCTGCGTTTCCGCGTGATCGATCGCCCCGGCATCATCGCCGCGCTCGCCGCCATTCTGTCCTCGGCGCACATCAGCTTGGAGGCGGTGCTGCAAGAGCCGTGCCCCAACAAGCAAGACCTACCGTTTGTGATCACCCTGGAGCCGACCCCGGAGAGCGCGGTTCGCGAGGCCATCGAGAAGATGAACGGCCTCGATTTCCTGCTCGAGCCGCCCTTGGCCCTGCCGATGGAGCCTCCGCTGGGGTGAATTACCGCCGGCAAGCAATTCACTGGCACACGGACGGAATGAGGGCCGGAAGGCCTGCTGCGACTGAGGCTGCCCCAGGCGGCGGAAAAAAATTACTGCCCCCGGGTACCTTTTACCAGTCCGCAGGGTCCGCCGTCCTCCTGTAAGTACCTAATTTTGAATGGCTTAGGGTGGTGGTGTGCCGATTGCTCTCAGAGCCGTAGGGGGTCGAGACAATGAGCAGTCATAGAGTTTGGCTTTGTCTTCCTGTAATGGCGAGCCTGCTGTATATGGCAGGCTGCAGCAGCAAGGCTCCGGAAACAGCCGAAGCTAACGCCACCACGCCCGAGACGTCTCTTGGTGAGAAACTGCGGTCGGCGGTTGCTTCGGAGGTCGAGCTGCCTGCCGGAACCGAGCTGCAAGTTCGGCTGGACCAGTCGGTGGGATCGGCGCAGTCGAGCCCCGGAGACAAATTCGAGGCCACACTCCATGCTCCGGTGGTGATGGGCGATAAGGTTGTGCTGCCCAAGGGCACGATGCTCCGAGGTCACATCAACAGCGTGGTCGCCGCAGGCCACTTGAAGACGCCGGCCCGGCTTTCCATCACGCTGGACACGCTGGAGTGGCAAGGACATAACTATCCGCTGGAGACAAGCACCATCAGCCGCTCGACCCGGTCCCACAAGAAGCGCAATCTGGCGCTGATCGGCGGCGGCTCGGGTACCGGCGCCTTGATCGGGGGACTTGCCGGCGGCGGCGCCGGCGCGCTCATCGGAGCTGGCGCTGGCGCGGGCGCCGGCGCTGCGGGCGCTTATGCCACCGGCAAGCAGGACGTGGTCCTGCCGGCCGAGAGCCTGCTGGCTTTCCGTCTGGAAGCTCCGGTCAAGATCAAAAAAGGCTGACGCACGGCGTCCCCTCGCCTGCGCCTCGGTATACACTGTACGGCGGAGGCGAGGATGAAACGACGCGAGTTTTTGACGGGATCGAGTGTTCCCCTGCTGGCGGCAGCGGCCCCGGCGCAAGCACCCCAATCCTACGGCGGCAAACCCGCCATCAAGATCACCGACATCAAGACCTACATGGTGGGCGCCGGCGGACGCAACTACATATTCGTCAAAGTGCTCACCGATCAGGGCATTCACGGCATCGGCGAAGCCTATTCGGTCGGGCCGGACGAAGCGACGGTCGCGACGATCAACGACTTCAAGCGGTGGCTGGTGGGCCTGGACCCGCGCAACGTCGAGTACATCTGGGCCACGATGTATAACTTCACGCGTTTTCCCGGCGGCTCGGTGGTGAACGCCGCCATCAGCGGCATCGAGCACGCACTGTGGGACATTGCCGGCAAAGCCGCCGGGCTGCCGGTTTACATGCTGCTCGGAGGGAAGATCCGCGACAAGATCCGGGTCTACCAGAGTCCGGGCGGGCGCGACGCGAGGGAGCTGGGCGCCAACGCCAAAGCGCTGGTGCAGAAGTACGGCTACACGGCGGTGAAGATCGGCCCGCACCCGCCCGGCGGCAACGCGATGCCTTACAACGCGGTGACGCGCGCCGCCGGCCAGCGGATCGCCGCCGTGCGCGACGCGGTGGGGCAAGACGTGGACATCGCCGTGGATGCGCACGCCGTCTTCTTCGAGCCGATCCGCGCCCAGCAGGTGGCCCGAGAGCTGCAGCCCTACAACCCGTTCTGGCTGGAAGAGCCGATCCGCCCCGAGAACGTGGACGCGCTCTCCAAGCTTGCCGCTCACGTCAGCATCCCGCTGGCGACGGGCGAAGAGAACTATAGCAAGTACGAATTTCGCGCTATTCTGCAGGCCCAGTGCGTGGACATCGTGCAGCCCGACATCACCGTCTGCGGCGGGATCGTGGAGATGAAAAAGATCGCCGCTATGGCCGAGGCCCACTACGTAATGGTGGCGCCGCACAACCCGGTGGGGCCGCTGGCGACGGTGGTCAACGTGCACTTCGCGGCTTCGACGCCGAACTTCTTGATCCTCGAATACCACCCCGACGACGAGTCGCCGCGCAAGGACTTTCTCCAGGAGCCGCTCATGGTCAAGGACGGGTACATCCCGCTGCCGACCAAGCCGGGCCTGGGCGTCGAGCTGAACGAGGAGGCGTTCCCGCACTATCCGCCCAAGCCGTGGCGCCGCGCCTTCCAGTTCCGCGCCGACGGCTCGCCGGCATACATCTAAAAAACAAGAAGACAGAAGTCAGGAGCCAGAAGCCCGAATGAACACCCGGCCAAACGACAGGTGTCGCGCAAAGACTTCAGACGCGCTGTTTAACGAGGTGGCGGATCTCTAAAGCTCTACCGATGCTCCAGGAGGGCCAGCATCTTGTTGGCCGGCTTCGAGAGATCGGCGGCCGGGTTCAGATCGAGCGCCTGCAGGAGGTAGCGGGAAGCGGCGGCGCGGTCGTTGAGCTTGGAGGCGATGGCGCCGGCGTGATAAAAAAGCTGGGCCTCGCGGACGCCGACCGCCAATGCTTTCTCGATCTGCTTCCGGGCTTCCGCATAGTCGCCATTGACGTAGAGCGCCCAGGCATAGGCGTCGAGCGTGTGGACGTCGTGGCGGCGGGCGATCTCCCGGCGTGCGACCTGCAGCGCCTCGGCGGGCTTGCGGGCGTGATCGGCGTAGTAGAAGATCAGCTCGCGATTCGAGTTGTCGGCCTTGTTCATCTCGGCGCGCGACTTCTGCTCGAATTCCGCAAAGGCGGCTTTGGCTTGGCCGGCGTGGCTGGCCCGCTCCCATGCATCTGCCAGGTCGTAGAGATTCTCCGCGTGGGGCGCAGCCGCGTAGCGCCGCCGCAGCAGCTCCACGGCGTCGTCGTATCTTTGCTGGGCGGTGCGGACTTTGGCCATATTGGCCAGGGCGTAGTGATAGCCGGGAAAAACCTCGAAAGCCTGGTCCAGAGTTTTTTCGGCGGCGTCGATCTTGCCGGTGTTGATCTGGATGTGGGCGATCTGGGTCAGGATCCAGGCGCGGTCCTCGACCTCGTTCGCGCTGGTGCGCTGGTAGGCCCAGTTCATAAACTCGAGCGCGCCGTCGGCGTAGCCGATCATTTCGCGCACGTAAGCGGCGCGCGTCATGGCGGCGACGTTGCCGGGGCGCATGTCCAGCATCCACTGCACGGCTTCGAGGGCCTCTTTGTAGTTGCCGAGCTCGATGTTGGCGTCGGTGAGCAGGCCATAGACCAGGACGTCGTCGGGCATGCGGCGATTCAGCGCCTGGGCGGCTTCCAGAGCCTGGGCGAACTCGTGCTTACCGAGCAGAATCCAGACCTGGGTCTTGCGGCCTTCGAAGTTGTCGGGCTCGAGATGGAAGGATTTTTCGAGCGCCTTATCGGCCTGGGCGTAGTAGATCACATCCGAAGTCTCGCGCGCCCGGCGAGCTAAACCCATGGCCAGAACGTTGTAGGGCTCGTAGCGGTTGGGTTGCTTCTCGATGGCCTTTTGCGCCCGCTCGATAACTTGCTGGGCCGGTGAGAGCCGCGCCGGCGTGGTCTGGGGGAGTGCCGCCTGGGAAACCAGGGTCATTGCTAGAACCAAGCCATATGTTTTCATTTGATTTTCTCCTCGTGCGCAGAACCGCTCCCTCATGGTCGCGGCTCCGAAGGCGCCGTTTTTTTTCCGGGCCGTGTGCATTCGCGTGCATTTGCGGCTGAAGTCGATTAGTTCGTTGTGGTTTCCGCCTAAGGCAGACGGGCCGGCCGTTTAGGGCCGAGCCCGTCTGCCCCCAAGCAAAGGGTTTACTGTGTCGGACAGGTGCCACCGCAGCCGGGCTGTCCCGGACCTGTGTGGTGGCTATCCCGCCCGCTCCAGGCCCACGCCAGGTAGGGGAACGTCTCCTGGTAGGGGGCGTCGTTGGTGTTGACCCCGTCCCCGATGCTGTTGTTGGGGAAGCCGTTGTAAGGCGGCCCCGCCAGCACGCCGGCCACCGCCCGAGAGGCGATGTCGGTAACGTCGTCGAGGAGACGGCGACCGTTGGGCCAGCCCGCCAGGTCACCGGCCAGCAGCCCCAGCCGCTTGCGCTTGGCCGCCGGCGTGGACGGAATGCCGGTGTTGAGCCGCAGCAGATCGGCCACCGGGCCGGCCGGCACGTCGCCGCTGGAGGCGCCTCC
The DNA here is from genome assembly GCA_041477005.1 of Terriglobia bacterium. GTDB lineage: Bacteria > Acidobacteriota > Terriglobia > Bryobacterales > JACQDG01 > JBGOUJ01. The sequence goes on along the minus strand of JBGOUJ010000358.1, from coordinate 3,707 downwards.
GAGGGCGGTGTGCAGTGAGGTGTATTGCACCAGCGGCAGCAAGTCGGTGCGCGGCGGAGGCGGCACGAGCACGGCCGCCGGATTCTTCAGCAGCGCCGCGTAGACCGCATTGAACACGCGAGCCAGCAGCGGATCGAGCGCGAAATTGGCGAACTGCGCATCATCCTTCGGCTGGCTCATGCTCCACTTATCCTTGAAGCCCGTACCGATGAGCAGCTCGTTGAACAAGGGGTTGCCCATGCGCTGGATCTGCGCGTAATCGGTGCTGAGCGTGATGGGGCCGCCCGCCTGCGTGGGTTGGACCTTCACGCGAGGCCGGGAGGTGACGCCCCAGGCGCCGATGGTGGCCGCCGGATGATTGGCCGCGACCTTCGCTCCAACGCTGTTGATCATGGCGATGGGAACCTCGATCGCGATGGCGTTGACGTTGTAGCCGGACACCGCGTCCGGGGCGTAGTTGTGGGTGTCGTCGGCGTCCTGAGCGGCGCTCAGCACACCCGGCGCCGGAAAGCCGGTGCTGCGGAAGTTGAGCGAATCGAAGGCCGCGCCGAGGTCGATCCAGAACGGGTCGTCCACGGTTCCGGCGAACACCTTGACGCCGTCGCCCAGGTTGTAAATGCCCTGCTTGGCCAGGTCCGAGTAGCTCGGCATGGTCCGCGGGCCGGCGTTGGAGGGTACAGCGAACTTGGTGACGTCGGGGCCGAGCACGGTGCTCGTGCCGCCCTTGACCATGGTCACCGAATAGCTCTGCCGCAGGCTCAGGCCCTCCGAGCCGGAACTGTCCAGGGCGGTTATGGCCGCCGGAATCAGCGGCGTGCCCGGGGCGATCGGTTTCGGCGAGGTGGGCGGCGCGTTGATGCCGTTGAAGGCTCCGACGAAGCCGGTGAAGACTCCGGGCGCCCGGACTTCCGTGGTGAAACGGAACTGGAAGCTCAGGTCGGCGACGGCGTCATTGTTGTTGTCGATCTTGATCTCGTAAAGAATATCCGGATCGAACGGGAAGTAGTTGGGGCCGTTGGAAGGCTCCAGGAAGGGGTCGACGCACAGGATCAACGTCACCTTGTTCGGATCGTCGTAGCTGACAAACGCGAAGAAATCGGTGATGTCAGCAAGGCGATCGATCGCCGTGATCGGCGCCTCGCGATGGCTGGCGGCAAAGAAGCTGGCGGGAAGGGCCAACATGGCTACCAGAGCCACCGCGAGGAGTACTCGCAGTCTCTTCATGTTTTCTCCTTTCTCAAACGAGTAAGCTGTTTTTAGCGGTACAACACTGAATACGAGGCATGGCCGGGATCGGATTTAGGAGAGGCGCTGGACGGCGGGCGGGGGCCAGGATTTTACACTTGCAGCCCGGCGGGTGGCTAAACCGGAGGCGCCAGGCGCACCAGCCGGGCGACAAGGGCGGCAGCTCTTGCCGGCAGGCGGCACAGCCGCGGGCCAGGTGGGGGCCGATGGCGGCGGTCTGCGCGCTTTGGAGCACACCCGGCGCTTAGCGCCCGTCATAGGATTACCATGCCAGCACGCCGAGTCCGCTTGCTCACGCGCGCGGCTCAGAAAGCCCTTCCGAGCCGCGACCGTCAGGGAGCGGTTGGCACTGTTATTTCTTGACAGGCCCTTAGCAGCATTCGCACTCGCGCCGAAAATGATGTGGTAAGAGCGGGTCCGGCGGCGGGTCGGCCCTCACGCCTGGCGGCCCTCCGGCCAGAGGCCGGCGGTGCGCCACAAGAAAGCCGACCAGCAAACCACCCGCGGCCGCCGCCGCGGCGGACCGCTTCACGGCGCTCGCCGCACGGGCATCGTGAAGGCGCCGTTTCCGGCGACGTCCCAGACGGCGAGACGCATCCACTTCCAGTCCGCCGCCGGCGCTTGCCATTCATAGTCGGCCTCGCCGAAGGCGGCTGTCTCTTCGAGAGGAACGATGTGGCGCCTGGTGTAGACGCCGTCGCCCCAGACCACTTCGGCCATCTTCAAGGGGAAGGTCCAACGCAGGTGCGCGCGGACGCGGGTGGCGCCGCCCCTCGGCGGCTCGACCGAGTGCTCCGCGATCAGGACTTCGCCGGTCGAGACGAAGTATTCGCCGCGCTCGAGGGCGCGGGCGACGCTCGTGTAATCGTCGAACGCCGGCAGCGACTGCAGCCGGAGGTAGTTCACGTTCATGTGGGCGTAGAGCTCGTGGGTCTCGTCGATCTTGAAGACGTCCACTTCGCCGATCAGCCTCTTGGGCAGGCCCCAGTTGTTCATGTCGTCGAGCAGCTTGAACGAGCGTTCGCCGAGGCGCGGCGAGGAGAGATCGCTGGGCATCTGCTTCCAGCCGGCGCCCAGGTAGCGCAGGTCAAGGAAATGTGGGGTCGAGCGAATCTGGTCGGGATAGCCGGTCGAGCCCTTGGTTCTCGGATGCGTCTGCCACATGAAGCCCTGCTCGCCGCGAACCATCTCGAGCATGTCGGCGGCGCTGCCGATGCTGTAGATCTTGCCGCGGCGAGGATCTTCCGTGACGAAAGGGCGTCCTTCCGGGCGCCGCTGATACCAGTAGACGGGGTGGGGAAAAAACAGAGTCCAGTGGCCGCCGAGGTGGACGTTCGCCTCTTCCGCGGGCAGGATCAGGAACGCGGAGTCCGATTGGGTGCGGCAGGCGCGGAACATGGCGTCCAGCTCGCTCAGGCGTGTCTCGCCGGCATCGCCCGGGTGCCCGTCGCCGTGGAACTCCATGATCATCGCGATGTTGATCCCCATCTGCTGGAGTACGGGCTTGAAGAAGGGGATTTTGTCGAAGCCCTCGCGCATGGCCCAGACCGTGTAGGCGAAGTGCCAGTGGGTGGCGAGGGTCTGGTAGCCGGGGAGCGCGGGGAAGCGGTCGCGGTTGGTGTAGCGGAGGACCTCGGTCAGGCGATCGGAGGCGCTGCCGGTCCCGGGCAGAAGGAACATTCCCAGGCGCTGCTCGGAGCCGGGAGGGGCATTCATCCACGGATAGTAACGGGTCCCGTCGTCGGCGAGCTGGCGGATGCCCATTTCGAGCCAGCCTGGCTCGGCGCGCCGCCAGAGGTAGCCCAGATTGGTGGTGACGTCGCGGGCGAAGAAGTATTGATGCGGCGGCGGGAAAATCGCGAGGCTCGCCCCGCTCCATTCCGCGGCGAGGGTCCGGTAGCGGACCGTGAGCGGACCCGATGCTCGGGCTGCATCGGCCGTTGCCACCGCTCCCGCCGTGTCAAACCAGGCGAGCCGCGGGGCGCTCGGCGCAGCGGGCGCCGCCGTCCGGATGCCTGCATCGTAAAAGTAGGCGACGTCCGGATCTGCGGTGTGAACCACCGCCTCCTGCCAAATCAGCCGCGATGCCGGGAAAAACGTGTAAGTGATTCCGCCGGAGAACAGGCCCATCTCGAGCCCGTCAAAGGCCACTTCGACCCGATTGCCCGTGGTCCGCACGCGCGCGGCGGTCAAGCGGAAACGGCCCGTAAAGCTGCGGATCTCTTCGGGACGCCGGCCGGGATGATCGAAGAAGGCGTCCCAGCCCCCGCGGCGCTTGCCGGTGGTGGCGGCATAGATTGGGCCGGCATTCTCGAGCACGCGAGCGCCGCCGGTCGAGATCTCGCGGATCAGGGGCGCTTCCGGATCGAGTGTAAACGCAGCCTGCCAGGGGCGCGAGGCCTCGTCGTTCCACTCGACCACCAGCGCGGACTGCCGCTCGGCGACGCGGATCGGCCCAGGAT
>JBGOUJ010000357.1:0-8147 GCA_041477005.1 Terriglobia bacterium | reverse complement strand
CCCGAAACATAAGCCTTCAAAGGTGAGTCATCACAGATCAGCTTATCAGTTGTCAGCCATCAGCCACGAGCCATCGCCATCGGCCATCAGCGATCAGCGATCAGCCACTAGCCATCAGCCACCAGCCATCGCCATCAGCCAGCAGTCTCAGCCATCAGCAGGCGGTAATTCGCCGGTCAGCAATGGCTCGCTGATAGCTGATAGCTGATAGCTGATGTCTGATGTCTGATAGCTGCTCGCTGATCGCTGCTCACTGCTCACTGCTCACTGCTCACTGCTCACTGCTTCTCTCACATCACCTCCGGCGTCTCAATGCCCAAGGTGGCCAGCACGCGGGCGAGCTCGGTTGCGAAAAAATCGGTCATCCAGAGCAGGAAAATCCGTTTCTCCCGGTCGGCTTCGCTCAGGATGTGGTGCTGGTGGTAGAAGTTGTTGAACGACTGCGCGAGCTGGAAGCCGTAGCGGGCCAGATGCGCCGGCTCGCCGGCGGCCACCGCCTTTTCGATCACCGAGTCCACTTGAGAGGCGCCCAGCAGGACCTGCCAGAAGTCCTCGCCGGCGAGTTGGCGGGCGAAGGCCTGCTCGTGGAGGCTGGCCGAGAAATCGGGCAGCGTCTCGCCGCGCTCCCCGAGTTTGTTAAGGATGTTGCGGGCGCGCACGCAGGCGTATTGCACGTAGGGCCCGGTCTCGCCCTCGAAGGCGAGAGCCTCCTGGAAGTCGAAGGCGATCACCGCAGTTCGGGTGAACTTCAGCAGGAAATAGCGGAGAGCGCCGATGGCGATGCGGGTGGCGATGGCGCGCTGGTATTCCGGGGAGTCCTGGGGATGGCGGCTCGCGACTTCATCCAAGGCCTTTTCGATCAGGGCGTCGATGAAGTCGTCGGCCTTGACGCCCAGGCCTTTGCGCCCCGAGACCTCGACGTAGGGCCGGCGGCGATCCTCGTCCGAAAGCTCGATGCCCAGATCGGCGCAGCAGCGCGGCGAGAGGGCGACCATCTCGTAGGCGAAGTGGATCGAGTTCTCGGCTTCGCGCTCGAAGCCCAGGGCTCGTAGGCCGGCCTGCACCACCTTTTGCAGGTAAGCCTGGCGAACGTCGATCACGTTGTAGACGCGTGAGCCGTGGCCGAAGCGGGGCGAGGGCGCCTCCTGCGGCTCGTCGGTGGTGACCCAGAGGCCGCTGCCGTCTGGGTATTTCAGCAGCAGACGGTAGATAAAATCGCGCCCGAGCAAGCCGAATTTCCAAAGCTGGTAGGCGATATCTTTGCCGACGTAGGTGACGGTGCCGTTGGACCGGACAATCACCTTGGAGTCTTCGGCTTCTTCGCCGGCGTCGCGAAAGGCCGCCGCGGGCATCACCCAACAGCCGGCGTTCTTGCCTTCGCTTTCAAGTTGGATGGCGCCGCGCTCCTTGAGCAGCTCGAAGGCGGTGGCCCAGAAGCGCAGGCGAAGAATCTCGCTCTCGCGCGGGAGGACGTCGTACCGGACGCCCAAGCGCAGCATCGTCTTGAGGTGGGCGTCGACGATGGCGTCGGCGACGAGGTGGCCGATCTGGGGCAGCGCGCCGGAGCCGGACTCGATGGCGTGGAGCGTCTCGGCCCGCCACTGGAGCGCCTCGGGATGCTCTTCGTAATGGCGGGAGGCGCGGGCGTATAGGTCCCAGCAATAGTAGTCGAAGCGGACGGAGGGGTCGGCGATCAGCGAGCGGACGTCGGCGGGGGACTTCTTCTCCAGGTGATGGAAGCCAGCCACCACGTCGGCCACCTGCACGCCGGTGTTGTCGATGTAATTCTGGACCTCGACCTGGTGGCCGCGAGCGCGTAGCATGCGGACGAAGGTGTCTCCGAGGACGGCGTTGCGCAAGTGTCCGATGTGGGCAGCCTTGTTGGGGTTGATATTGGTGTGCTCGACGATGATTTTCCCCGGCCCGGAGGGCTCCCCGGATGGCGCCCCAGGGGCCGCCCCCGCAGCCGGCTCAACCGGGACGTCGGCGAGCAGGGCGGCGGCGTAGGCGCCGCGATCGAAGCGGACGTTGATGTAGCCGTTCCCGGCGACTTCCAGTTTGGCGATGCCGGCAATCGGCGGGATCGAGGCGACCAACTCGTCGGCGATCTTGCGAGGCGCCTTGCGGAGCTGCTTGGCCAGGGAGAAAGCCACCGGCACAGCGAGCTCGCCGAACTGCGGTTCGCGCGGCTGTTCGATGACGATCGGGATCTCCAGCGCGTAGGCGGTGCGGGTGTGGGCGGCGAAGGCTTCGCGCACCCGCTGTTCCAAGGCTAGGAACATGTCTGAGGTGTGCAAGGGGGCAGCAAGGGCCGGATGCGGGCGGCCAGCTCTTCGTACGGCATGTTGCCGGGGTGATAAAGCCGCACGATCCCGCGGCGATCGACCAGCACCAGGGTCGGCGTGGTGCTGGCGCCGTAATTCAGAAAGTTTTCCGAGCTGACCGGCACGCTCATCCAGGCGGGAATGGGGTGGGAGTGCTGGTAGTCGGTGCGCAGGTAGTTCATTTCCTGCTCGGGGGTGGCGGTCTCGCCGCGGGCAATGTAGCCGTAAAGCTGCGTCGGGCCGACTATGGTGAGGCCGCGCCCGCCGAGCTCTTGGGCCAGGCGGACGATAATCGGCATCTCCCCCTTGCAGTCGCCGCACCAGTGGGCCCAGAAGAAGAGCAGCACTACCTGGTCCTTTAGCTCGGCGAGGGCCTTTGGCTTCTCGCCGATCCATTGCGTACTGGCGAGCGCCGGCGCCGGCTTGCTTTCCAGGCTAAGAAGAAGGATGTTCTTCCGGATGCGGGATTCGATCGACGTGCTCTTGAAGCCGGCGGCCTCGGCTCGCAGATACTCGATGGCTCCGGCGCGATCGCCGCGGGCGTCTTGCACGGCGGCAAGCACCTCGATGGCCGCGCCGACCGCGATGGGCAGGTTCTTGTCAGCGTCGAGGGCGCGCTGCTTCAGCAGCGGCGCGCTACCTTGCAGAACTTCCTTGGAATAACGCTCCGCCTTATCCCAATTCTTGACGAAGCTGGCGCCGCGCGCGGCCCAAGACATCGCTTCGAGCAACTGTGGCGTCAGTTCCGGGTGCTGGGACCGGTAATCCGACAGGAGCCGTTCGGCCACCGGCAGATCTTGGGCCCAGGCCGCCCGGCGAACAGCATTGACGAGGTTGCCGCCTTGCGCCAGCAAAGCCACCGGCATAGTGGCCAGAGCGACGGCAGAGATCCAACGTCGGATCATAACCTCCAAAGGATACCTCCTTTTGGAGCTCTCAGCCATCAGCCGTTAGCCGTCAGCCATTAGCGATCAGCGATCGGCGCTCGGCCACGGCTCCTGGCTCGGGGATGCTGAGGGCTGACGGCTAAGGGCTGAAATCTTTCGTCAGCTAACAGCCATCGGTGCCCAGTCACCGGATCCGGGATCCGGGGTTGCTGATGGCTGACGGCTAAGGGCTGACAGCTACCAGCTTTCTGCTAGAATCGTGTGATCCGGAGGGGCAAAATGACGCCCGTGGCGAAGATCAGGCTGGCAGCGCTGGCGCTGGCGGTGGCCGGGATCTGGGTAGCACGCACCCAGCAGGCGCCGGCCGACCTCAGCATGGAGAAGTTGGCCGACGATCTTTACGTCATCATCGGCAGCGGCGGCAACGTGGCCGTGCTCACTACCGACGAGGGCGTGATTCTGGTCGACGATAAGTTTGTCCAGAACGTGCCGCAGATTTTGGCCAAGGTGAAATCGGTCTCCGATAAGTCGATCAAGTACGTCTGGAACACTCACCACCACGGCGACCACACCGGCGGCAACCAGAGCCTGCTGGCCTCGGCCGAGATCATCGCCCACGAAAACGCGCGGGCGAACATCATCAAGAACAAGCAGCCGGGGCTCCCCCGCATCGGCTTTGCCGACCAGGCCTCTCTCACGCTCGGGGGAAAGGAAGTTCGCGCGCGGCATTTCGGGGCGGGGCACACCAACGGCGACGCGGTGATCTACTTTCCCAAGCACAAGATCGTGCATACCGGGGACCTGTTCGTGCGGGGCGCCCCGTTTATCGATTACGCCAACGGCGGCAGCTCCGACGCCTGGATGAAGACCATCGACGGCATCCTGTCGCTCGATTTCGACACGGTCATCCCCGGCCACGGGGCCATCTCGAAGCGTGCCGACCTGGTCCGATGGAAGGCCGAGTTTGAGACCGTCCGCTCGCAAGTCCGCGAGATGACCCGACAGGGCAAGAAGCCCGACGAAGTGGCCACGCTGCTGAAAGTGAGCGACCTGCCCGGCTGGAACATCGCCGGCCTCTTCGCCAAGAGCCTCCCCGGCCTGTACGACGAGTTATCCCGCGCGAGGTAGACGAAAGGAACCACAGATGAACACACATAAACACAGATGGAAATTCGGGTCTTATCTGCGTTTATCTGCGTTCATCTGCGGTTCCATTTTGGGAGCGCAGACCAAGACACCCCCGCGCGTCTTCTATTTCCCGAAGCCCGTCAAGCCGACGCCCTATCGGGCGCCGATGAAACCGCTGGTGCGGTTGGCCGATCTCAAGGCCAAGCACTGGGGCGCGACCAACTGGAGCGAGCTCGTCATTGCCGACGGCAACAGCCGGGGGCAGGTGATTTCGGCCGCGCCGGGATCGAAGGTCGTCCGCCACCTGCATCCGGATTCGCCGGAGTGGTGGGTCGTGCAGCAGGGGCGCATTCGCTTTGAGATCGAGCAGCCGGAGGGGAAGTTTCAGGTCATCGAGGCGCGGAAGGGATCGTATGTGTACGCGCCGGAGCGGCACCTGCATTCGCTCGAAGTGATCGGGACCGAGCCGGCAATCCGGTTCGAGGTGACGCTGGCCGAAGCCACTTCTGTTTTCGAATCCAAGCCGGAAGGCGTGGGGAACGGCGACCTCGAGTTCATTCCGATCCTTTTGCAGACGGGCGATAACCCCACCGACGTGCCGATCCCGGGCGGGAAGCCAGACCGGCTTCACGTGAACATCGAAGACCTGGAGGCGGCCCATCGCGGCCAGAGCGCCTGGAGCGAGCCGTCCATGCGCAAGAACCGCGTGCGCGGCAACTTCATTTACGGCCATGCCAAGGACAACCCGCCGCGCAAGGCTGGCGACCGCGGCCACTTCCACGCCGATTTCGCCGAGTTTTGGATCGTGCTGCGCGGGAAACTGACGTGGATTATGGAAGGAATCGACCACCCGCTGCTGGCCGAAGAGGGCGATATTGTCTACGCGCCGCCGAAGACGTTTCACATCCCCGAGTTTTACGGCGACGGTCCCGCCTGCCGCCTCACCAGCAGCACTTACCCCAGCGCCAACCACATTTACGACGCGCCGCACTGAGCTGGGTGGGCTACCACAATGTTCGGACCGGGTACTGGGCGATGGCTTCGTCGGGGGTGAGAATGCCGAGCCCGTGGATGCTTGCCTGGCAGATCAGCAGCCGGTCGAACGGATCGGAGTGGAGCTTGGGCAGGCGGGCCAGGTGCAGGGCTGACTCCTCATCAAGCGGCAAACTTTGGACGCCGTAGGTCTGCCTCCTGGTTGGGACGTAGCGGCCTGGCGGCTCCGGGAGGGGCAGACTGCCCAGGGAATGCTTCAGGGCGATCTCAAAGCTCGAAATGGAGCTCAAAAAAAGATCGTTCACCGGGTCGGCGAACAACTCCCGTGCCCGCGCCGACAGTTGCGGTGCGTCGATCGCCATCCATAGGAACGTGCAGGTGTCGAGCAGCAGCCTCACGGCTTGCCGCCGTAGAACGCTTCGAGGATGTCGTCCGGCAAGGGTTCAAAGAACGCAGGGGGAATTTCGAACTTGCCCTTTTCGAGCCCGATGGGGCGCTTCTTCAGGCGGCGCGCCGGCAGCGGGCGTATCTCGGCGATCGGGACGTTCCGCTTGCATAGAATGATAGTCTCGCCCTCGGCGAGCTGGCCCAGATAGCGGGACAGGTGGGTTTTGGCCTCGTGAATGTTGAGCCGAATCATGATTTACTTATAAACTAGAAAGTGAACTAAGTCAAGCCAGGCGATCTCCCATTTGGTACACTCTTCCGGTCGGGCCATGAATCCAATCTCCAGAAGGGCATTGCTCCAAATGGCGCCGGGGGTCGCCGCGCTCCGTGCCTCGCCCGCGGCGGGCAAGCTCAAGATCACGAAATTCGAAACCCACAAAGTGCTGCGGGGGCCGCGGCGGGACCTGCTGTTTCTCGAGGTCCACACCGACGGCGGGATCGTGGGGATCGGCGAAGGGTCGCTGCCGGAGCGAGTCGACATCGTGGAGCAGGCGCTGCGGTGGCTGGAGCCGCGGATGGTGGGGCTCGATCCGTCGGGCATCGAGGATCACTGGGACCGCATGTATTACCGGCTGTCACGCTGGCGGGATGGGTCGGTGCTGATGACGGCGCTCTCGGCGGTGGACATCGCCCTGTGGGACATCGAGGGGAAGCGGCTGGGCGTGCCGGTGTGGCGGCTGCTGGGCGGGCCGATCCACAGCAAGCTGCGGGTCTACTGGAGCCACTGGGACAGCGGCCTGCCCTCGCGAACGCCGGCCGCGCTGGCCGAGCATGCGGCCCGCTCTCGCGAGAAGGGTTGGACGGCGGTGAAGTGGGTCGTCCCAAAAGCCCCCACCGAGGCCGAGCGGATCGAGCAAACGGTGGCGGATGTCGAGGCGGTGCGAAAAGCAGGTGGCAAGTCCTTCGACATTTGCCTGGAGATGTGGGAGACGTTCACGTCGCGCTCGGCGATTGCGTTTGCGCGAGCGGTAGCGCCCTATCATCCGATGTTCATCGAGGAGCCGATCCAGCGGGAGAATCCGGAAGCCTTCACCGAGATCGCGGCCAAGAGCCCGGTGCCGGTGGCCACGGGCGAGGGGCTGCTTTCGCGCTTCGATTTCCGGCATTTGCTCGAGGCCAAGGGAGCGGCCATCATCCAGCCGGACGTGATCCACTGCGGCGGCATCACCGAGATCCGGAAGGTCGCCAACCTGGCGGAGACCTTTGGCGTGGAGGTGGCGCCGCACCAATGGTACGGGCCGGTGGCGCACGTGGCGTCTCTCGCGGCCATGTCGGTTTGCCGGAACTTTCTGATTCAGGAGTGGGACGCCGGGGGTGACGCGATCTACCGGGAGTTCACGGACAAATACCCGGCGCAGAAGGACGGCGTGGTCGCCCTGCCCGAAGGACCGGGACTGGGGATCTCGGTCGATTTCGCGGGATTGAAGAAGCGGTTTCCGTACAAGGCGTGATGGGCGTATCCGGAGTGGGCGAAGTGAATGCACTTCCCGTCAGTGGACGTAGGGCAGCCGGTAGAGCTTCAGCTCGGGCATGGGGTAGTCCTTGAGATTGTCAGTGATTAAAGTGAGGTCGTTTGCAAGCGCCACGGACGCGATAGTGACGTCGGCCAGCGCGAGAGCGATACCCCGGCGCGCCCAGTGACGCTTGAGCCGTCCAGCCGCCGTGGCGATCTCCCGGGTGATCTCGTGATACTCCATCCCGTCGAAGATTTCTTCGATGCGGGCCTGCTCGTTCGGCTTTATCCCGGCATAAACCTCGATGACATTGATGGGGCAATAAGCGAGCGAGTGCCCGTCCTCGAGCAGTGACTGCAGAAGAGCATCGCGGCCGCGCTTCCCGTTCAGCACGTCGATGAGGACGCTGCTATCGAGCAGGTAGGTCATCGGCGGGCCATCATACGCTCGAATCGCTTTTCATCCTGGCGGCGCTGCTTCCTGATCCACGCCGCGGCGCCGTGCTTCAGCTCGGGGTGATCTTTGTCCTTCCACGAGCCGGCGGCGCGCCGGAGGGCTTGGAGCAGTCGCAGGCGCTTCACCTCGCGCCAGGCGACATCCGAGAAAAACTTGCTGCGGCCCCGCTTGCCGACCACCGCGTCGATGGCGGCGGCCAGCTCGTCAGAGATGACAATGTGGGTCCGTTTCTTGGTCATGCTGCGGCTCCGGATAGGCCCACTCTATGTTAACACGGCGTGGGCCGAGAGGAAGCTCTGGATCAACTCCCAGATCCCGTCGAGGGAATCCAGCAACTGGTGGTCGGAGTCGAGCAGGTGCAGGGTCACGTTCGGGCGGCCCTTGGCGAATTCCTGGGAATAGCGCGGGTCGACGGTTTCGTCGCGCGTGCCTTGGATCACGAGCGCCGGGTCCTGCAT
>JBGOUJ010000356.1:0-8184 GCA_041477005.1 Terriglobia bacterium | reverse complement strand
TGGCACAGTGGCCTACATGTCGCCCGAGCAGGCCGAGGGCAAGAAGATCGATGCGCGCTCGGATATTTTTTCCTTTGGCTCCGTGCTTTACGAGATGGTCACCGGCCGCCGCGCATTTGAAGGCGCAACAAAGATTTCGACGCTCTCCGCGATTCTCCACATAGAGCCGAAGCCGGTGAGCGAGGTCGCACCGGGCGTGCCCGCCGAGCTGGAGAAAATGATCGCACGCTGCCTCCGCAAAGATCTCGAGCGCCGCGCCCAGCACATGGCGGATGTGAAGCTGGCGCTGGATGAACTGAAAGACGACTCCGAGTCCGGCAAGCTGGCAGGGGCGCGTTCCAGCGACCGGGACGAAGCAATGCGAGGGAGGCCTCCACTCGCGGCGGAGCCGGACTGGAGTGCGCTGCCCTCGGCGGCGCGTCTGTGGCCCTGGGCCGCTGCCGCGCTTGCTATGGCGCTCGCGGTCACCGCGGCGGTCGGTTGGTGGCGCGCCAGCCGCTCCGCGCCTCTGAATCCCCTGATGCGTTTTCGCGTCGAGCTGGGGCCGGACATAAAGCTGCAAGGGGACGGAGCCGCCCTGGCGCTCTCGCCGGACGGAACGTTGCTTGCTGCGATCGTGCGCGGCGCAGACGGTGTGTCGCGCCTGGCCACGCGCCGCCTCGATCAGAGTGAGTTTACACCGCTCGCCGGCACAGACGGCGCGAGTTCCCCCTTCTTTTCTCCAGATGGCGAGTGGATCGGATTCAACTCCGATCGCAAGATCAAGAAGATATCGGTCAGAGGTGGCGTGGCGGTGACGCTGTGCGACGCACCCGGCATGATTACTCCAAGCTGGGGCGACGATGGCAATATCATCGCGGCACTGGGTTGGGGGACCGGCCTCTCGCGGATGCCCTCTTCCGGCGGCGCGCCTGCACCGGTGACGGAACTGAACCACGAAAAGGGCGAACGGAGGCACGGCTGGCCGCAGGTTCTGCCGGGAAGCCGGGCGGTCCTGTTCAGCACCCAGCACGCAACCCAGACCTTTGACGATGCGGATATCGAAGTTGTTTCCTTGAAGACCGGAAAGCGAACCACGGTTCACCACGGTGGCTTTTTCGCCCGCTACCTTCCCAGCGGGCACCTGGTCTGGGTCCACCAGAACGCGCTTTACGCGGCGCCGTTCGACCTTGGCCGGCTGGCGCTCACGGGGGAGCCCCAGCCTGTAGTCGAAGATATCCACAACGGAATGGACCCCGGTGGGGATTTCGGCTTTTCCCAAACGGGGACGTTTGTCTACGTCAGCGGGAAGGGAGGACTTCCGCGGTCGATCTTCTGGCTGGACAGTACCGGCAGGACGCGGCCCCTGCACCCGGCTCCGGGGATCTATGGCTCTCCGCGCTTTTCGCCCGATGGCAGGCGCCTGGCGTTTTCGATCGGTGATGGCCGGGGCCACGAGGACATCTGGGTGCGGGATCCGGAGCGCGACACTGCATCGCGCGTCACTCTTCTGCCAGGCCAGAACCAGTGGCCGGTGTGGACGCCCGACGGCAACAACCTGGTGTTCTGGTCCTCGAATCCGGCAGCACCAGGCATCTATTGGATCCGCGCCGACGGCTCGGGCGTGGCGCAACGGCTGACGGACGGCAAGGACACGCAGATGCCACAATCTATTTCTCCGGACGGCAAATGGCTGGCGATGGCCCAGGCAAGCGCCGGCGGCGGGGTGGAGATCTGGATGGCGCATCTCGAAGGCGACGCCGGACATCCCCGGCTGGGAAGGATGGAGCCATTCCTGCAAAGGCCATTTAACACCATCCTACCGGCCTTCTCGCCTGACGGCCGCTGGCTGGCATACTGCACGAGCGAGCCGGGAAAAGAAGGGTTGTGGGTGGTGCCTTTCCCCGGACCGGGCGGCGGGTGGCTGGTATCGAGCCGTGGCAGCGACCCCATCTGGTCGCGCAATGGGCGCGAGCTGTTCTTCCTTGGGTACTCTCGCACCATCATGGTTGCCGGCTACGCCGCCAGCGGCGATGCCTTGGTGTTCGGCAAGCCCCAGGTGTGGTCCCCGCATCCCTTGATGAATCTGGGTTCCCCTCCCATTGGCGCCTACGACCTGGCGCCGGATGGCAAGCGCTTCGCGGTGGTCCTGAATGCTGACGGGACGGCGGACCCGAAGCCGATCACGCACCTGACGTTCTTGTTGAACTTCTTCGACGACCTGCGGCGGCGCGTGCCGGCAGGAGGCAAGTAGTCTTCCGCGGATTTGGACTCCAAAGTCGGCCCGCACGCGCCCTGGCCATGCGGACGGCGCGCTCTTCTCCACCCGAACCTGCTTATCGTCGTTGAATCCTTTGAGGAGATGTGTCAGGCGTTCGGCTTTGGGGATGCAAGCTTCGTCATGACGCTTCGCACTGTTCGAGCCAGGAACCGGAATTAGAACTCTAATTCAACCGCGATATTCTGGTACAGCCTGCCGCCCAACCCGGAGAAGCTTCCTTGGTTGGCGGTGATTTTCCCGAAGGCCTGCGGATTGCTGAAATTCACCACGTTGTTCGGCGCCGCGAAGAAGTAACGCTTGAAAGGATTGTTGATATCGTAGCGCAGCCTGGCCTTCAGCCGCTCCCGAATCGGAAACTCCTTAGCCATGGAAGCCTGATGCCAGATCATGCCGGGCGAGGTCTGAATGTTTCGCCCGGACTGACCCACGTGGAAAGAAGCCGGATACGCCAACGCATTAATGTCCGCCCAGGGCAGGGCGCAAGCCACGTTGAAGCGGCAAGGACCGTGGGCATCCCAAGGGACTCTTATGTCGTTATAGGTCTTGCCCGGCGCCGTATCCGGACGCAATACTCCCGGCAAATAAAGGTTGGTGGTGCCGGCGAACGTAAAACTCATGGGAATGCCATTCTCCAAGGTCTGGATCACGTTCAGCGTCCAGTTCCCAAAAATGCCATTAACGACGCGGTTGCTCTGGCCCAAAAGCCGGTGTCCCCGGCCAAAAGGCAGCGCATAGTCTACGTAGGTAATCCACCGGTTGGCGACGTCGTAATCGGACCGTCCTTTTTCCAGACTCCGGTTGTAGAAAGTCGCCCCAGTCGCTGTACCGTCCGTACTCGCCTCATCGAGGGCTTTGCTACGAGTATAAAACGAGCTGAAGGTCAAGCCGTGGGAGTTTCGCTTCTCAAACCGGATGGTCGCGGAATGATAGGTGCTATGGCCGTAGTTGCTGTAGTTGTAAATAGAACCGAACTGCGGATACGGCTTGTAATTCTGCGCGGCTATGCGGATCCTGTTCAGGTCATCAAAGCTGGCGCCGATGTTCAGTGGGATGGCATTGATATCCCATCTCTCCAGCAGACCGATGCCCGCCGACCCTTGATAACTCAACTCGACGAGCATGCTGCGGGAGAGCTGCCGCTGGAATCCGGCGTTCCAGTTCATGATGTAGGGCATCCGAATTTTGGGGTCATAGTAAGACGCGACGCGACCGCTGTAGTTGGTCCCAACAAACGGCGAAGTACCGTTCGGGAGGACGTTGAAGCTAATCGGCCCCGGGCCTTTCGATAGATAGAAGGCCACGTCAGGATTGCCTGGCGGCGGCTGCACGACCGTCGTGGCCAGGTACTCGTCGAAATTCTCCGCGAGGCTGTTCGTCCACAGATCCAGCGTGTTGATGGCAAAGCCGGCGCGGAACACCCAGTCTTTCATGAAGTTGTAAGCCAAACCCACGCGCGGCTGGAAGTTGTTCAGGTCTCTTTTCGCCAGCGGTCCGCTCGGGTGCAGCAAAGCCCCTTTCAGGCCTGTCAATGGGTCGATGGCGGTGGGGCTAAACTGGCTCTGCTGGCCGTACTTGGTATTGAAGGGGCTCTGATACTGCCACCGCAGCCCCAGGTTGAAGGTCAGCGTCCGGGCGACCTTCCAGTCGTCCTGGAAGTAGAGCGCCTGGTCCCACCAGCGCGGCAGCCAAGTGGCCAGGTTCTTGGTAAACTGAGCGTTCGTCACGCCGCCCAGTAGAAAAGAGGCAAAGTCGTTTCCGGTATTGGGCGTAAAGGGCAACTCCGTACCGCCGAAGGAATACCGACCGGAGGGCTCGGCCGAAATCAGGTTATTGGCGCGGCTGCGGAGGATTTCATATCCCGTCTTGAAGGTGTGGCGGCCCCGCACCATGGTCAGGTTCTCTTGCAGGCTGAAGTTCTCTGTCACCTCCACTGTAGCCCCTTCGGGAAAATGCGAGAACAACTGACCGCCGGTGGAGGTCAGAAAGTCGGGCATGGTGTTGGCGGGGACGTTGGGAATACCGATCTTACCAGCCCAGTCCTGGTTGAGACTCGCGGGAATGCGGGTATACTTGCGGCGATTGGCGCCGAAGCGAATCTCGTTGATGGTGACCGGGCTGATCACCAGCGAGTCGGAAATCGCCAATTGCTCCTGATTGCTCGGGATATCGGCGGCCTGATAGTCAAAACTCGGGTTCGCTACCACTACTTGCCAGCGGCCGTTGCCGGGGCCCCGCCGGCGGTAATTGGAGTAGCGCCCGAAGATCTTGTGGTTGTCGCTGAAGGAATGGTCAATTTTCTCGTCCATTGAGGTCAGATAGTAGGCGGCGTGTGTGGGGGCGCTATAGTTGCTTTGGGGCCCGAGCCTGTTGATGAACGCTGTACCGTAAATATTCTGCTCCGGCTGCCAGGGTTTGAAGCTCAGGAATTTTTGCACCGCCGGGTCAAAGCGGCTCTGGGGGATGATATTGTTTTGGAACTGCGTCTTGGAATAGGATCCGTTGGGCAGTTGCACCAGCGAGGCCGGGTCGTAAATCGGGTATCCTTGGCCCCCGAAGCTGAAGTCGCCGGCATACATGGCCGGGCTGGGCGCGTTCACGGTGCTGGTCTCTGAGGAATGCTCGTGATGGCGCTGCCAGCCGGCAACAAAGAAGGTCTTATTCCGGCCGTCGTAGATCTTGGGGATCACGATCGGGCCGCTGAGCCACGCCGTCATCATGTGATAGCTTTCCTTCTGCCCCGGCACCACCTGCGGGTCCTGCCATAAGCGATGGAGCATAGCCTTGCTCATATAACGCTCCTTGGCAAGCCCATGCAGTTGGTTGGTCCCGCTCTTATAATTCACGTTCATGACGCCGCCGCCGGAATGACCGTATTCGGCGGGCAACACGGTGGTCAGGACCTTTACCTCGCTCATCAGTTCCTGGGTAGGCGTTATAGCACGATTGCCCGAGTCCAGCGCGCCGCGCACCGGTTCCGTGGACGGAACGCCATCCATGGTGACCTGGAAGGCGCGAATGCGCTCCCCGGCGGCATGGCCCCATCCGGATTGACTCGTTACCCCGGGGAACAGCCACGGGACGCTATAGAGGTTCATCTGCGGATTAGGCAGCACGTTGATGGTTTCTCCGCTGATCAGGTGACCGGAGGTCGACGTTTCCACATCCAGCAGTGGCACCTCGCCCTTTACGACCACCGATTCGACCACGCCGCCGACTTCCAGGGTCCCGTCCGCGCGGGTCGTTTCGGTCGAGCGAACCGTGATGCTGCTGCGCACCAGTTTCTTGAAGCCCTGTGCTTCGTAAGTGATCTCGTAAACGCCAGGGTTTACATACGAGATCCTGTAAAGTCCCTCCTCGTTGGTGGCGGCAGTGTGGGTGAAGCCGGTTTCCGGGTTTTTGGCGGTGACCTTTACCCCGGCGATGACGGCGGAGGTGGGATCGGTGACCAGCCCGACAATGTTGCCCTGCCCTGTTTGGGCGTAGCCCACAACGGGCAGAAAAACGCAGACCAGCAAAAAAATACTAGTGCACTTGAAAAGCCTCAAACGTGGCACGTCGCGCCTCCTGAAACGGAATTTTCATTTTGGCATCCCGGATGGCCACAGTATACATCCGCCCGGCTCGGTTGCAATCGGATTTTTTCATGCTGCATCGTTCCAGGTACTCCAAAACAATGGCAGGGTAGCAGGCCCCGGGGCAGAGCCAACCCGGAACCGCCCAGTCCCGGAAGATTTCTCGGGGCACCCCTCCGCCCCTGCTCCTTTGGAAACCCAAAAAGGAAATTCCAGGTAACAGGCGGCGCGCGCAAAATACCCCAGCCAAAAGAGCCATTGCACCCACCGGCGAGTGCCAGCGAAGGGCGCAACTGGCCCGTTTTCAACGTCAAAGGACCGGGGCCTTGTAATTGCGTAGCAGATCAGAGGATTCCGGTGGAGGTTCGCATGAACGCGCTTGATTCCGGCGCCTCGCGGAGGCACGTTCCTCGACCGCGTCCTCAGCGGCAATGTGGAGAATGTCGCGGAGCGGTCCGCATTAACCACGATGATCGCGATTCTTGGCCGCACAGCCATCTACACGAGGAAGCAAGCGGTATGGAAAGACGTGATCGGCGTGCCGCAGGGGTCGTATCGGCGGTAGCAATCCTGCTACTCGCCGCAGCTCCTGGACTCGCACAAACAGGTGCTGCCGGGTCCGGCCACTGGGAGGGCACGATTCAGCTTCCCAAGAAATTGCTCAAAGTCGCCGTCGACCTCGAACAAAAGGATAAGGGAGAGTGGGCCGGCACTCTGGACATACCCGAGGCGAGCCTCAACAACGTGGTTGCCTCGAAAATCTTGGTTACGGAAGCGTCGGTGTCGTTCGAGGCGAGGGAGGCGCTTCTCGCTTTTGAAGGGAACCTTTCGGCGGACGGCAGATCCATCAAAGGCGGTTTCCTCTCGGCCTGCCTGCTTTCTGTCCCGGTGCCGATCGAGATGCAATGGGTCTCGCCGCCGGCGGTGAAGACCGCAGCGGGAAGCACAGCGATCTCGCAGGACCTGGAAGGCGCGTGGGAGGGAGTTGTGCAGTTCGGGTCCGTTTGGGAAGACGGCAATCCGGCGGCCGGTAGCAGGCTCGCGGTACGCGTGAAGCTGACAAACACTCCGGGCGGCATTGCCGCCGGAGTTCTGGCGGCATCAGGCGGTCCGGACAAGGAACTGAGCCTAGTAAGCCAGCAGGGCGGCAGCCTGCGATTTGAGCTGAAGAGCGCGGGCGCCGTTTATGTGGGCGAGCGAAAAGACGGTGAGCTGGCCGGCAAGTGGAGCCAGTTCGGATTGGATCCCGTGCCCTTGACGCTGCGGCGCGCGCAAAAGAACTAGGCGTTGCGAATATGAAAATCGATCCCTAGGAGCTTTGGTCCCTTGTGTTGGTCACTTAGCCCGCAGGTCCTTGATGCGCCCTGTCCTGGGCGGCGTAGTTCCATACTGGACGGCGGGAGAGCCTTGGAAGACATCGTCGGTGCTATGGTCGCGGTTTTCCATGTTGACGTGCCCGCCCATCACATTGACGGCAAAACGGGGAAGATGGAAATTCAATTTCAGTCTGAATACCGGTGCGTCACGAAGCCCTTATCAAAGCCATCTCCGCCGCATCAAGGACGCAAGCCCTTCACTCTACAGAAGAGGCAGTTTTTGAGATTCTAGACGTGAAGCACTCCCCAACGGTGCAGATCACCAGCGGGGAAGGTCCCGCCGAAGGGCTTGTCGGATATGCCTTTGTAGGTGACGAGCGATCCCGGCGGGCAACCGGCCGGGGTTGGAGCTTCGTGACAAAGCCCACATGAGGTGGGCGAGCAAGCTTTCAGGCCGTAGTTCGAGTGAAGCCTGAGCAGGCCTCGAAAGTGAAGATGCGAACGCCGACCCTCCTATTCGATGGGGAAGGCCGGGCAGGGAAGAAACCGACAAGCACCGGCCCGGTTCGCCGGGGTAGTGGGCGCGGCATGAAGGCAAGGCGGTCTGAGTAATACGCCTTGGCGGGGTCCAACCAGGCCGCGCTGGGCGTGGATGGAGGAACCTTGGAAGAGATGGAGTCGGTGGGGCCGCGGGAGTGGTCGGCGGCGCGCGAGGAACCGCTTCCCGGATGGAAAAACCAAACCAAAGGGCAAAAGGCAAATGGCAAGAACCAAGAATTAAGAGCCAAGCAAGGAGCATCTCTTGAGTGTGCCGCGCCGCGGAGCGGCGCATCCCTGATTTTTGCCTTTTGCAATTTGCCTTGCTTTTCGCCTTGCTTTTCGCCCTGCCTTTTCGCTTCTCTTCCCTCGCCCGTTGCCGTGCCTTTTCGCCGCGCTCGTCGCCGTTCCATGCTGCCGACCGCACGGAACCGTTTGGTCGCATCGAGGTAAAATCAATAGAAGACCAGCCGCATGCCTCTCCTGGAAAATCTGGACT
>JBGOUJ010000355.1:0-8192 GCA_041477005.1 Terriglobia bacterium | reverse complement strand
AGACCGCGTACTATCCTCCGTGTTACAAAGGTGACGCGATTGCGGCTTCACGCGTGGAGGCATGGGAATTCATGGTGGGAGGCGGCGCGAGCTTCAACCACTTGAATGGGCGTTTCACGGCCGAGGATCCCACTGGCGGAACACCCGACAATGCTCAGGTTCTAAGCGCCCTCCGCAGCTTGAAGGACTTCATTCACAGTTTCGATTTCATAAAGATGCACCCTGATGAAAGCTTTCTCGCGGCCGGGTTGCTGAAAGGGGTCTATTGTCGGGGTATTAGTCAATCCGGTCAACAGTACGCACTCTACCATCATCACAGTACACTCGAGCCGCGCAATCACTTCTATATCACGACTCCCGGGACTTACCTGGAAACTCTCACTGTGGACTTACCCGCCGGGATCTACAGCGCGGAATGGATTGATCCCGCTTCCGGATCCGTGCGTGGCCGTAGTAAAATGACACATCAAGGGGGCTACCGGACGATGACCACACCGGAGCACGCCGTGGACATTGCATTACGCATCAAGCGGTCCGGTTAAGAACCTCGAGGAAGACTATGAGACTGTCTGGTCCAACCGTGCTTGACACAACGGAGAGGACCCGGCGGCGCGTCCGGTGCTGCTTTCCGGCGCAATCGATTGACGAGCCGAGGTCGGGTCTTTCGCGCGCCGGCGGCTCCTATACCGCGCTCGCTCGTGCGAGGCGCCGGGACCTGGAGGACGTTCTGGCCGCGGTCGCTGCCGGAAAGACTCCCCGGCTTCGCGAGACGAAGGCTATCGGCTGCGCGATTGAAAACCTGCAATGAAATGGCTTGCGTTTTGGGTCGCCGCGCTGCCGCTCGTGGCCGAGACGGTCACCTTCAATAGAGACATAGCCCCACTGATATTTCAACACTGCTCCCCGTGCCATCGCCCGGCGGAAGCCGCCCCGTTCCCGCTGCTGACCTACCAGGATGTGCGCAAACATGCTTCGCAGATAGTCGCCGTTACCGCGCGCCGCTACATGCCCCCTTGGCCGCCCGAGCCGGGTTACGGCGATTTCCTCGGGGAACGCCGCCTTACCGCGGCTCAACTGCGTCTGATCGCCGAGTGGGTCGACCAGGGATCTCCCGAAGGCCGACCTGCCGATTTGCCGCCCGAGCCGCATTTCACCCCAGGGTGGCAGATGGGCCCGCCCGACCTGATCGTCGAGATGCCCCAGCCGTACCGCCTGCCGGCGAGCGGTGGCAATATCTTCCGCAACTTTGTCCTCCCCGTCAATGTGAAGGAAACCAGGTACGTCCGCGCCATCGAGCTGCGGCCCGGCGCCAAGCAGGTCGTGCATCACGCCAATGTCTGGATCGACCGCCGCCAATCGCTGCGCCGCCGAGACGGAGCGGACGGCCAGCCGGGCTTCCCAGGCATGGAGGCCATTCCCGAAGCCCGCTCCGACTTCTTCGATCCCGACTCACACTTCTTGTTTTGGAAGGCTGGCTCGGTGCTCGAGCCCGAGCCTGCCGACATGAGCTGGCGCCTCGATCCGGGCACAGATCTGATTGCTAACCTGCACTTGCAGCCTTCCGGCAAGGAGGAGACGATCCAGCCGGCCATCGGCTTCTACTTCTCCTCCCGCCCGCCGACCCGCTTCCCGATGCTCCTTCAGCTCGAGCACGACGGCGCCCTCGACATTCCGCCGGGCGCCACAGACTTCGCCGCAACGGATCACCTGACGCTGCCGGTCGATGTCGAGGTGCTCGCCATCTACCCGCACGCCCACTATATCGGCAAGCAGGTGGAAGCCTGGGCCGCGCTTCCCGACGGCACGCGCCGCCCGCTGATCAAGATCGCCGACTGGGACTTCAACTGGCAGGCCGTGTATACCTATCGCGTGCCCGTTTCGCTTCCCAAAGGCGCAACGGTTGCGATGCGGATTACCTACGACAACTCCGCCTCGAATCCGCGCAATCCCAACCAGCCGCCGAAGCGGGTTCGGACCGGCCCGCGCAGCGAAGACGAAATGGGCCATGTCTGGCTGCAGGTTCTGCCCAAGAAGGAATCCGCCGAGGATCCACGCATCACCTTGCAGGAAGCATATATGCGGCGGCGCCTGGAAAAGTACCCCGCTGACTTCGTCGCAAATTGCAACCTGGGGGCGCTGGGAGTGACCCGAGGAAACTATCGCGAGGCCGTTCTCCACTTCCAGCAGGCCCTGCGGGTGCAGCCGGCCAGCGCCACAGCGCGGAACGGCCTGGGCGCAGCTTTCCTGGCCGAGGGCCGCCCCGAGGATGCGATCCTCCAATTCCGGGAGGCGCTTCGCATCGATCCCGTCCATCCCAACGCCCGATTGAATCTGGCTAAGGCTCTGATGCGCCAAGGCGACTTGGCCGGCGCAGCGGCCGAGCTGGATGCTTTCCTGAAGCAGAAACCCGACCACGCCGACGCACAGCTCGGCCTAGGCACGGTTTATTTCATGCAACACCACTATGACCAGGCGCTTCTCCATCTGCAGCAAGCGGCCCGCCTGAAGCCCGAGGACGCGGATATTCGAGCCTGGCTGGCGCGGGTGCAGGCGGCTCTGGCAAACAAACCCTAGCCGCATTTCTCAGTCTTTATCCGATCGCCGACGAAGGCCAGTTTTTCGCGCCCGACGCCGGCACGGGGAAGGAACTCTGGCGCGCCAACACGGGAGGCGTGATGGCCCCCGGCCGATCAGCTATTTGAGCAACGGAAAGCAATTGGCGCCCGTGGCGGCAGGCAGCGCGATTTTCACATTTGGTTTGGAGTGAGGCGCACTCAGCGGATTGGAAGTTCGCGTCTCGAGGGATCCCGCAACAAGGGTTCAGCAGGCAAAGGTCGCCATTTTCGTTTCAAAGAAATGTCCTCTTCCGCTCTTTTTGCCTTTTGCCTTTGTCTTTCTTACATCCTCTCCACTTCCTCCCACCGCGCTTCTTTCCCGGTCTCGATCGCGACCCTTCCCATGATCGCGGTGAGGGTGCTCTCGGCGGCGTAAAACGCCGCATTCTCCTTCGGTATCTCCCCTCGCACACCCGCCAGAAAATGGTTCACGGCGTCGAGCGTGATGTCGTAGCCGGTCGTCGCCCGCACCGGTTCCTGGCCGCCGTTGTAAAGTGTGTAGCCGCGCCGCGAGGTCTCGATCGTCCCCTTCTCGCCGAGGAAGGTTTCACCGATGTGGCTGAAACCGCCCGTGGAGAACTGGTTGGCGCTGTAGGAGAAGATCATGCCGTCGGCGAATTTGAACGTCACGGCCAGGTTATCCATGATGTTGCCGATGTCTTTGCGCACCTGCCGCCCGCCGTAACCCATGGCCGAGACCGGATGCTGGCCGGTGAACCAGTTCACCACGTCCAAGTTGTGGCAATCCTGCTCGACGATGATGTCTCCCGAGCGCTCCTTATAGAACAGCCAGTTGCGGACCTGCTCCTCGCCGGCGGCGTGCCCCGAGCGCCGCGGCAAACCGCCGCCCAGCCACGACGCCCGCACCATCCGGATCGGCCCGATCGCGCCGGCCTTGACCAGATCGAAGGCTTTCCTATAGTCGGCCCCGAAACGCTGCTGCAAATCGACCACGATCATCTGGTCGGGGCTCGCCCTTCGCGCCGCCGCCAAGAACCGCCGCACGCCCGCCGGGTCCACCGCCACCGGCTTCTCGATAAAGATGTGCTTCTTCGCCGCCACCGCCATCTCGAAATGCTCGGGATGCAGATAGGGCGGCGTGGCGATGTAAACGGCATCGACGCCCGAATCGAGCAGCGCCTGGGCGCTCTTATAGGTATTCGCCGAGGCCGCCGGGATCTTGTCCTTGGCCGCCTCCAGCATGTCGTCGTAGATATCGGCCAGCGCCGCCACCTGCACGCCGGAATCCTTGGTGAACAGGCGCGTGATCGCCGTGCCCCGGCGGCCCGGCCCGATCACCCCCAGCTTCACGGCCGAGTTGGCCGGCGTCCCGCGCGCCGAGCCGGAGTTGAGGATCGTCCAGCCGCTGGCGACAGCCGCCGCGCCCGCGTTGCGGGAGAACTCCCGCCGCGTAGAAGCCTTGTCGCCCATGAGCCCTCGCTTTCCGTTACGGACCGCCATTGTAGCAGGGTCTGTTTCCGGCCGGTCTCGATCCGGGGCCGGTGCGTGGCCAGTGGGCCGGTTGCATCCGGGGCCGGTGGGCCGGTGAGGGAGCGGTTTCGACGGTTTTGTACTAGCCGTTCCAAGACTCGGCGCTGGAGTGGGCACGTATCCGGACACCTAAACTAAGCGCCTTACGGAGACTCGAAAGCCCCGATATCGTAGGCCGAGCCCGCGGGGCGTGTCACGCCGTCGAAGTCCGTGGCGGCTGGCGTGGTCACGCCGGCGTTGATGGCCGCACTGCCGGAGAGGAGATGGAAGTCGAAGATGGCCAGGTTTAGAAACAACGGGTTGGCATTCACGTTGTCGGTCAGCTTCGTCGGTGAGCCGGGCGCACTGCCGTTGCCGTACCACAGATTGTTGGACCCCAGAAGGTTGGCAGGCTTCCCCGACTTGGTGAAGCTGGTCGTGAGGTAGTGTTCCCCGCCGATCGAGTAAAAGATGTTGTCCCGGAGCCGCACGGTAAATCCGTTGCCGCTGGAGTTAGGTCCGGACCACAGGCCGGAGAGGGAGGACGTGGTATTCACCGATCCGGAATCGTAGCAGGTATTGTTGAACACCTCCACCTGCCCGGACGGTGGCGGGCCGTTGTTTAAGCCGCCCGGAACGTAGATGCAAGCATAATCGGCCAGGCCGTCATGGGGATCCGGGCCCGTTCCCACGTGATAGATGATGTTGTTGTAGACCTGCACCGGACCGCGGGAGGGATCGACCGTTGCCAGGTTGATTCCGTCGCAGGGGTTGCCGTGGATCAGGTTGTCGTGAACGCTGATGTCGTACTGACTGAACCCGGTGGTGGCGACGCTGCCGCCCCCGGCGTAGAAGGCGTTGCCCGCCACAGCGGAGCCGTCCAGGTGCGCTATGGTAAACGTCGTGGCTGACGTCGCCGTCTTGACCAGGAAGATTCCGTTGGCGGCTGTGTTGCCCGTCACGCCGGAGATCTGCACCAGTTGGCCCGGCCCCCTGCGGTAAGCAGCGGTCGTCGTGATCTCGACCGGCGTGGCGAACGTGGCCCCGCTCACGGTCAGTGTGCTCAGAGGAGAGGAATGGAACTGGATCGCGCGGCACGCCCGGCTGTCGTGGATTTGATTCCAGGCGGCGACCACATGGTTGGAGTCCGTGGTGAAATAGACGTCGTGATACAGCTTGGAGGCGCCATTGACGACATTCTGGCTGACGTCGTGAACGTTGTTCCCGAGGAACCAGAAGTACTCACCGAGGCCGCTGCTGGCGGTGAAAGCCGCGCACCCGGTCGAGCCGTCGCCATTGGGGCAACTGATGTCGCAACCCACGAACCGGACGTGGTGGATGTTGCTCATTTGAATCGCCTGGGTCCTGGCGCGCAAGATGAGTCCTGAAAATACCCAGTAGGGGCCTCCGAAGGTGTGGTTGCCCATGGAAAGCTGGATTCCTATGCTCACACCGGCGGGGTCGCCCACTGTGACGGTGGCCCCGGGGTAGGCGACCAGGGCGTTGTAAGCGTTGGCGGCGCCGCCGGTTGTGGGATACAGCGCGGCGTTATAGAGCTGCACGGTGGTTTGCGCCACGCCGTCCATGGCATAGATGGTCCCGCCGGCGGGGATGGAGGTGACGGCTTTCACCAGGGTCTTCCAGGGCGCGGTGAAGCTGCCGTTGTTCGAGTCGTTGCCCTTGGTCGAGACGAAGTAGATGCCGCCCGGCCGCACGCTGAACGGGACGCCGTTGCTCTTGCCTTGCGAGGTGGTGACTTGAATGGATCCGGTTTGGGCGCCGGGCCCAAGCTGAAAAGTGACCTTGGCATCGGTCCAGGTCGGATAATTGTCGGCCTTCACTCCGCCCACGGTGACAACCGAGGTCCCTTGCGACGCGCCGAAGTTCTTCCCGTAGATGGTTACGAAGACGCCCTTATTGTTTTGCCCGCCGGTGTTGGGGCCGCTCTCCAGGTCCGAGTAAAAGATGCTCGGCAGCAGGCTCAGTCCCCAAAGCGGGACGCCGGCCAGGACGGCCAGAATCAGCAGCACCAAGGGGCCCTCAAGACGGGCTTTGGCGTTTCGGTTGCGTTGTTCCCTGTTTGTATTGGTCATGCAGTCTCCATGAGGTGGAAAGCGGGTGTTCTCCAGCGCCACTTCCACCCTCCAGGGAGAGCACACCGGCCAAGTCAAGGTCTGGCAGGCGGTATTGGGCGCGGTAGAGATCCTAACTAGTCATGCTTCCGAGCCGAGATGCGATCCGAGCGGATCAGGCGCGCCGACCAGCTTGTTCCCCGGGGGGGTGGGGAGTGCTGCGCGCCTATGGACTCTCGCGGCTCCTTTAGTAACCGGGGTATTCTAACAGCAGACAGTGCGAGAAGAAAGGAAAATCTGCCGGCGATGCTCCCAAGCGTCCGCCGCCGCCGGTGAACGTACTAGTAATTCCATAACGCCTGACTCGCGCAGATTTTCGGACTGGTTTTGCGGTACACTGACAACCCAACGAGCGAGGTGACGACCATGAACAGAAAAGATGGCGGGCTGCTGTTGCTGCTGGCCGTGAGCGGCGGCTTTGCCGGGGGACGCCTGGCCACGCGTCCGGCGCTGGTCGAACCCGTGCTGGCGCAAGGAGGCCGCGCGGCGGTTGTCGAGGCGGAGGAATTTCGCCTGGTGGAGAAGGATGGCCGGGCCTGCGGCCGGTTTTACGTCGATCCCAACGGGCGGCCGGGCCTGGTTCTGTATGACAAGCACGGCGAGGTGCGTGCGGTGCTGGGCATGCTGGCGAGCGGCAGCCCGCACCTGGCGCTATCCGACAAAGACGGCAACGTGCGCGTGGCGGTCGCCGTGTGGTCGGACGCGCGCTCGGGCCTGTTCCTTACCGACGGCGACGGCACCGCCCGGGCCAGCCTGGCCGAGCAAGCCGACGGACACCCCAGCCTCACTATTTCCGACCGAACCGGCCGCACCCGCGCCGTGGCCGGCGCCGTTTCCCTCGACGGGATCAACGCCTCGCAGCTCCGCGCGAGATCGGAATCGTCGCTGGCGCTGTTCGACAACACGGGAAAGGTCCTGTGGTCGGCGCCGTGAAGAGCGGCACGTTTGGAAGCGCAGGACATTCCCGCCGCGAGAATCGAAGACGAACTGCGCCCGCGCCGGGCGGCGTGAAAACAAGAACGCTCACGCGGGGCCGGGCCCGGCAAGAGCAAGGTAGAACGAAGTTGGCCTGATAGGTAGCTCCCGAAGAGCGGCCCCTTCCACCGCCTGCCGGCCGTTTTGAAACCTTGGAGAGATCAACAACCATGGCAGCCGCGCCAGGCTACAAATGATGTTCCGCCCACTCGCTGGTTCGCCAGGATAACACCGCGATACCCGCGCCGGCGAGGCCATCCACGGCATAGTGGTAGCGACTGTAGATGGTCGCGATGTACACCATCGTGGACACCACAAGAAGAAAGCAGGACAACCAGCGCCTCTCCGGCAGGGCGCGCCAGAGGCCGAAGGCGGAAGAGAACGCCACGGCAATGTGTCCACTCGGGAACACGCTCGTCGAGATGTCGAGGTGATTCAGGAGCCAAACATTGAGGGTGTGGAAGAAGCCTCCGAAGTTAGGAAGATCAGATCCCGGGAACGCCAGCCGTGGAGATAGGGCCGGGAAAAACGGCAGCAGTGCGTAAGCGCAGAACCCGCCGAGAAAGAGCGTTGTCAAGAACCGGTCGATCCGATCGCGCCTGCCCAGAATGTACAAAGCCGCCACACAGAATGGAGGTACTGCATAGAGGCATAGATAGGCGGCTTCCAGGACCGAGGGGATCGCCGAACCAAAGGTCTCGATCGCGGCTCGAAGGCCCCAAGGGCCCAGCAGAAGCCGGTCCCAGCGCAACCAGGTCTGCTGCCATGGGATGAGAGCACCGGAAGCAAACCACTGCAATTCCCAATAGCCGGCCAGAATCAAGGCCAGCGGCAGCCAGTCTCGCAGGATGCCGGACCACCTCCGCGGATAACGGGCCACCGCCCAGGCCACGGCTGAAATCGCAGCGGGCATCAGCCACGCGAGGGCAATCCGCGTGGTGGGAAGAGCACGAGCTGACGCCAGAAGCGCGGTATAGAGAAAATAGGCGATGATGATCTT
>JBGOUJ010000354.1:0-8197 GCA_041477005.1 Terriglobia bacterium | reverse complement strand
CCGTCCTCATCGATCCACCGCATTTGCCGGTTGTTCGGAATGTCGCTCCAGACCAGGTACCGCCCGATGCCGCTCCAGGCCGGCCCTTCGGACCACAGCGTGCCGGTATAGAGCCTTTGGATCGGCGTGTTGCCGATTTTGATTTTGTCGAAGCGTTTGTCGAGGGCCACGATGTCCGCGTCCGGGTAGCGCACCGGGTTGCGGCTGCTATAGTCGCGCTGCGCGCTCGCAGCCACGGGAGACAGCGCCGCGCCGGCTAGGGCGGTGGTCAGAAACGAACGCCGGTCGAGGCTGGAAGGCCGGCAATCTTTGGCGTCAGAGCTCATAATGCAATCCTCCAACCGCTCCCTGGAAACCGTGAAAGAATCGAACCGGCCGAAAGATTTCGCCTTTCCGGGCTTACTTGGCGCGAGACCGGCATTTTTTCACGCCTTCTACGGTCGCGGCTCTGAAGAAACAGCGCTAGTATACATCAGACTGCCCGCCCCTTATGCTCCCGCTTCGCGCTTCAGTGCCCGCAGGCGCTTCATGACGTCATTGCCGCCGCGGCCGAAAGAGTCGTGGAGCGTTCGATACTCGGCGTAGAGGCGGTTATAGACCTCGTGCGCCGCCGGGTTTGGCTCGTAGCCGCCTTCGAGCAGGCCGGTCATGCAACGCGCCGCCTCCACAATATCTTTGTAGTATCTGCCGGCCACCGCGCCGTGCATGGCCGCTCCCAGGCCGGAGGCCTGGAAGGAGCGCGGCAGGCGAATGGTGCGGCCGGTCACGTCGGCGAAGATCTGCATCACCACCGGGCTTTTCTCGGCGATGCCGCCGCAGGCCACGATGTCGAGCGTCGGCAGACCCTTTTCGTGAAAGGCGTCGATGATGGCGCGGGTGCCGAAGGCGGTGGCCTCGACCAGGGCCCGATAGATCTCTTCGGGCCGTGTGGCCAGCGTCAGTCCCAGCACCATCCCGCTCAGATCCGCGTCCACGAGAATCGAGCGATTGCCGTTCCACCAATCCAGAGCCAGCAGTCCGGTCTGCCCCGGCTTAAGCCGCCAGGCCTCGGTTGTCAGGTACTCGGCCGGGGAGACGCCCTGCGCTTCGGCTTCCCGCTCGATTTTCGCCGTCACCCCGGTGCGAAAGAACCAGGCGTAGATGTCCCCCACCGCCGACTGCCCGGCCTCGTAGCCCCAATAGCCCGGCACGATGCCGTCCTGGACCACCCCGCACATGCCCTCCACGATCCGCCGCTCCTGGCCGAGCATCATGTGGCAGATCGAAGTCCCCATGATCATCGCCAGACGCCCCGGCTCAGTGACGCCGCAGGCCGGCACGCCCGCGTGCGCATCCACGTTTCCGGCCGCGACCGGGGTGCCTGCTTTGAGTCCCGTACGCGCCGCCATCTCCGCGCTCAGCCCGCCGGCTTCCGCTCCCAGAGGCAGGAAAGGGGCGTCCATTTTTTCCGCGACCACGTTCTCCAGGCGCGGATCGAGCTCGCGGAAAAACTCGCGCGAGGGAAAGCCGCGGCCTTTGATCCACATGCCCTTGTAGCCCGCCGTACACTCGTTGCGCGTCTCACGCCCCGTCAGTTGCCAGACGATCCAGTCGGCCGCTTCGATCAGCCGCTCGGCCGCCGCGTAGATTTCCGGCGCCTCCTCCAGGATCTGCAGCACCTTGGAGAAGAGCCACTCCGAGGAATATTTACCTCCGTAAATTTTCAGAAACTCCTCGCCCCGGCGGGCCGCGACTTCATTGATGCGGTTGGCTTGCGGTTGCGCGGCGTGGTGCTTCCACAACTTCACCCAGGCATGAGGATTGGAGGCGAACCGGGCGAGCGTGCACAGCGGCGTACCGTCGGCCAGAGCCGGGAGCATGGTGCAGGCCGTGAAGTCGATGCCGATGCCGGTGATCTGGGCGGGGGCGACGAGGCTCTGCCGAATCACGTCGGGTACGCCCTGGTCGAGCACACGCAGATAGTCGCGCGGGTCTTGCAGCGCCCAGTCGTAGCCCAGCGGCGTGCCGTCCGGCAGGTAGTGGTCGAGCACCCGGTTCTCGTAGGGAACCAGACTCCAGGCCACATCCTCGCCGGTGTCGGCGCGAACCAGCATCACGCGGCCCGATTCGGTGCCGAAGTCAATTCCCAGCGCGAACTTCGTGTCGGACATCGCGGCTCCCCAGTAGAAGTCGCGCACAACGCCGCGGGACGCGAGATCCTAATGATCCCAGTGGGCGCTCCACGCTGTGCGCTCCCAAGCGGCTCATGATACCATCGGTGATTTCGACCGTCCTTATATATCATGGCATCCAGCTCGGACCAGATGGAAAAGGCCGCCACGCCGCCAGCCTCCCGGGCCGGTTTATTCTCGACGACTTTCCGCGCGTTCCACTACCGCAATTTCCGTCTCCTTTGGACCGGCGCGTTCACCTCCACCACCGGCACTTGGCTGCAGGAAGTGGCGCAGAGCTGGCTGGTCTACTCGCTGACCGGCTCGACCGTGCTGCTCGGCCTCACCGCGTTTCTGGCGGGTGCGCCGATCCTGGCTTTCTCGCTGATCGGCGGCGTGGTGGCCGACCGCATGGACCGCCGCAAGCTGCTGATGTTTTCCCAATATACACAGATGACCTCGGCCTTCATTCTGGCCGTGCTGATCTACTTCCACAAAATCCGGATCTGGCACATCCTGGTGCTGACGTTCGTCAACGGCCTCGCCCAGGCCTTCGGCGGTCCCGCTTACCAGGCGCTGATCCCTTCGCTCGTCGAGCCGCAGCACCTGCCCAACGCCATCGCCCTGATGACCATCCAGTTCAACCTAGCGCGGGTGATTGGCCCGGTCATCGCCGGCTTCGCCATCAAGTGGGTCGGCATGGCGGGCTGCTTTTTCTTCAACGGCCTTTCGTTTGTGGCGGTGATCGTCTCGCTGATGCGCCTGCACATCGAGTTCATTCCCAAGAAGACCGAGGCCCACATTCTGGTCAGCCTGCGCGAGGGCCTGCACTTCGTCTACCATCACGGCTCGATGCTCGGCTTGATCGTGCTGGCCTTCGCCTCCACCGGCCTGGGCATCCCGCTGGTGACGTTCCTGCCATCGTTCGCCAAAGACGTCTTTCATCTCGGCGCCCAGGGCTACAGCACGATGCTCGCGTTTTCCGGCGCCGGCGCGGTGGTCGGCGCCCTGATCGTCGCCTGGATGGGCCACATCGCGCGCAAGGGCCGCACGGCGCTGCTCATGCTCGTGGCGCTGGGAATCCTCGTCAGCGCTTTCTCCCGGTCGTCTTCCTACGCGCTGTCGTGTTTTCTCCTCTTCCTGGCCGGCGTCTCGCTGCTCTCGGTTTTCACCATGGTCAGCTCGCTGGTGCAATTGCTCGCGCCGGAAGAGCTGCGCGGCCGCATCCTGAGCGTCTATAACGTCGCTTTCCGCGGTGGCATGCCGCTCGGCAACCTGGCCACCGGCTTTCTCGCCAAAGCCTATTCCCCGGGGACCGCCCTGTTAGGCAACGGTTTGCTGCTGGCCCTGGTGGCGCTCTACTTCCTGGGCTGGCAACGCCAGGTAAGACGGCTGTAGCGGTCCGCCGGGCGATGAAGTAGTGCACCGCTGGTAGAAAATGCTCACCAGAAGCCACGGCCTCTGGTGAGCACCCTCCAAATACTCCCCTCGCTAGAGGGGGTTGATGTCACAGGGAGAACGTTTTCGACGGTTTAGCAAGCCGTCGAGAACTTTTGATCGGATCTTATTTCCCCACGCCCTCCAAGTCAAGTGGAAATTCCAATAAATTTTTCGGCATAACTGTTTTTGTTTCAATGAGTTGTAGACCATGGAGTTTTCCACAGGGCCTTAGACGGCGGCTTCGCGAGGGCTCCGGAGCTGAGTGTTTTTACGTATAACTATGAAAATAAAAGGCTTACTTGTCGCTGAGGTGCAGACGGGTGAAATCCCTGTCCGCGGCGCTCTCGAAGCGTCGGCCGGGCAGCAGCCGGGCGAGCAAAAAGCGGCCCCCACCGACTCCGAGGCCCGCCATCAGGGCGAAGGCGGCGATGATGGCGCAAAGCAGCATGATGTTGAGAATCAGATCGCCGATGTTGTCCCGCCGGGACGGCGGGAGCTGGCTCATGGTGAGGGTCACTTCGTAGCGGACGTGAGCCAGCAGCTTCTCTGCGTCGTCGCGCGAAAACTGGCCCACGACCGCGGCGATCAGTGGCCCGCTCCGCTTGACCATGACATCCGGCAGTTTCTGGAACTCTTCCATCTGGGCGCGGGCCAGATGGGGTGTGGGGTAGCTGAACAACAACATCCTCAACCGGCCGCCGGCCGCTGTGTATTCGCCCATCTGGGCCTCGGTGCCGAGATGGAAGCCGGCCACCGAAGGAGAAATGCGTGGCGCCAGCTTTTCGAGGACGGCTGGGCCGAGCACGTAGCGCTCGGAATTTGGAATCAGGCCCTCGGCAGGCATCTGGCGCAGCAACGGCGGAGGGGCGCTGTGTTCGAAGCGCGGCAGAATGCCCAACATGGCGTCGAGCGGATCGGGATCGGGCTTGGCGCCGCGCAGGATCAGCAGGTAATTGCCGTACTGGAAAAACGTGGCGTCGCCGGCTTCGACGCCGCGTTCGCCCATCCGGACCGGCTTGCCGTCGGCGGGCCGTAGCCACTCGTAGATGCCGAAGGCGCCGGTAGGGTCCTTGGCGCGCAGCGCTGTGATTTCGAGCCGGCGCTCCCCGGCCGCGTACTGCGCCTTCTCGCCGGCGTCAAACCCATATTCTTCGTAGACCGCCCTTTCGCCGGCGGGCGGTGTGAACTGCTGAGTTTTCGTCTGATAGAAATCCCCGAGACGCGGCGGCAGGATGGCCGCCGAGACCGCCGTGGAGAACACCAACAGGGCCGCGACCGAGAGAAGGCGGGAAAAAATCAGATGGAACCGCAGATAAGCGCAGATGTGCGCCGCTGACTGCGTTGGTTTGGATCTGCGTTTGTCTGCGTTCATCGTCGATTGTTTCACAAGTCCTGAGACTGAGCTGGCGGAGCAGTTTTTCAAGCGCCGTGACATTTTTTGTACTTCTTTCCGCTGCCGCAGGGGCAGGGGTCGTTGCGGCCCACCTTCTCGCCCTTGATCACCTGGGCCACTGCCGGTCCGTTGCCGCCGGCGCCGACCAGTTGCAGCTCGGCCAGCTCGCGTTCCTTCTTGCGGCGGATGTTGCGGGTGAAGTCCTCGATCGAGCTTTGCGCGGCCGCCTGCTGGTGCGGCGCCGCCACCGGCTGCAGCTCTTCGCTTCCTTCATCCGGGTTGCCTATCTGCTGGATCTGTACGGGTTGAAGAAAAAACAGGTAGCGCAGCGTCTCGTCCTCGATACGGTCCATCAGGGCCTGGAACATGTCGTAGGACTCTTTCTTGTACTCGACCAGCGGGTCCTTCTGGCCGTAGCCGCGCAGTCCGATGCCCTCCTTGAGGTGGTCCATGGAGAGCAGGTGGTCCTTCCACTGCGAGTCCAGGATCTGGAGCATGATCATGCGCTCGTGATAGCGCATGGCCTCGGCGCCCAACAGAACTTCCTTGTCGTCGTAGCGCTGGCGAAGCAGCTCGTTGATCCGCTCGAGCATCTCGACGCGGTTGAGGCCGGGCAGATCGAGGTGATCGACCTTCACGCCGAACTGGCTGAGCAAGTCGGTGCGCAGGCCCTCGTAATCGTAAGTATCGGGGTGGGCCTTGATGGGGCAGCGGGCATCCACGAACGCGCGGACCAGGTCGGAGGTGATCTCCTGGATGTACTCCTTCTGCTCGAACCCTTCGAGCAGCTTGCGGCGCAGGCCGTAGATGGCCTCGCGCTGCTTATTCATGACATCGTCGTACTCGAGCAGGTGTTTGCGGGCCTCGAAGTTCTGGGCCTCGACGGCCTTCTGGGCCGACTCAATGCGCTTGGAGATCATGCGCGACTCGATGGGCACGTCCTCTTCCATGCCCAGCCGCAGCATCAGGTTCTGGATGCGCTCACCGCCGAAGATGCGCAGCAGGTCGTCCTGCAGGGAGAGATAGAAGCGCGAGCTGCCGGGGTCGCCCTGGCGTCCGGCGCGGCCGCGGAGCTGGTTGTCGATGCGCCGCGCCTCGTGCCGCTCGGTGCCCAGGATGTGCAACCCGCCGACACTCACCACATCGTCGTGCTCCCGGTCGCACTGCTCTTTGTATTTCTTAAAGACCTCGTCCCACTCTTCCTTCGGCAGCAGATCGGGGTTCTTGCCGGCCTTGCGGAAGTGCTCCTTGGCCATGAATTCGGGGTTGCCCCCGAGCAGAATGTCGGTGCCGCGGCCGGCCATGTTGGTCGAGACCGTCACCGCTGCCTTGCGGCCCGCCTGGGCCACGATGAAAGCTTCTCGCTCGTGTTGCTTGGCGTTCAGCACCTCGTGCTTGACGCTCATCTTCTTCAAAATGGCCGACAGCCTCTCTGACTTCTCGATCGAGATGGTGCCCACCAGCACCGGCTGGCCCTTCTCGTTCAGCGCCTTGATCTCCTTGGCCGCGTTGCGAAACTTCTCGACCTCGGTGCGGTAGACGATGTCGGCGTTCTCCAGCCGGATCATCGGCTGGTTGGTGGGGATGACGATGACTTCCAGCTTGTAGATCTTGCCGAACTCGGCCGCTTCCGTATCGGCCGTGCCGGTCATGCCGGCGAGCTTCTTGTACATGCGGAAGTAATTCTGGAAGGTGATGGTGGCCAGAGTCTGGTTTTCCCGCTCGATCTTGACCTTTTCCTTGGCCTCCACGGCCTGGTGCAGACCGTCGGACCAGCGCCGGCCCGGCATCAGGCGGCCGGTGAACTCGTCCACGATGAGGACTTCGCCCTCCTTCACCACGTAGTCCTTGTCGCGGTGGAACAGGACGTGGGCCTTGAGGCCCTGGTTGACATGGTGCAGGGTCTCGAAGTTGACCAGGTCATAGAGGTTCTCGACGCCCAGCAGGCGCTCGACCCTGGCCACGCCCTCCTCGGTCAGCGCCACGGCGCGGTGCTTTTCATCGACCGTGTAATCGCCGGTGGTGCGGCGCTCCTCGGGCGTGCTGCCCTCGATCACTTCGCCCCGCTCGAGCTTGGGGATGAGCCGGTCGATCTTGTAATACTTGTCGGTTGACTCTTCGCTCGGCCCGGAGATGATCAGCGGCGTGCGGGCCTCGTCGACCAGGATCGAGTCCACCTCGTCCACGATGGAGTAGTTATGGCCGCGCTGCACGCAGTCGGCCAGGTCGAACTTCATGTTGTCGCGCAGGTAATCGAAGCCGAACTCGTTATTGGTGCCGTAGGTCACATCGGCGGCGTAGCTTTGGCGGCGCTCCTCGTCGTCCAGGTCGTGGACGATCACGCCGACCGACAGGCCCAGGAACTTATACAGCTTCCCCATCCACTCCGAGTCGCGCCGGGCCAGGTAGTCGTTGACGGTGATGACGTGGACGCCCTTGCCTTCGAGGGCATTGAGGTAAACCGGGAGCGTGGCCACGAGCGTCTTGCCCTCGCCGGTCTTCATCTCGGAGATCTGCCCCCGGTGCAGCACCATGCCGCCGATGAGCTGCACGTCGAAGTGCCGCATGTTGAGCACGCGGCGGCCGGCTTCGCGGCACACGGCAAAGGCCTCGACGAGCAGATCGTCGAGCGTCTCGCCGTTGGCCAACCGCTCCTTGAACTCGGTGGTCTTGGCAACCAGCTCTTCGTCGCTCAACTGCTGCGTCCGCGGTTCCAGGTCGTTGACGGCCTGGACGATCGGCAGCATCTTCTTGACTTCGCGCTCGTGTTTGGTGCCGAAGATTTTGGCTAGAAGCGTGTCAATCATGGCTGGATGAGGCTGCTCTATTGTACCTCGGGATGGGCCGGTGGAGAGAATGGGGAATCGCCGGTGATACCAGGTCCGTCGCCTGGCAAAACGGGTGCCCCACTGCCGAGTCGGCGGGGCGCTCGGCCTGGGAATTGGTTTCGTTTGTGCAAATTTTGCTTGTGCGAGGCATCCTGAGGTGGCAGGCACGCGGGGAGGGGCCGGGCAGCGCGAATTGGTTTCGTTTGTGCATTTTTTCTTGAGCGGACAGGCTCCCGGAGCGGGATGCCTGGACCCTATCGCGGACGGCTTGCGGGTTGGGCCAGTAGGGAGACACGGCGAGCTACCTCCATTGTAAGGGGTGGAGGAAGGCCCGGAGGCGACCCCGGGCGGCAAGTGGTTGAGTCGGTTGAGACGATTCCTGTCGG
>JBGOUJ010000353.1:0-8206 GCA_041477005.1 Terriglobia bacterium | reverse complement strand
TTGCTCGCCCAGTTGGTACTCCGCCATCTCCTTGACCGCTTCCTCCGGGGTCGCCACTTTTCCAGTGTGGAAGTAGGGCCTGGTCTTGTCGATGTTCCGCAGCGACGGTACTTTGAAAACCATCCGGTCGCTTTCCTGTTTAAGTGCCTGAAGACCAGGGGTTCGCCACGGGTTTAAGTTCCTGGAGCCGCCGGGTTCCTGCGGCCGTGCGCTGCGGATCTGGGCGATATGGCGCAGAATCACCGGGGAGCAACCGTGCCAATTCCAGGCTAAGAGGTCTTCTTTTCAATGGTTGACGGATCTGGTACTCCGAATGCAGAAACGCTCTTGTGGGAGGAGATCTTGTCAAGTCCTCGCTATCCCGGAATTGCTTCCACCGCAGACGGTTCGGGCGCGGTTGTTTGGGTTGAGTCGCACATCGTGCAGGCGGCGTGCGCGTATCCCATCACACCCTCCACGCCGATGGGAGACGGCTTCGCCGCTGAATTCGCCAACGGCAAGCGGAATCTATGGGGTGAGCCGCTCGAGTTTCTGGAGCCGGAGTCGGAGCACAGCTCGGCTTCAGCCTGCGAAGGCTTCGCGCTGGCCGGCGGCCGGGTGAGCAACTTCACTTCCGGCCAGGGCTTAATCCTGATGAAAGAGGTCCTCTATGTGATCGCCGGCAAGCGGCTGCCGGTTGTATTTCACATCGGCGCCCGGGCGCTGACCTCCCAATCGCTCAACATCCACTGCGGCCACGACGACGTGATGGGCGTGGCCGACTGCGGGTGGGGCATTCTGTTCGGCCGCAACGCGCAGGAGGCCGCCGACCTGGCCTTGATCGCGCGCCGGGCCGCCGAAGATTCCGAGACCCCGTTTCTCAATGTCCAGGATGGCTTCCTCACCACCCACACGCTCGAAAGCCTCCGCCTGCCCGAGCTCGATTTCATGCGGGCATTCGTCGGCGCGCCGGCCGAACGGCTCAAGAGCCTGTTCGACCCGGCGCACCCGACGCTGAGCGGCCCGGTACAAAACCAGGACAGCTACATGAAGGGCAAAGTAGCGCAGCGCTACTTCTACGATCGCGTCAAGCCGGCGCTGATCGCCGCCATGAAGGAGTTTCGCGAGCTGACCGGCCGCCGTTACAAGCTGGTCCGGCCCTACCGCATGGAGGACGCCGAATACGCGTTGATCGGCCTCGGCACGATGATGGAAGCCGCCGAGGCGGTCGTCGACCACCTGCGCGGCCGCGGCAGGCGCATCGGCGCCGTCACGGTGACGAGCTTTCGCCCCTTCCCCGGGCCGGAGCTGGCCGAGCTGTTGCGCCCCTGCCGCGCCGTGACGATCCTGGAGCGCGCGGATGTGCCCCTGGCCGGCTCGAATCCGCTGGCCATGGAGGTCAAGGCCGCACTGACCGATCAGGCCCTCGCTCGCCCGGCCGGCAGCTCCATGTCGATTCCCGAGGTGTTTACCGGCGTGGCCGGCCTGGGCGGGCGCGACATCCGGCCCGGCCACTTCATCGCCGCCGCCGACAACATGGAGCGGAACGGCTGGCGGTCCTTCGTGCTGGGGATCCACCACGCCGACGAGCTGCCGCTCACGGAGGATCCCGACGTGCGGCCCGCCGGCGCCTTCTCGTTGCGAGGCCACTCGGTGGGCGGCTTCGGCTCGGTCACCACCAACAAGGTGATCGCCTCCGTGGCCGCCGATCTGTTCGGTCTGGAGGTGCAGGCCTTCTCCAAGTACGGCTCGGAGAAAAAGGGTCTGCCTACCAGCTATTACCTAACGCTCGCGCCCGAGCGGGTGCGGCTGCACAGCGAGCTCAACACGGTGGAGTTCGTCGCCGTGCAGAACCCGCAGGCGTTTGCCAACGCCGATCCGCTCGAAGGCCTCGCCGCCGGCGGCACGATCTATCTGCAGTCCGATCTGCCGCCGGAGTTGGCGTGGGCGAGCCTGCCGCTTCAGGCGCGGCGGACGATCCGCGAGCGACGGCTGCGGCTGTGGGTCCTCGATGGGGGGCGCCTTGCGCGCGAGGGCTCCAGCCGCGCCGATCTTCACACGCGCATGCAGGGCATCGCCCTGCTGGGCGCTTTCCTGCGTCTGACCCCTTTCCGCGAGCGCGCCGGGCTGAGCGAAGAGCAGTTGTTTGCCTCGCTCGACAAAGTTCTCGAGAAGTACTTCGGCAAGCAAGGGCCGAAGGTGATCGCCGAGAACCTGGCCGTGGCGCGCCGCGGATATAGCGAGGTGGTGGAAGTCTCGCCGCCGCCGGAGGAGCCTGTTCGCCCCGGCGCCGAGTTGCCGCAGTGGCGCTGGCAGGCTCCCTGTGTGCCCGCCAATGGCGGCCTGGTGGCGCCGGCCTTCTGCGAGCGCGTGGTTGGCAGTTACGCGCGCGGCCGCGACGCCGACCTGGAGGCCGACCTCTACGCGGCGCGCAGCCT
This sequence comes from Terriglobia bacterium, assembly GCA_041477005.1. Taxonomy (GTDB): domain Bacteria; phylum Acidobacteriota; class Terriglobia; order Bryobacterales; family JACQDG01; genus JBGOUJ01. Next base: position 5,789 of record JBGOUJ010000353.1, on the reverse strand, counting down.
GATGCCGGCGGCGAGCGCTGTTCACCGCAGCTTCCGCCACCTCGCTCCTGAAATCCCCCAACTCCTCGCCCCGGCCTGCGTGGGCTGCATGGACTGCGTCAACGAGTGCCCCGACACCGCCATCCTGGCGCGGGTGGTCGAGCCGCCTGTGCTCGACGAGCACCTGGCCCGGATCGAGCGGCCCGAGCTGCGCGCCGGCCTGCGCGGGCATTTCACCGTCACTACCAAGTATCACGACCTGTTCGTCAAGCGAGGCGAAACGGGCGGCCTGTTCGGCATCTTCATCGATCCCGACAAATGCAAAGGCTGCGGCGAGTGCGTCACCGCCTGCGGCGCCCATGAAGCGCTGAAGATGGCGCCCAAGTCGGACGTCGACTTGAGTCTCTACGACGGGACCATGGACCTGTTCCACCATCTGCCCGACACGCCGGCGCGATTCATCAACGAGAAATCGCTCGGCGACATGATGCTCGCCGACCGCTCCCTGCTCTACGTGGGCGGCGCCGGCTCCTGCATGGGCTGTGGCGAAGGCACGGCCTTGCGGCTGATGACCGCCGCCACCGGCTTCGTCTATGGGGCCGAGATGGGCATCGTGGCCGCGACGGGCTGCAACAGCGTCTTTGGCTCGACCTTCCCGTTCAACCCGTTCAAGGTCCCCTGGACCAATTCGCTGTTCGAGAATGCGCCCGCCGACGCCATGGGCATCCGGCTGCGCTGGGACCAGGAAGGCCATCCCGAGCGGCGGCTGTGGGTTGTGGGCGGCGACGGGGCGCTTTACGACATCGGCTTCCAATCGCTCTCCCGGATGCTCATGACCGGGCTCGATATCAAGGTGCTGGTGCTCGACACGCAGGTCTACTCCAACACGGGCGGCCAGAGCTCCACTGCCACCTTCACCGGCCAGAACGCCAAGATGGCGGCTTTCGGCAAGGCGCGACCCGGCAAGCGGGAGCACCGCAAGGAGCTGGCGCAGATCGCCATGATGCATCCCGGCGTCCTCGTCGCTCAGACCACCGCCGCCCACTTGAACCATTTCTATCGCGCGGTGATGGAGGCCAACGCCTATCCCGGCCCGGCGGTCATTATTGCCTACGGCGCCTGTATGCCCGAGCACGGCATCCCGGACGACCGCGCCATGGCCCAGGCCAAGCTGGCCGTCGAGTCGCGCACTTTCCCGCTGGTGATGTACGATCCGCGCAAAGGCGAGCGCCTCCGCGACTGCCTCAGCCTGCAAGGCAACCCCGTCGTGAAGGAGGATTGGTTCAAGAACCCCAAGACCGGCGAGCCGGTGGACTTCGTCGCCTTCGCCCGCACCGAGGGCCGCTTCGCGCGCCACTTCAACGGCAACGGCGAGCCCGACGAATTTCTGAAGCTCGCCCAGCAAGACCGCCTGGCCAACTGGCGCCGGCTGCAGGAACTGGCCGGCTTGCGATAGTCGCGAACGGACTCGTGTACGCTCGCCAAGAGTCCCGATAAGGAACCGGAGGTGAAGGTATGGACAGAGCGAGAAGCATTCAGTTGCTGAACAAATCGGTTGCCGACGAGTTGCAGGCAGTACACCAGTACATGTATTTTCACTTCCACCTGGACGACCAGGGCTTCGGACCGCTTTCGATCCTCTTCAAACGGATCGCTATCCAGGAGATGGGTCACGTGGAGCTGGTGGCCGAACGTGTTCTGTTTTTGAAGGGAGATGTGGAAATGGTTCCCGCCGGTCCGGTGGAGAAGATCATCGAGCCGGAGGCCATATTGGCCAAGGCAATGGCAATGGAGGAGGATGGCATCCAAACCTACAACAAGGCAGCGCTCGAGTGCGCGGCCAACGCGGACTCTGCTTCTAAGCAACTCTTCGAGCAACTGGTGAAAGACGAAGAAGGCCACTTCAGCCAGTATGAGAAGCAGCGCGACAACGTCAAGCGCTTCGGTCCGAGCTATCTGGCGCTTCAATCGTTTGGCGGTGGGGCGTCCGAAAGCAGTTTGGCGGCTGCGGAATAGCGCTTACTACGTCAATGCCGGTTCCGGATGCCTGGGGGGGTGAACTATGAGGGTCAACATCGGTTCGAACAGGCCGTCGCCGCGCTACGGCGGGATGCTGAAATCGTGGCTTCAGCATCACCGGGTCAGCGTGCAATCGCCGCGCTCGACCCCGGTCTGGGAGCCGGCTTCGCAACGCCGCGGCACTTCCACCAGCGTGTGGTGGCCGTTGCCGGCCCGTTCGAGGAAGAAAGACTCGAAAAGAGCGGATGAAGATCATCAACAGCCGTAACGGCCTGGCCGGCATGACGGCCGGTTTCTTCATGGTAGGTGGCGGGTCGGTTTGGCGCCGACCCACTACCGGACTTGCCAAAGGACAGACCGCGCAGGATTTCCCTCAGGGTATCTCCCGATCGGACTTAGAGAAGGCCCCCGGCCGAGTGGTAGAGTAGCGCCCGTAGACACCATGCCGCGTACACGGTGCATCCCCATCGCGCTCGACGCACCAGTCGGAGCTCCCCAGTGTAAAGTGTCCTTACCCGCTATGTAGAATGCGCCTCGCTTGCCGCTCCGCCGCGCCCTGTAAGCTGCTGGTTTTTCAACAAATCGCGTTTGGCTCAGAACCTGCAGTACCGGTGTAGGTGGCGCACCTTTGCGGCAGGTCTGCAGGCGCGCCAGATCCGGCGGAGCGCGGGCCAACACAAAACTCCGACCGATCGCAGGAGGGAACAAAGATGAGGGCATTGATACTACTCTTGCTGGCGGGGCTTATCGCGTCGACGGGGCAGACCGCCCTGGCCAAGCACCGCGATGACGACGACCGGAAGCACTGGAAGGACGACGACTGGGATCGCGAGTATCACCGCAAGCACGGCGAGGCTTGCTTCCGCGAAAACGACATCCGCGTCATTCACGAATATTACCGCCCGCGCAGCCTGCCCCCAGGTCTCCAAAAGAAGCTCTATCGGACCGGACAACTCCCGCCGGGCTGGGAAAGGAAGATTCGGCCGTTTCCGGTCATCATCGAGCAGCGGTTGCCGTCTCTATGCTCCGGATGCGCACGGGGGTACATGGACGGGTACGCGGTTGTTTATCAGCCCCGGACGCGCGTAATCATCGATGTCCACGCCGTCCTCGCGCCGTGACCTCGCCGGCCGGCGGCTCTTAAGCGACCCGCTTTCCGATCTTTCGCCACTCACCCTCGTAGCCCCGGACCAAGTGGTAGACCAACCAGTCGAAGAAGCAGCCAACACGGTGCTCCAGCTCCTCCTCGGCGTAAATCTCGACCGTCGTGCTCTCGAACCCCCGATCACGCACGAATTCGATCATCCGGTTCTTGAGGATGTGGATGGCGTGGACCGCCTCGTGCAGCGGGACTGACTCTGCAAAGCGCAGCCGGCCCAGCCCTTCATAGCGCGCGCCCAACTCCCGGTAGCCGGATTCGGAAAGCGAGTGGCTGAGGTGCTTCAGGATTTCACGAGCCCAGTCGCGCAACTCCGTCTCGGGAAGTTTTCGCGTTTCCACCAACTCCGGGTCGTGCCGGACCTGGCCGATCACTCTGGCCGCAATCGGCTCCCATTGATCCTCGATCAACTGGATCAGTCTGGTCGAAAGCATAGGTCACCTCCGAACGTGCTCCCGCGACGGCCGCTCCACCACCAGATCCGAGTGCAGGCGGCGGAACGTCTGGGCGATGTGGCAGTTCCAGCAGACGGGCCGGTGGGAGTCCAGAGCCGCGGGCACTTTCTCAGCGCGGATCTCTTGCCACTCGAGCGTCCGGCCATCCGGGCTGAGCAAGGCAGGTTTGTGTTCGAGCCAGTCTATGTGGTCGAGCCCCCGGCCGCAGTAGACACAGCGCTTGCCGGCGTACCACCTTTCCAGCACGTTTCGTAGCAGGCAGTCCCCAGGGGCTTGCTCGATTTGACGCAGGCACTCCTGGCCGCAGGGAGCGCGCTCGGGCCACCGCGAGCAGTCGCTCAGGCGCAGGCTCGGCTGGCCGGCGAGGCAGGACAGGGCCGCCCGCTTCGCATTCACTTCGACCGCCGCAAACTCTTTGGTTTCAGGACAGGTGACGACCCGGGCGCCCCGGAATTCCAGATAGGTGTGGACCAGCAACCAAGCGACGGGATAGAGGGTCACCGCCACAACAAGCGCAGCCGCGAGGTAAATTGCGATGTCCATCGAATTCACCTCCTCAAACTAACACCAGCAGTTTTGTATCCAAGTCCGCTAGCGCGGCTGCGTACGGAATGCGCCAAGCAGCCGTACGGCGCCGTACGCAGGCACTCGCCGCCCCGGGGCAGCTAGACTCCTGTTGTTGGAACGGGACTTACCGGAGGGATCTAGTCAGGATTCCCTTACGCCACGGTGTGCGCGGCTTGCCGCGGCGCCATCTTACTTATACGCGTGAAAAACGGCTCGCTTGATGCTCTTCGAGCCGAACAGGCTCATCCCGCGCCACAGCAGCAGCCGGGTCGGTGACGGCCACACCCTCTCCACCCGCCGGAAACCCACGGATCGCAGCATGGCTTCGACCGCCGAGGGGGTCGGCCCGAACCAATTGGATTCATCCCGATCGAGCTCGCCACCGGGATAGAAGGCCAGCGCCCGAGCCGGCACATAGAGCAGATCGATCAACGTTTCCACGATCAGCAGCCGGGCGGTCACCGCCGCCACGCGCTCGAGCGCCAGCATCGGATGCTTCATGTGGTAGAGCACGCCTAGGAACAGCACCAGATCAAAAACGCCAACGCTTTCGGGAGCCAGATCCAGAACGTCGATCTCCCGGTCCTCGACCCGCGACCCCAGCACCCGGCGGGCCAGCTCGAAGCCGTCTTTCGATCCCCAGCTTTTCCGTTGCCAGGCGAAGGAGTCGGTGGCCAGCACGCGCCGGGCGCCGCGCCGCTCGGCCGCGAAGGAATAGAAGCCGTCCCAGCAGCCGGCGTCGAGCACCGACTGGCCGGAGAGATCGGCCGGCAACTGCAGCCGCTCGAGGATCTGCGGGGTGTCCCAGATGCCGGGCGTGACCATGCCCTGCCCCAGGTCGATGCGGTGCGCCCAGCGGATGGCGGCGACTGCCCGCTCCAGCTCCGGGCGATCCATCAGTTCCACCCCGGCATTACTTCAATCCCAGCTCGACCGCCGCCGTCTGGAGCTTCTGCCAGGTGTCTTCCTCGATCTCGATGCCTTCGCGCAGGCGCTTCTGCTTGGTTTCGTACTCCACTTCCCCGGGGACGCGAATGCGATCGAAGCCCGGCGCGGGCGGCGAGCTTTTCACGTAGTCCACCAGCCCCGCCACTTCCCCGCCGAAGCGCTCCTTGGCCCCAAACGCCGCCGGATCGATGGCCTGCAAAAAAACGCCGTTGCCGCGCAGCGGCGGGGGATCCGGGCGGCTGCAACCGCCGCCACCCAGCGCGCCGGAGAGAATATCGATGAGGAACGCCAGGCCGAAGCCCTTGTGCCCGGCCGCGCCGCCGAGCGGCGTCAGGCTCCCCACCGGCGGGCCGTAGAGATCAGCCGGATCGGTCGAGGCCCGGCCGGCCGCATCCAGAATCCACCCCTCCGGCAGCCTCTCGCCCCGCGCCCGCTTCACCCGGACCTTTCCTTCCGCGACCACGCTGGTGGTCATATCGAGGACAATCGGAAAATCCCGGCCGCCGGGAACGGCTATGGCGATCGGGCTCGGGGAAAGGCGCCGCGCCACCCCTCCAAACGGCGACAGCACCTGGCCGCCGCCGTGGTTATTGGTAGTCACCAGCCCGACCATGCCCTCGCCGAGCGCCTGCGCCGCATACTCGCCCAGGCGGCCGACGTGG
>JBGOUJ010000352.1:0-8208 GCA_041477005.1 Terriglobia bacterium | reverse complement strand
GGTAAACAGCGCGGCGTTGGCCCCGATACCCAACCCCAGCGCCAGGACCACGACCGCCGTGAAGCCCGGCTTCGACTGCAGCGCGCGGATGCTGTGCCTCAGATCGTCAAGGAAAGTCAAATTTCATCATCTCACCATTCCCGCCCGCCCTGGCGGCTGGTGGCCAGTTTCCGAGACTCGCGTTATGCGTCCAAGTGAAGCGATCACCAGCGTATCCTACTCAAGTACGGGGATTCTTTGGACAGGATCTTATGCACCCACTCAGCGCGTTCATGGTAGAACGCGAACCGCACCGTCGTACTTGCCAGCCGACGGTTGATCTCCCTTACGAATGACTGAGGCGCACCGAGAAACACCACATCAGCGTTGGACTTTGGCCAGCAGCAGTGGAGCGCGTATCGGGTCGACAACGGAAAACACACCTCGGCATCTGGGTTCTTTAGACCGTAGGCGCTGAAGAAGAACGCCGGATTGTCGCAGGTCATGAAGAAGTTCGGCCCTGAAGTCTCCAGAACGCGCCACGTCATTTGCTGCACAAGCCCGATCATTTCGGCCGTCGGCCACGGCTCTCGAATCTGTCTGATGACCTCTGGCGGAGGTTTACGTTGGTACTTCTCATAGATCGCATCGACCTGCGCAAGGCGCTCGCGGAGCGCGGCCTGATCAACCCCCGCATCGCCAATCAAATTTCGCAGCCAGTCTCGGATCTCGGTGACTGTGCTATCGAGCACCTGCGGTACTAATGAGGACGCTCTCGCTCGACGGTAAGGAACACGCTTCAGCATAACGGCGATGTACAGCGCTAGTGACGACTTCTCTTCCGGACTGGGGCACTCTCCTCTCAGGAGCTTGTCCATCACCGGATTCGCTGGTTTCTCGACCGTCTCATTCAGCTCCACTTCGATATCGGGCTCGTAGAAACCGGCCTCCTGCGCGACTTTCTTGATGCTGGCTAAGAGACTTTGGCCGGAGGCCTTATCGAACATCCAGATGAACCCCGCTCGGCGAACATCTTGGAAATTTCGAAGATACCGCTGAGGAACGTAATGATGACCCATCCACACAACATTATGGCCTGACACGCCCCAAGGCAGCCGGACTTTGGCCCTTTCGGGAGCAGCGATTCCGAAGAAGGCGGCTCAAACCGCGTCGCGAGCGTTCCAAACCGTTGGACACGGGCCGGGCCCCATTTCGGCAAACTCAGGTAGTGGCGAGAGTGGTCCTATCCACGGAAACCCCCTGACCCGGCAATCACGTTGCTGGCAATTTCAAGTCTTTGGTTGCGTTGCTTCCGACCGTCAGGTGGGCTACCCCCGACTCGAGTCCAACCCCGGAGTCGGCGGTCGAAGGGACTGCTGCTTAGCCGGCCCGTTTCTTCCCTGGTCTACGCGATCGCTCCTCGGCCAGCGCCCGCCGTAGCAGTGTCTTGATTACCGCTTGTCGGCTGATATTGAGGCTGGCCGCCCGCTCGTCGAGTGCCCGCAACATGCCCTGAGTCAGGTCGACGTTGACACGGCGGACCGGTCCGACCACCGTGAACCTGTTGGTGAAATAGCCGGAGACATCTTCGCCCCGAGACGCCATTTCCGCGATCTCGTCGGCGCTGGGTGTTGTCCTAGACGTTTTTCGTTTGACGTCGCGGCTCTTCTCTCGATCGAAGTCGAAACGCATCCCGTATATCAGTGTTATACCATTCTTCCCTGGCCGCAAAGTCTGCTTCTCGTAGATCTGAAATCGGCCGCCGGACGGACGTCGCATCTGCAGTTTGGGCGTTTCGCCCACGGCCTTGGCCACAGTTCCGTGGTAACATCACCCACGGCGCGAAGAGCGCGCCCGCGCCGGGAGACAGCCCTGCCCGCCTCAAACAGAACGGCGAGAGCTACGAATCTTGTTTCAGGCCGACTCGGACCGACTCCAGAGCAGTCGCGAAGGGAAGCTCGTAATGGATTTCCAGCCACTACCGTTTCGCTCCACCCTGGAGCAATACCAAAAACAGGCCGAGGAACTGCTCGAAGCCCACAGCGCGGGCGATTCCCAAGCAATCCGGATCCTCCACCAAAAGCATCCCCGTTTCCTGGACTCCAAAATTCCATGGCTGCCAAAGGACCTGCCGGACTCCGAAATTCAAAGCGCTGCGCTGGAGCTGGCCGATGCGCAACTCACCATCGCCCGCTGCTACGACTTCCAGAGCTGGGCGGCGCTCGCGTTGTACGTCGAAGCGGTCACTCAGGCCGGTTCTCCGGTCGTCCAATTCGAATCGGCCGTGGAGGCCGTCATCACAGGTGACTTGGCCGCGCTGGAATCGGTCCTGCGCGGAAATCCGGAATTGGTTCGAGCACGTTCGACGCGTATCACCCATTTTGACCCGCCCGTGCATCGCTCCACGCTTCTGCATTACGTCGCCGCCAACGGCGTCGAGGGTTACCGCCAGAAGACGCCAAAGAACGCCGTTGCAATTGCGAAAGTCCTGCTCCAAGCCGGCGCCGAAGTGGACGCGCTGGCCGACCTGTACGGCGGACAGTGCACGACCATGAGCCTGCTGGTATCGAGCTGTCACCCGGCGAAGGCCGGCGTGCAGGTCGCGCTCGTCGAAACGCTGCTGGATTTTGGCGCAGCCATCGAACCGCGCGGCTCGGCTAAGTGGGGGTCGCCGCTGATGACGGCTCTCGCGTTCGGTTACGGGAGCGCCGCCGATGCGCTTGTCAGACGCGGCGCGACCGTCGATGACCTCGCCGCGGCGGCCGGGTTGGGGCGGCTCACCGATGCCGCGCAACTGCTCCCGACCGCCGGCCCCGAAAGCCGCCATCGCGGCCTCGCGCTAGCCGCGCAACATGGGCACGTGGAGGTCGTTCGGCTGCTCCTCGACGCCGGCGAAGACCCCAGCCGGTACAACCCTGACGGAAACCATTCCCACTCGACGCCGCTGCATCAGGCCATTTGGGCCGGCCACGACGCGGTTGTCCGATTCCTGGTCGAGCGAGGAGCGAGATTGGACATCAAAGACACCATCTACCAGGGCACGCCCCTTGGCTGGGCAATGTACGGAGGGAAAACCGAGATCGAGAAGTACCTTCGCGCCCAAGGGGCAAAAACCACGGCAGAGCTTGGGCAGTAGTTCCCTTTTGGCCGCATGGCCGGACCCCACCCGGCGGGGCCTTTCCACCGAACCATGCTAAGTTACAGGAAACGATGCCGAGGCCAACGCCACCATCCAGCATCCATCTGGATCCCCCGGCACGCTCGCGCAAGCGGATCGCCTTCGGCTGGTACGGCGGAAAGTTCAGCCACCTGAACTGGCTCCTCCCCCTGCTCCCCGAGTGCCACCACTACTGCGAGCCCTTCGCCGGCTCCGCCGCCGTCCTCCTGAACCGCGACCCCTCCTCCGTCGAAACCTACAACGACATCGACGGCGAGGTCGTAAACTTCTTCCGCGTCCTCCGCGACCAAAAGGACCAGCTCATCGAATCGATCGGCCTCACCCCGTTCTCCCGCGAGGAATTCTTCCGTGCTTTGTCCCCGAACGGGCACTCCATCTTCGGCCTCGAGCGCGCCCGCCTGTTCTTCATCCGGGCCCGCCAGGCCCGCACCGGCCTCGCCCAGACCGCCTCGCTCGGCCGCTGGGCCAACTGCAAGAACACGACCCGCGCCGGCATGTCCGGCGTCGTCTCGCGATGGCTCGGCAGCGTCGAAGACCTCCCCGCCATCGCTCTCCGCCTCCTGCGGGTCCAGATCGAGAACCGCCCCGCCCTGGACGTCATCCGCCTCTACGACGCCCCGGGGACTCTGTTCTACTGCGACCCCCCCTACGTCCACGCCACGCGCGGCGACAGCAAAGCCTACGGCTTCGAAATGGACGACGACGCCCACCGCGATCTCGCCGCCGCCCTAAGCCGCTCCAAGGCCATGGCCGCCGTCTCCGGCTACCGCTGCGACCTAATGGACCAGCTCTACCGGGACTGGCGCCGCCACGACGCGCCCCCCAAGCACTGCCACTCCATCAAGAAGATCCGCCGAGAAGCCCTGTGGACCAATTACTAAGACTCACCATCTTGTTCCTCGCCTCCTTTGCCCTCCCCGCCCAGGACTTCGACCTCCTCCTCACCGGCGGCCGCATCGTCGACGGCTCCGGCAACCCCTGGTACCGCGCCGATCTCGGCATCCGCAACGGCCGCATCGCCGCCATCGGCGCGCTGGCCGGCCGATCCGCCGCCAGGACCATCACGGTCAACGGCATGGTAGTCTCCCCCGGCTTCATCGACATGATGGGCGCCAGCAGCGTGCCGCTGCTCGAGGACCGCACCAGCGCCGAGAGCAAGCTCCGGCAAGGCATCACCACGATTCTGGCCGGCGAAGGCGCCTCGGTCGCGCCGCAGAAAGAAGGCCGCTGGCGCACCTTCGGCGAATACTTCGAGATCCTCGATCGCGCCGGCATACCGATCAACGTGATTCACAATGTCGGCGCCGCCCAAGTCCGGCAGATCGTCATCGGCGACGAAAACAAAGCGCCGGCCCCGGAGCAACTGGCCGAGATGAAGGCTCACGTCGACCACGCCATGCGCGACGGCGCCGTCGGCCTCTCAACCGCTCTCATTTATCCGCCCGGAACCTACGCCACTACCGAAGAGCTGGTCGAGCTGGCCAAGGTGGTCGGCCGCTACGGCGGCGTCTACTTCACCCACATGCGCAACGAGAGCAACCGGGTGCTCGACTCCATCCGCGAATCCATCCACATCGGCGAGCAGGCCGGCATCCCCGTTCACATCTTCCATTTGAAAGCCGCCGGCCAGGAGAACTGGCCGCTGATGAAGGACGCCATCCAGCTCATCCAGAGAGCGCCCGCGATCGCGGCCTCGACGTCACCGCCGATATTTATCCCTACATCCGCAACGGCCTCGGCCTGAGCTCCCTGATTCACCCCCGTCACTTCGCCGCCGGCGCCGCACCCTTTCTCAAGACCCTGAAAGACCCCCAGGTCCGAGCCGCTTTGCGCAAGGAGATCGAGACCACCACCGACTGGGAAAACTGGTATCACCACGTCGGCCGCAACTGGGACAACATCCTGGTCGCCAGCGTCGAGCCGCCCGGTGATCTGAGTGCCAAGCGCTTCGAAGGCAAGTCGATCGAAGAAATCGCGCGGCTGCGCGGCACGGAACCCTGGACCACGTTCTTCGACCTGGTCGAGCAGGGCGGCGTCAGCGTGAACCCCAAGAGCATGGACGAGGACCAAAAGCGCGTGGCCCTGCGGACCGAGTGGGTCAGCGTCTGCACTGATTCGCCGCCCCTCAGCCTGGCCACCGCCACCAACGCCCACCCCCGTGCCTTCGGGTCCTTCGCCCGGATCCTGGCCAAGTACGTCCGCGAGGAGAAGGTCCTCTCACTCGAATCCGCGGTGCGCCAGATGAGCTCGCTCCCCGCCAACACTCTCCAGCTTTACGACCGCGGCCGCATCAATCCCGGCATGGCCGCCGACCTGCTAGTCTTCGACCCCGCCCACATCCAGGACACCGCGACCTTCACCAAGCCCCTGTCGTTCCCGGAAGGCTTGCCCTACGTGATTGTGAACGGCAAGCTCGCCATCGACAACGGCCGCTTCACCGAAGAAAACGCCGGCGCCGTGCTGCGCAAGCATACTCGCGCCGCGCCCAGATAGTCCGTTCGCCCGCCCCAGGGCGTCTCTTGCCTCCCCGCCCGGGGCGTCTCCTGACGGCACGGCTGATGGCTAACCTAACTAAGAGCTGACAACTGTTACCTGAAAGCCCGAAGCTGATGACTGACATCTGCTGGCTGACGGCTGCTCGTCTGACGGCTGCTTTTCCGTCAGTACTTCAGCCCCCGAATGTACTTGTAGCTCATCTCGATGCTCTCCAACGGATCCCGCTTAGTCTGATCCTGCTCCACGATAAAGTGCCGCACCCCCGCCCGCTTTGCGTTCTTGAACACCCCCGCCCAGTCGATATCCCCCTGCCCCACCTCCAAAAAGTCGTTGCTGTCTTTCTTCTTATCCTTCAAGTGCAGCAGGTGGAACCGCCCCGGGAACCGCCGGAAGTACTCGAACGGATCATGGTTCGCCCGCGTCACCCAATACACATCCATCTCCATCGCCACCAGCTTGGGGTCGGTCGAGCGCAACAGCTCGTCGTAAGCTGGCTTCCCGCCATAAGGCTCGAACTCGAAGTTGTGGTTGTGATACCCAAACTGCATCCCCCGCTTCTTCGTCTCCTCTCCCGTCTTATTGAACAGCTCCCCGATCTTCTTGTACTGGTCGAGGCTCGTCCGCTCCTCTTTCGGCAGCGACGACACAATCATGTACTCGAGCCCGATCTCCTGGGCCCCATCCATCATCTCGCTCCACCGCGTCCGCACCTCCGCGAGGCTGTAGTGCGCGCTCGGCGCCTTCAACCCCACCCCATCCAGCAGGGCACGGACCTCCTTCTGGTTCTTGTCGAAGAACCCCGCCAGCTCGACTTCCTGATAGCCGATGGCCGCCACCCGCCGCAGCGTCCCCTCGACGTCCTTACCGCTGATGCTTCGCAACGTGTAGAGCTGCAGCGCCACCGGCCCGGTATATGTGGCCGCCTGCAACCGCGCTGCGGCCGCTGCCGCGGTCGACTGGAACAATGCTCGTCGCGTTATAGGGCGCATGGAATCTCCTTTGCAGCCTGCTTTGCAGCCTGATACTCGATTCTACCCGAACGGACCTATAATCGAGGCGTAACGTCCGTAACGTCACGACTGTGCCGCCGCCTGCTGGCCGACGGCAACCCCCTGCATGACATCTTCAATCCCGACAACCCGAAGGGCGCAAAAATCTCCGGCGCCGATGTCGCCCCAGGCCCACCCGGGCGATCGGCCCGGCCCCGTGGTCCTCCCGGTCCCGCCCGCCGCCCGCGACTGGACCCCCTACGCCGCCTTCGCGTTCCACTTCACCTTCAACTCGACCATTCGCTTCTCTGTCCGGATCCGCAATCGCCAGGGCCAGCAATGCAGCGTGATGGGCCGCTATTCCACGTCATTGTTTCTTGCCTTTATTCTTTGCTGCTCTGCCGCGACCCGCCGAAGCGCGCTTCTTCCCGCCCGTCCTTGCGTTCTTCTCCATCCGCAGCCCATGCCGTCCGCAGAGCACCGGCCAGCATATCTTCGTGCGCCTCGGCTAGCCGAATATGGGTCATTCCCATCCTTCCCCATCCGCCCGCAATGGGCACGAAAACCTCGGGCTGTTCCTCAACGAACTCCGCCTGCTGCTCCGGCGTGAGCATCAGGTTGCCGTAGCCCTGCTTCTGCGAGGCGAGAGTAGCGAATATCCTGCCCCTACACGGAAGTCGGGCGCCCCCATATGCGACCCCTCTTCCGCGCCTTCCAGCCTCAGCGCAATCCGGCGAAAATCCGCTGCATTCATCGCGCGTCGCTCCCGTTCCCAGAGAGTATCCCACACTGTGCGCTATGCGTTGGAGAACATGGAACCGCTACAACAACCATGAATGATATGCCTTAATATGCCTTGAACTAAAATCCTGTAGGCTTCCCGATCCCTTCCCCAAGGAAGTTCACAAGTTCAGGGTTCACCTGTTCCGCATGTGTCCAGGTTATGCAGTGCGGCCCGTCGTTCACCACCAATAGACGGGCTCCCTTGATCAGCTTGGCGGTCCGGAATCCCGAGGCAGTAATAGGCAGGATCCGGTCCGCATCGCCGTGAATGACCAGCGTGGGCACGTCGACGCGGGTCAGGTCCTTGCGGAAGTCCTCGTGCCATGTCGGCACGCAAGCGAGACTGGCCGTAGCAGAGGCGCCGGCTGCGACGTTCCAGCTAGACTGGACGGCCTGTTCGCTGACGCGCTTGCCCAGCAGGAGATCCGTGTTGTAGAAATTCTTGAAAAACTCGGTGAAGAACGCGTAACGGTCTGCGACGATGGCCTTCTGGATCCCCTCGAAGACACTGCCGTCCACGCCCTCCGGGTTGTCCGGCGTCTTCAGTAGGAACGGCGGGATCCCCGAGATGAATACCGCCTTGCTCACGCCCTTCGATCCGTACTTCCCTAAGTAGCGCGCCACTTCGCCGCCTCCCATGGAGAAACCGACCAGCGCGAAGTTCTGTAATTTGAGCTGCGTCACGAGTTTGTGCAGGTCCTCAGCGAAGGTGTCGTAGTTGTAACCCGTTGTTGGCTGGCTTGACTTGCCGAACCCTCTGCGGTCATAAGTGATCACACGGTG
>JBGOUJ010000351.1:0-8220 GCA_041477005.1 Terriglobia bacterium | reverse complement strand
GGCAGCGGCCGCCCGGGCCGCGGCGGCCTCCAGGCTGCTGCGGTCCTGGGCGTCGCGCGCTCGCCGGGCGTCCTCAATGACGCCGGCAGCCGCCAGCGCCGCCATCAAACTCAGGCACAATAGGCGCAAGGCATTATTGTAGAATACGAATTGCTCATCTTGCTCAGCAGGGGGAAACCATGCACAGACGCGACCTGTTTCGGACCCTGGCCGGCGGCTTAGCCCTGGCCCGAATGGCGCGCGCCGCCAAGATCACGCGCGCCAATGTCTGCTTTCTTACCGACGAGGTCAACCGTACCTTGGCCTCGGCGCTGCCCTTCGCTGCCGAGTTCGGTGTCAAGCGGGTCGAGCTCCGCAACGTGGACGGCAAGTACTGTTTCCGCCACGACCCGGCCAAGCTGAAGGAGATCCACTCGCTGCTGAACGAGTACGGCGTTCGGGTGGCGGTTCTCTCCACGCCCATCCTGAAATGCGTGCTGTCCGGCAGCACCCTGGCCGCCATCTCGGCGCGGGAGATCAAGGCGGCGCAGAATGATTTGCCGATTCCCGACGAGCAGCAGTCGGTCCAGCAGATGGAGTATCTGCGCCAGGCGATCGCCGCCGCCCGGATCCTGGGGACCGACATGCTGCGCATCTTCTCTTATTGGCGCGTGGAAGACCGGGAGAAGGCGCGGCCGCGGATCCTGGAGGGCTTGAAGCGCGCAACGGAAGTGGCCGAGAAGGAAAAGATCCGGCTGTGCATTGAAAACGAGCCCGCCTGCAACCTGGCCGACTGCGCCGAGACGGCCTCGGCGCTCAAGGAGATCGACTCCCCGTATCTTGGCATGAACTGGGACGTCGCCAACGGCCTCTCGAACGGTGAGGTGCCTTACCCCGACGGCTTCAACAAGCTCGACAAGAAGCACATCTGGCACATGCACATCAAGGATTCGCAGATGAACGCGGGAACCGGCCGCCGCCAGATCTGCGCCGTGGGCGACGGAACTCTGCCCTACGTGGACATCTTCACTGCCATGGGGAAGGCAGGCTACACCGGCGCGGTCTCCATGGAGACCCACTTTTCGCTCAACGGCTCACGCGAGCCCGCCAGCCGGCGCTCGATGGCGGGGCTCTTGAAGGTGATCGACCAGCTCGCGTAATGAGCCGGAACGGGTTCGGCTAGCCTGCAGCCGTCAGCCGTCAGCGTTCAGCAACCCCGTCCATCGGGCGGGCCGGTGGAAGGCGTGGCGGGCGCAAGTTCGCGGAGCGCCGACGGCTGGTTCCTCATAGCTGACGGCTTCCATCCTAAGGCTCCCGCCTTACAGTCCGGATGGTTCCAGCCGATACGAACAGTTTGGGTCTTGCAGGCGAGGCCTGCTCTGTTTATACTGACTTTTCTCGTGGGTTGGTAATGGCGACGTCGTTCAAAGCTCCGGACCAGTTCTCCCCGCACCGCGAGGCGGCCTTCTTTTATGCCCTCTTCCTGCGGGGCCATGGACTGGAGTCCCTGCGCCGAGACATCGACGTGCCCGACGAAGTCCTGGCGAAGTGGAACCGCGCCGCGGACTTTGAGCCGCCCTTCCGCGAGTCGCTGCAGCGTATGTATGACTACCGCAAGCAGGTATTGGCCATCTTCGACTCGCTGGTAGCCAACCAGGCCATCTTCTCGCGCCCCCAGTAAAACGGTCTCCCGCCGTTCAGCGTCTCCAGAAAGCCCACCAGGTCTGCTTGCGCGGCCGCCGCCGGGGAGTGGGAATAGCGATGGCGGCCCCATCGAGCACGGCCTGCGGGTTCAAGAGAAACAATTCCTTCGCCCGCGCCTCCCCCCAGCGGTCATTCACGAAATCGAAGGCCTCGGCCAGCACCGGAGGGCGCTTGTCGAGATCGTGTCCGTCGGATGCGATGATGTGAGCCAGTTGGGCGTCGAGCATGGAAATGGCCGCCTCCTTGGCCCGCCGGCCGAAAGCCCCCAGCAGCGACTGGGCGGTGATCTGGATCAAGCAGCCGCGGTGCACCCAGGTAGCCAGCCGGGCACGGTGATCTCGCAAGTTGGGGTTGCGCTCGGGGTGGCTCAGGATGGGCGCCAGGCCGGCATCCCGGAAGCGGGCGAAGACTTGGGATGTGCCGTCGGAAATGACCTGGTTGGAGAACTCGACCAGCAGGTAACACCCGCCGTTGATGGCGAAGCGGTTCGGCTGGGCGAGGACGGTCTCGATGTTGTCGTAAGTGAGGTGAAGGTCACAGCCGAGATGAATGCGGGGCGCCGGCCCGACGGCCTCCTGCAAGCACCGGCGCTTTTCTTCGTTCCGCTCGGGCGAAAACTCGAACCGGGCATTGGCGTGGGGAGTCGCCACCAGGTCGGTGGTGCCCTTCTGAGCGGCCAGCCGGCACATGGCGACAGCCGTAACCTCATCCGGCGGGCCGTCATCGACCCCCGGCAACAGGTGACAATGGATATCGATCACGTCCCCTACTACCAGTTACAAAGTATTATGGCGAGACTTCGACCCAGCGCTTTTCGGCGTCAGCGCGAACGGCCGCGTCTAGCACGGTCTGGTTCCGCACGCCGTCGTTGAAATCCGGCTGCATTTTCTTTCCCGATTCGAGCGCCTTCAGAAAATCGTAGATGGTGTGGGTGAAGGTGTGCTCGTAGCCGAGGATGTGGCCGTCGAACCACCAGGCGTCGGCGTAAGGGTGGACGCCCTTGGTGACGCACAGAATATCGTGGAAGCCCTGCACCTAGGGCGGATCCTCAGCGGAAAAGAATTGCAGGGTGTTCAGGTGCTCGAGGTCGAACGAGATAGACCCCTTGGCCCCGTTGATCTCGAACGTGTTCTGATTCTTGCGCCCGCGGGCGAAGCGCGAGGCTTCGAGCGTTCCAATGGCGCCGCTTTGGAACCGCACCAGCATCTCGGCGGCGTCGTCCACGGTGACTTTTTTCTTGCGGCTCGATCCCGGCTCGGCCGGCCGCTGCTTGATGAAAGTTTCGAGCGTGGCGGCGATTTGGGTAATCTCGCCGCACAGGTAGCGGGCCAAGTCGATGATGTGGGCGCCCAGATCGCCCAGCGCGCCGCTGCCCGCTGACGCCTTGCTGAAGCGCCAGACCAGGTGCAGATCGGGCGACATGGCCCAGTCCTGCAGATAGCGGGCGCGGAAGTGGTAGATCTTGCCGAGGCGGCCCTCGGCGATCAGCCTTTTGGCCAAGGTGACGGCGGGGACGCGGCGGTAGTTGTGCATCAGAAGATGGCGGACGCCGGCCTTCTCGACCGCCGCCAGCATCTGGCGGGCCTCCGCCAGCGTATTGGCCAGCGGTTTTTCGCAGACGATGTGCTTGCCCGCCTTCGCCGTCGCCAGCGCCATTTCGCAGTGCTGGTCGCCGGGAGTGGAAATATCGACCAGGTCGACGTCCGGCCGGGCCACGGTCTGGCGCCAGTCGGTGGATGCCTCCTGCCAGCCGAAGAGCCGCCGGGCCGTTTCCGTCTCCTTAGGATTGCGCCCGACGATGACTTTCATTTCCACCGGCGGGGCATCGGGGAAGTACATGTTCACATTGCGGTAGGCCTGGCTGTGGGCCTTGCCCATGAACTTGGTGCCCAGCAGAGCTACTCGGATCGCCATTCCCCCCCCACGAGAGCGGTCAGCAGTCAGCCACCAGCCGTCAGCCGTCGGAAAGGCTCTCAGCCATCGGTCATAAGCGGGCAGCCAACTCGCGCGCGACGCGCACCGACGCTCGGCTGGCCTGCAGGCAGCCGCACTCCAACTGCGTGCCGGGGGACGCTGGTTGCTGAAAGCTGACCGCTGAAAACTGATTGCTGCCTTCCTGATTGCTGCCTTCTCTCGTCAGATGAACAAGTCTTCTTCTTGCGTCGCCCGGCCATCCACCTGAGCGCGACGCCGCGCCAGGGTCTCCACTATGGCGCGAACGGCCGCGGCCGCGCCGTTGATGCCGCGGACCGGGGCCAGGATCGTGCGCTGCACCGCCACCAGGGTCTCCTCCACCCGCACCGTGGTTTCCTCCGCCACCCGGTCGATGCGCTCCAGGTTGGCGCGGGTGTGGGCGCTCACTTCCTGCAACAGATCGTCGACGCGCATCACTTGCGTGCGGGTGGCTTCGGTGATCTCGCGAAGCTTGCCGAAAACGTCGCGGGCGTGCTGCCGGGTCTCCTCCACCAGCCGGCCGCTGGCGTCGATCACCGGCTCCACCCGGTCGGCCAGGCTCTGAAAGCGCCGCTCGATCGACTTCACGCTGGTGTACAGACCCACAAACACCAACACCTGCATCAGCAGTGCAACCCCGGCTACGCCCGTGAAAATGCTGATGATGAGCAGGAAGCGCTGGTCCATACCGGTCGCTTTCAGGCCCCTGCGGAGCCTTCTGAACCTCTGGGCTGATCGTCGCCGACACTCTGTCGATAGGCCTGCTTGCCGGCCTCGAGCGCCGCCGCCAGGTTGTCTTTCTGGCTCTGGTAGGCTTCACGACCCCGGTTCACTAGGTCGGAAGTGGAGTCGCGGACCTCTTCGCCTTTGCGGCGCAGGTAATCCTTGCCTTCGTAGGCTTTCGATTTCAGGATCTCTCGGGTTTCCTGGCCCGATTTGGGGGCAAACAGGACTCCGACGGCCACACCCATTCCCAAGCCAAACAAGAAATACGACAGCTTGTTGTCTTCCATATTGTCCCCCTTCGCGTTTCACTATAACATAAGGCCCACGCCCACGCCAGAAATTACACCGGGTGGTCCACGACCTCCTCCCGGTGGAGTTCTTTGAGAGCCATTGTTGAGTCGTACACCTCGCGCCGGTCAGCGACGCGAAGTACTCTCACCGGGTGGCGCGTTTCCTATGACACGATTCTTATTGACCTTCGCTTGAGTCGAGTTATAATCCGGCCATGCCGCCTTTCACCCGACGGGACTGGCTGAAGACGGTGAGCCTGGCCGGCCCCGCCGCCGCCCTGGCTGTCGCCGCTCGGGCCACGCCGCCATCGGGACTGGGGATGAAGATCACGCGGTTCGACGTGATGCCGGTCCGGGTGCCGTTTCATTCCCGGCTGCGGGAGAACTTCATCGAGAGCTACCGGAAGCAGAACCGCAATCAGACGTCCTATGACTCGACCATGGTCCGGCTTTATACCGACGCCGGCCTGGTCGGCGTCGCCGAGGCGGGTTTTGCTCCGGCGGCGACGCGGGAGCTGCTGCAGAAGATGGTCGGGCGCTCGCCTTGGGAGTTCGCCTTCGATGACTCGCGGGGCGGCATCCTGATGGCGGTCTACGATCTGATGGGCCAGGCGGCCGGCGTGCCGGTGTCGAAACTGTTTGCACCCAACCCCGAACGTTTCATCCAGCAGACCTGGTGGAGTCACTGCTTCCGGCCCGGCCTGATGCAGGCCGAGGCGAAACTGGCGGCCGAGTCGGGCTATCGTGTGCACAAGGTGAAGGCGCGGCCCTGGGAGGACCCCGTTCAGCACGCGGCTGTAATCTCGGGGGTGGTACCCTCCGATTACCGCGTCTGGTTTGACGCCAACTCGTCCTGGGAATCGGTCGGCCGCACGCTCGATTTCGCGCGCGAGCTCCACAAGTATCCGATCGTGTTCGGCCTGGAAACGCCTATCCCCAACGCCAACACGGAAGGCTATAGGCAACTGCGCGGGAAGCTGGGGCTGCGCCTGGCCGATCACATGGAGGGCCTGAACGCCCTGCGGTACATACGCGAGTCGATCCTGGACGCCTTCATCGTCGGCTCCGGCAGCCTGGGCCGCGCCATGCTCGCCAAAGGGTCGCTCGGGGAATTCTTCGGCGTGCGGCTGTGGGTCGAAAACGGCATCAACACGGGGATCTCCCAGGTCTTTCAGGCCCACCAGGCGGCGGCGTTTCCGGCCATCGAGTTCACCATCAGCGTGACGCACACGCTCGAAGACGACATGATGAAGGAGCCCTTCGTGATGAAGGGCGGCTTCTACGAGGTCCCGCGCGGGCCGGGCTTGGGCGTCACGCTCGACGACGCGGCGATCGAGAAGTATCGCGCCGGGTGACCGCCATGCGTATCACAAAAGTCGAAGTCATCCCGACCAAGATCCCCTTCAATACGCTCGTGCGGGAAAACATGCACGAGAACTACCGCCGCGAGAACATCGATCGCGCCAACTACTACCCTTGGGTTGTGCGGATGCATACCGATGAGGGCCTGGTGGGCCTGGGCGAAACCGACCGCGACGCGCGCAGCTCGTTGCAGAAGTGCGTGGGCCGCTCGCCCGCCGAGTTCCTTCACGACGATTCCCTGCGCGGCGCCGTGATCGCCATCTACGACCTGGTGGCCCAGGAAGCCGGGATTCCCGTCTCGCGCCTCTTCTCGCCGGCGCCCGCGGCGCGGGTCCAGCAGATCTGGTGGAGTCACTGCCTGCGGCCCAAACTGCTCCAAGCCGAGGCCAAGCGCGGCATCGCCCTCGGCTACACGGTACACAAGATCAAGGCCCGGCCTTACGAGGACCCGGTCGAGCAGATGGCCGCCCTGGCCGAAACGGTTCCCCACGGTTACACCGTCTGGATCGACGCCAATTCCTCCCTCTCGAACCACGCCCGAGCCCTCGCTTTGGCCGAGGCGCTCCGGAAGTATCCCTTCGTGAAAGGCTTTGAGGAGCCGATCCCTTCCTCCGATCTGGAAGGCTATCGCGTGCTGCACCAGAAACTGCCGTTGCGGCTGGCCGTGCACTGGGGGGCGGTCGACACCCGGGCCTTCGTCCTGGAGCGGCTCTGCGACGCTTTCGTGGTCGAGGATTGGCTCTGGGGCAAGGCGATGCTCGGCAAAGTCGGCGTCACCGATTACAGCCGCCAGCGGCTGTGGGTGGAAAACGGCCTGTTCACCGGCATCTCCCAGGTCTTCCAGGCGCACCAGGCGGCGGCGTTTGGTAATTTTGAGTACACTATCAGCCTCACCCACATCGGCGAGGATGACCTGGTGGTCGAGCCTTTCCGCATGGACCGCGGATTTTACCAAGTGCCCACCCGAAATGGATTGGGAATCACACTGGACGAGCCGGCGCTCGAGAAATATCGAACGAGCTAAGCGGATCGGCGTATAATGGAGATCAAAGAGGTATAAGAGCTATGCCAAACGCGAAGAGCTTTTCGGTTTGGGGGATGCTGGCGCTGGCGGCGCTGCTTTGGCCCGCTTCAGCCTGGGCGCAGCGAGGCGGAGGTTCTCACGGCGGAGGTTCTCGCGGCGGGGGTGGGATGCGCGCGGGGGGCGGGTTCCACGGTGGAGGCTTCAGCGGTGGCGGCGTTCGCGGCAGTGCGGTCCGCGGCGGCGGTTTCGTGGGCGGCAACGCAGGCGCGTTCCGCGGTGGCTTCGCCGGCCACACGGGCTTTCGCGGCGGCTTCGCCGGTTTCAATCGCGGCTTTTCCCGGCCTTTCTTCGGGTCGTCCTTTGGCTTCTCGTTAGGTTACGGTTACTGGCCGTATTCCTACCCGTATTATTATCCCTATCCCTATTCCTATTCCTACTACTCTCAAGATCCCTACTACTACGCACCCTCCAGCTCTTATTATTACGATGACCCGCCGCCTTCCTCCGCCGCGCCTTACCCGGGCGTTGTGGATCGCGGCTATGGCGACCCCGGCGGCTACCGTTCCGCGCCGCGCGGCGCCCAGCCGGCGCAAGCCGCGCACCCTGGGCCCGTCGCGCCCGCCACCGGGAACTACTGGCTGATCGCCTTCCGTGACCGGACCATCCAGGCGGCGACCGATTACTGGCTGGAAGGCAACACGCTGCATTACGTTTCGCGCGACGGGACGAAATCCGCGGCCGATCTTGCGGCCGTCGATATCACCTTCACCCAGCAGTTGAACCGCGAGCGCGGCCTGGAGTTCCACCTGCCCTCGTCGAGTGGCGGATCCCCGCCTCGCCAGCGCGATTCCTTCGGCCGGCCGCAATACCAGTAGCCTCCGCCCCGCGTGGTAAGATTCTCTCCGGCGAGGTATTTCTATGAGCCTGCACCGGAGAGAATTTCTGCGTCAAGCGGCCTCGACCGCCGCCGTCGCCCTGTTTCCCGCGCCCTATGAGCGCCTCGCGGCGGCGCTTCGCAAAAAAGTCAAAATCACCGACGTACAGTGCATGATCGTGCGCGGCACCTGGGACTGGAACCTGGTCAAGGTCTCGACCGACGCCGGCCTTTACGGTCTCGGGGAGGCCTACTGGGGGCCCGGCGTCAAGGACCTGATCCTCAAGCAAATGAAGCCGCTGGTGGTC
>JBGOUJ010000350.1:0-8233 GCA_041477005.1 Terriglobia bacterium | reverse complement strand
GGTGTGGATCGCAGCCTGCATGGCGAGATCGGGCGTCTGCGGCCGGGTGTAGACCGGAAGCAGAATTCCCAGCAACAAAATCAAGGACTTGGTGTTCATGTAGGTATAATATGCCCTGGAATGCGACTCTTGCACCTATTCCCGTTAGCTCTGCTGGCCGCTCCGATGGTGTTTGCGGCGGAATCCCAGACGGTCGTGACCGCGCCATGGCTGGCGCAGCATCGGACCGATCCGCACCTGGTGATTGTGGACGCCCGACCGGAGGCGGAGTACGCCAAGGGCCACATCCCGGGGGCGGTGCTGGTGAATGCCCTCGACAACCTGGTCGAGTCGACGCCGCAGGGGGAGAAGGTCTTTCACGACTGGCTGGCGGAAACGTTCAGCCGGGCGGGCATTGGGTCCCAGGATGAGGTCATCGTTTACGAAGAGAAGCTGGGGATGCAGGCGGCGCGGGCTTACTGGATGCTGTGCTACGCCGGCCAGCCGACGGTGAAGATGTTGGAAGGGGGCTTTGCGACGTGGCGGGCGGGGCGGGGACCGGTTGCAACCGAGGCGGTGACGCGGGCCGCGACGAAGTACCGGCTGAAGCCGCAGAAGAAGTACATGGCTACGGCGCAAGAAGTGGCGGCGTTGCGGAGCGATCGTAAGGCGTTGATTCTGGATGTACGGACGCGCGAGGAATACGAGGGCAAGAAAGGAGCAACCGATTGCGCCCGGCAGGGGCGGATTCCGGGGGCGGTGTGGGTCGAGTGGTCCGAGTTCCTGAGCGCGGACGGCACGACGCTGCAGTCGCCGGAGAAGCTGGGCGTGCTGCTGATGGAGAAGGGAATCACGCCCAACAAGCAAATCGTGACCTACTGCCACCAGGGGGCGCGGGCGGCCATGGTATGGGCGGCGCTCGACGATCTTGGTTTTCCCAAGGTGAAAAACTACGTCGGCTCCTGGCACGACTGGGCGGCAAAGAAAGAGCTGCCGGCGGAGTGATTCCACAGGCCGGAGCGATCGCCTTCCGGAGCGCCAGCCAGTCGGCGCAGGTGCTGCTGGTTCGGTCCAAGCACAACCCCCATTGGATCTTTCCCAAGGGTCACGTCGAGCCGGGGGAGACCGCGACCCAGGCGGCCTTGCGCGAACTAGGGGAAGAAGCGGCGGTTACCGGGGACCTGGTGGGACACGTCGGGGTATTGGACCGTTCCGTCGGAGCGGACGTCCAGCGCGTGGAGTATTACCTCTTCCGGTATTCCCACGATGTCAGCAGCGGGGAAGCGCGGTTGTCGCGCTGGTGCGGCTGTGACAAAACACTCCAATTACTCCCATCCGAGGAGGCGAGGGAAATCCTGCGGCGCGCGCGGCCGCTGATGGAAGTGTTTCCCCCGAGGGCGGATGATCACTCCCCCGAGGGATGATGGCTCCCCTCGCACGGGACTCAGAAGGCGCTTCCGAGCCGCGACCGCAAGGGAGCGGAGCGGGGCGCCGTTATTTCGTGACGAGACCTAAAACATGTACTTCAACGCGACCTGGATCTGCCGACTGTTAGACGCTCCAGTGATCTTGCCGAAGGTGGAGTTGCCCAGCGTGGTGCCGGGGTTGGAAAACTGCGGCGAGTTGAAAGCGTTGAAGAACTCGCTGCGGAACATCAACTGGTGTCCTTCTTTGAAGGGCATCTTGAAGGACTTGGAAGCCGACAGGTCCCAGGTGTGGGTCCGCGGGCCCACGATCAGGTCGCGCGGAGCGCTGCCGTAGTGCAAGTTGGCGCGCGAGAGGGCGGCTGTGTTGAACCAAAGGGTCGGCGACGGGTTGGCGACCGACAGGCTCTGGCCGGGCACGAGGTCCGGGCGCTCCCAGACGCCGTCATTATTAAAGCTGTCCCCACTTTGCGAAATGTTGACGGGCAGCCCGTTGGCGTAGGTGACGATGCCGCCCGCCGACCATCCGCCCAGAATGCCGCCCGGCACGCCTTTCAGGCTCTTGGCGAACGGGATTTCCCAGACGTAACCGATCACCAAGCGCTGGCGCTGATCGAGAACGCTCGAGGCGCGCTCGTTCTTACCGCGGCTGCGCGGATTCTGGCAGACGCAGCCGCCGGCGTTGATGGTTTCGCCGGCATCATCGATCAGGTGCGACCAGGTGTGGGCGACCGATAAGCTCAAGCCGCTCGAGAAGCGATGCTCGTAGCGGGTCTGCAGCGAGTGGTAGACGGTGTTGGTGTCCGGCGAGATCATGCGGATGCGGGCATACTGCGGGTAGGGGCGCCGCGACTGGATGTCTCCCGGCCCCGGATCCGGCTGGTTGAAGTTGTTCAGGCTGGTGTCGACGTGCGTGCCCTTGCTGCCCACCCAGCCGCTCTCGATCACGTCGTGCCGGGTCAGCTCGCGCGAAACCTGCAGGTTGTAGTTCTGCATGTAGGCGTTATGCCGCAGGCGGTCCTGCGGAACCGAGACCACGTTAAAGATCGGGTTGTTCGGATACAACGCGGCGGGCACCGGGGTATTGATGGTGGCGATGGGGTTGGCCGCCGGATTGGTTACGGTGAGGCTGCCGGCAGTGGGCGGGTTCAACTGCAGGATGTTGGTGTTGTCGAACTGCGCCGCGGTGTAGAAAATGCCGTAGCCGCCGCGCACCACCATGTTGTTCCTCAGGCGCCAGGCGAAGCCGAAGCGCGGGCTGAAATATTTGAACTCGTTCTTGTAGATGTCGACTGCCTGGCCGGGCGGCGGCCACAGCACCGGCCCGCTGGGGTCGAGGTCGAAGCGCAGCGTGCGCGTCACGGCGTTGATCTCGTGCGGCTGCCCGATCAGGTCATAGCGCAGGCCGATATTCAGCGTCAGCTTGCTTGTGACCTTCCAGTCGTCCTGGGCGTAGAAGGCGGCGCGCCACTGGCGGATCTTGGAAATCGGGACGCCCTCCGGCGTCAACGTGGTGCGGGGAAAGCCGAGCATGAAATCGGCGGCCGAGTTACCGGTGATGTCTCCGGTGAACGCCATATTCCCGAACGGCCAGTTGTTGGTGGTGGCGTCATCCCGCATCCGGCGAATGTCGCCGCCGAACTTGAAGGAATGGGCGCCGCGAATCCAAGTCAGGTTATCAACGGCCTGGTAGGTGCGGCTGTTGTCCAGGTTGGAGGCGCCCTGGTCGTCGCCCATTCCCATGTAACCGCTGATACCTATGACCGGGAAGCCCTGTTCGTCAGCCCGCAGCGGACGCCCGGTGGGGCCGCCGACATTCAGACCATTGATGCCTAGGGAAGCGATGGTGAAGTTGGTGTTGTAACGGGGGCTCAAAACCGAAACATTAATCAGGTTGAACCCGAAGCGGACCTCGTTGAGCAGGTTGGATCGGAAGGTGTGGACGTGCTGCGACGAGAAGCTGGCGATGGGCTGGCTCCCGTTGAAATAAAAGTTCGGGTTCAGCTCCACGTTCGGGAAATTGCGGTTGGAGCGGATGTAGTGGACAAAAACCTGGTCCTTCTGGCTGAAGTACTGATCGACACGGACCAGACCCTGGTCGGTTGTGAGGTGTCCCTGGGTGACCCCGGTGTAGTTGACGGCGCCGGGAGGGAGGTTGGGCAGCGGCGTGTACTGGTTGATCAAGTTCATCGAGACCTGGTTGACACGCGTGGAGGGAATGATGTTGCCCGGGAACGCCCTGCCGGTGGTGGGGTCGTTGACCGCCGCGGAGGTGGCGGAGAAATCGCCGGTCCGCTGCGCCTGCGTGAGCACGAGGCTGGTGCCGGCGCTCTCCTGGACCGCTCGTACGCCCTCATAGGACACCATGAAAAAGGTCTTGTCCCGGCGGATCGGCCCGGACACAACCGCTCCGAACTGGTTGCGCTTCAGATTGTCTTTGGGCAGGGGCGCCGCGCGAACATAGGAGCGAGCGTCCAATTTATCGTTGCGCAGGAACTCCCATACGTTGCCGTGGAGCTGATTGGTGCCCGAACGCAATTGCAGGTTGGTGTTGGCGCCGGCGTTGCCGCCGTACTCGGCGGAGTAATTTCCGCTCTGCACCTTGAACTCCTGCAGGGCGTCGATCACCGGGAACAGGTTCACGTAGTTGCTGCGGTTGTCCACCATGGTGATGCCGTCGATGTTGACCTGCATCCAGGCATCGCGCGCGCCGTTGGCGATGATGCGCGAGCCGCCGGTCGACACCGTGAACTGCGACGGCTCCGAGGTCCGCACGCCGGGGGTCAGCACGGAGAGTTGGATGAAGCTGCGTCCGTTCAGCGGCAGGTTGACCATGCGCTCATTCGCAATCACTGCGCCCAGGGTGGAGTTCTCGGTCTGCAGCAGCGGCGCGGTGGAGGTAATCTCCACACTCTGCTGGACCTCGCCGATCTGCATGGCGAAATCGAGGCGCGCTTGCTGGTTGATCTGGATCACTACGCTCGTGTGCTCGGCGCGGAAACCGGGGGCGCGAACTTCGACGGTGTACTCGCCCGGGACCAGGTAGCGGACCTCATACTTTCCGTCGGCGGCGGTCTTGACCGCCCGCGTGAGCCCGGTGCCCTTGTTGGCGATGGTCACGTCGGCTCCGCTGATGGAGGCGGAGGCGGGATCGGTAACGGTTCCCAAGATTCCCGTGTCCAGGGTCTGGGAGGCCAAAGGCAAAATCCAGACCACCAGGAATAACGTTCTCAGAAGCTGATAGGTGCGTGTACTGCTCATATAAAAACTCCTGTCCTCAGGGCTACAGATTTCCATTTTGCGACTCCCGGATAGCTGCGAGTATACACCATTCCGCCTCCTTCTGAGCCCGCACAGATTCATTTTCCCGTACAGGTCGCCCCCTGCCGGGGGTCCGTGATGGACGGCGCCGGCCGCCTCAGGGGCCGGCGGATGGTCACCGCGTCCGCCGGTGGACGAGCCGACGACGAAATGGAGGTTGGTTGTGGGACGCCGATCACGCGGCGCAGCGTTCAGAAACGGCGCGGTTGCTGAGGAGCCTTGGGCGCCTACACCGCGAAGCCGTGCTGCTTGCGGTGATGGGGGCCGTCGAAGGTCTGGGTGCTCTTGAAGAGCTCGTGGCGGCCGTCGGCGGCTTCATCCCGGACCTTGGCCA
Organism: Terriglobia bacterium; assembly: GCA_041477005.1. Classification (GTDB taxonomy): domain Bacteria; phylum Acidobacteriota; class Terriglobia; order Bryobacterales; family JACQDG01; genus JBGOUJ01. The sequence continues at coordinate 3,175 of JBGOUJ010000350.1, read as the reverse complement.
GCAGGCGCTGCTTCTCGCCGTCGGGCATGGGCTTGAAGTTGCGGGCGATGGCGACGTCCTGCCGGAGGTCTTCCATGGTTTGAATGCCGCACACCAGAGCCGTGATCGGCAGGCTCAGGGCATAGCGGATACACTCCTGGGCGGTGACGCCGGTCGAGGTGGGGATGCGGCCGCGCGGGGAGCCGCCGGCCAGGCTCTTCATGCCGATTACGCCGACGTTCTTTTCCAGGCACACCGGAACAACCTGCTTCTGGAAGCTGCGGTAGTGGGCGTCCAGGACGTTGATGGGCATCTGGGCGGTGTCCCAGGGGTGGTCCTTGCCGAGCATCTTCAGGTGGATGCGGGGGTCTTTGTGGCCGGTGAAGCCGATGAAGCGGACCTTGCCGGCTTTGCGCGCTTCGAGAGCGGCTTTCAGGCCGCCTTTTTCGAAGACCCAGTCGGGGTCGCTGTCGTAGACCATTTCGTGGAACTGCCAGAGATCGAGGTGGTCGGTGCGGAGGCGGCGGAGGCTGTCTTCGAGACACTTCATGGAGCCGGCGTAGTCGCGCTCGCAGTTTTTGGTCATTAAAAATACCTTGTTGCGGCGGCCGCCGGAGGCGAGCCCCTCGCCCATCCATTCCTCGGAGCGGCCATCGTGGTAGTCCCAGGCGTTGTCGAAGAAATTGATGCCCTCGTCGATGGCGGCGTGCATGATGCGGGCGGCCTCGGCCTTGTCCCGGGCGACGCCGGCGTGCCAGCCGCCGAGGCAGATGATGGAGACGCGCTGGCCGGTGCGGCCGAGCACGCGGGTGGGGATGCCCCCGGCGCCGGGGGCGGTTTGGGCGAGCACGCGCTCGGCGAGCAAGGCGGCCGCGGCGCTGCCCAGCATTGACTGGAAGAACTCTCGTCGGGAAGCGGGGTCGGGCATGATGATTGCTCCTTTGGGAGGAGTATAGCTCGGAATGCGCCGGGTCGGCGCGGTAGCTTACGTGGCCGGCGGATTGGGCAGGTGACCGGCGCCCATCCGTTGCTTGCGCTCCCCGACAAACCAAGGCAAAAGGCAAATTGCAAAAGGCAAAAGGCAAAAGGCAAAAGTAACGGGTGCGCCGCTTCGCGGCGCGGCATTCTGCCCGGCGCTCGGCGCCGGGCACTAAAAGGATGCCCCCTTCCTCGATTTCTGCCTTTTGCCTTGGTTCTTTCAGTCTTTCAGAATAGGGAAGCTCCTGGTGAGCTGAAGTGCGGACGGATTAGGGGCTGCTTGCGCTCCGGCGGCGGGAGGCGATGGTGTATCTGCGGACGCGCAAGGCAAACGATAAGGAGATCTTCGACATCAAAAACGAGCGGCACCTGGAGTACTGGATCAGCCAGCCCGTGGACGTTTACCTCGTGATCCGGGATGCCGAGGAAACGATCCGGTGGATGAACGTGACACCCTGCCTGAAGGAGCGGAAGGATAAGAAGAGCCGACAGATTGTGTTTGAGGGTGGGAAGCTGGATGCGCCCGCGGTGTGGCGGGTGCGGAATGACTATGTTCCGAGATGAGGCGCCGTTGTCATTCCCTTTCTCGAAGCAACTCCTGAAGCAACACTGATCGCAGCCGCAAGTGGAGCGCCTCCCGATGGAGGGTTCTCCCGTCTGCCGTTACCAGCACGCCGCGCGTCTGATTCCAGTTGAGGCCCTCCTGCATTGCGAGCAAGATCAGGCTTGCGTCGGCCGGTCCAATCCGGGGGTGAACCGCTGCGATAGTTGGCCAATCCTGAATGCTTGCCAGAGGGTACGCTCTCTCCTCGACGCGATTCTCCAAGAGGAATCCCACGGAGAGCTGCCAGAATCGGGAACATTCGTCGCTCTGCCGAAGCACCCGATTCGCAAGTCCATACAGTTCCGCCACTACGTAGGCCGTTGTGAGCCGTCGCGGCGCATGCCCGAAGAGCGCGAGCCACCGTTCCCATTCCTGCGGCGTCACGAGATCTGTCCCCGGAGATGCATCCCTCAACAATTGATTCCGCCGCGCAAGTGCAGCTCCGGTGTGTTTCGCATATGCCAGGACCAACAAGGGGAACAGGGCCGTGGTGTCGAGTACGAGGGTGTTCAGGGCCGCCGTGTCCAAGGGGACCATGAGGGGTCCGAACTACCTTGACGCGGTCAACTCCGACACAAGCGGAACGTCGAAGCGCCAGGAAAGTTCCGATTGAGTTTGTCGTAGCGCTTCGATGAGCTGCGCCGCTGCAGCTTTTACCTCTTCTCCTGCGGCGACCGTCGCACGGAAGTGGGGCTGAACCGCAGGGTCCTCCCGCACCGCTAAGATCTGATCGCGGTATCGGTTCCACAGCGGTGCGTCGGCATAATAGGACGGTAGGCGATGCTTGTTGTTGACGATCTCTTCCGCCAGGACCCCGAGAAAGTCCTCTTCAGTTGAGTAGGCGCCGAAGAATCGCGAGATTTCTGCGCCCAAGGTTGCCGGAGGCTCGGCCGTAATCATCCGGTAAACCGACTTGAGGGCCTCGCTCCCGATCAGCGCGTTGTGATAGGCCTGGCAGCTCGCCTTTAGCTTCTCCACACTCCGGTCATGCACCTCGATCAGAGGCGAGACCTGCCGGTGAAACTCCACAAACTGATCCAGATTCGGCCAGGCCTCCGCGACCACGTGTTCGCGCACCAGCCCGAACGACTCCAGCCCAGGCGGACGAAAGCGCCAGGTCCAATCTCCCCGCTCGCACTGACGGAGCTCTACCTGCAGCCCATACAGCAGGTACTTGAGGACCGTATCGAACCAGGCGCGGATAATCCCCGGACCGGGCCTTAAGGGCCTTCGACCGGATTGTCGTCTCGCGCTGGTTCGACGGACCGCCATGGCTGGTATTATGTTATCAGTTTTCTCATCGGGGAACGGTAGGCACGGCGGTTGCGTGATGCATGCACCGCGAGCGCGGCTCATGGTCCTGGCAGTGCGGTGTGATCCCGGCGGATTGGCGGTTGACCGGCGCCCATCCGTTGCTGGCGCTCCCGAACAAAGCAAGGCAAAAGGCAAATTGCAAAAGGCAAAAATCGCGGCCGCGCCGCTTCGCGGCGCGGCACTGGAGTTTCTACATTTTTGAGTCAAAATGTTTTGGCCTCTCGTTTGCGAGAGGCCCTTCGTTTTGCGGAAAATGAGTCGGTCAATATAGATTTATGTTGACAGACCGACCCGTCTGTG
>JBGOUJ010000349.1:0-8267 GCA_041477005.1 Terriglobia bacterium | reverse complement strand
CGGAGAACAGCTTCTGTTCTGGTCCATCAATCGTTCCCATCAGAGCGACATCGGGGGCGCGACGCACGGCGGCTACAACCCGGGCGCGACCGAGATCTGGCAGGAAGGAATTCGGATTCCGCCGCTGCGCCTTTACGAGGCGGGCGTGGTGCGGGACGACGTGCTCCACATGATCGCGACCAACGTCCGGCATTCGCGGGATTTCCAGGGAGACCTGGCGGCGATGATCGGCTCGGCGCGGGTCGGCGAGCGGCGGCTGCTGGCCCTTCTCGACGAGTATGGCCCTGAGCTCGCGGTCGCGGGCGTGGAGGCGGTTCTCGATGCGGCCGAGCGGCAGACGCGGGCCAACATCGCGACGTGGAAGGATGGCGTCTATCGCGGCGAGGCGGTCATCGACGACGACGGCCATGGCTGCAACGACGTCTACGTGCGGGCCAAGGTAACCAAGCGCGGCTCCGGCCTCACTGTGGATCTCACCGATTCCCACCCTCAGGTGGCTGGGTTTATCAACTCCTCCTACGCCAACATGCGGTCGGCGGTGGTGATGGCCCTGGCGTATCTGATCGACCCGGAAACGCCGAAGAACGACGGGACCTTTCGGCCGGTGCGGGTTTTGGCGCGCGAGGGAACCGTGGTGTGGGCCAAGGAGCCGGCGCCGGTGACTCTCTGCACGAATCACTGCGCCCAGGAGATCGCCGAAGCGATCATCAAGGCTCTGGCGGGGGCGTGCCCGGAGCGGGCGATGGCCGGGTGGGGGCGCCGTTTTCGAATCGCCATTCAGGGCAAGGACCCTCGCTCGGGGCGGCCCTTCATCTGGCATCTGTTTCACGCGCGGCCCGGCGGAGGCGCCTCCTCGGCCGGCGACGGGTGGCCGTCGGCCGGGGAGTGGCAGGCGGCCGGCGGCATCAAATTCGGAAGCGTGGAGGTCATGGAGGTACGGTTTCCCCTCTTCTTCCGGCGGCATGAGTTCCGGCCGGATTCCGGAGGCGAGGGACTGCATCGCGGCGGGGTGGGCTCGGTGCTGGAGCTGGCCATGGAGATCGCAGAACCGGCGCGGGCGAACACGGCCGGAGACGGAACCCGCCATGGCGCCTGCGGTATGGCCGGGGGTAAGGACGGGCTGCCCCATCGCTACCGGCTGCGATCCGGCGGGCGGCGCCGCGTCCTCAAGACCAAGGAAGTCGGAATACCCGTGCGTCCGGGTGACGTGTTCCTGATCGAGTCGGGAGGCGGGGGCGGATGGGGCGATCCGAAACGCCGCACCAAGCAAGCTCGGGCGGCCGACGCCGAGAATGGCTTCGTGACTCAACCGCGACGAGGGAGGCGCTGAGCGATGTACCGCATCGGCATCGACGTCGGCGGAACGTTCACGGACCTCGTCGCGGTGGATGAGGCCGGGAGAGTTGTGTTCGCCAAGGCGGCTTCGACCCCGGCCGATCCCTCGATAGGGGTGATGGATGGCCTCGCCCGCCTGGCTGCCGTGCTGGGGTACGACCAGGCAGGCCGCGACCTGGCCGGCCTCCTGGGTGGAACGGACCGGATCGTTCACGGCACGACCGTGGCGACCAACGCGCTGCTCGAGCGTAAGGGAGCGAGGGTGGCGCTCTTGACGACCGAGGGCCACCGGGACGTCATCGAGATGCGGGAAGGGTTGAAGGACGACCGCTACAACCTGCGGATGCCGCCCCCCGAGCCGCTGGCGCCGCGGGCGTTGCGGATCGGCGTGCGGGAGCGGGTCCGCGCCGATGGCCGGGTGGCCGTCGCTCTCGACGAGCGCTCACTCCAGCGCGCCATCGCGCGGCTCAAGCGGGACCGCGTAGAGGCGGTGGCCGTGTGCTACCTGCACGCTTACCGGGACCCGCGACACGAAACGTTGACGCGCGCCGCACTGGCCCGCGCCCTGCCGGGCGTGTACGTGTCGCTCTCCTCCGAGATTCTGCCCCAGATCAAGGAGTATGAACGGGTATCGACGACCGTGGTGAATGCCAGCGTAGGGCCGGTGTTGTCGCGCTATCTCGATCGGCTGCGCGCGCGCCTGCGCCAAGCCGGCTACCAGGGCGACGTGCTCGTGATGCAGTCGCACGGCGGGGTCGCCCCGATCGAGGAGGCCGGGCGCCTGGCTGCCGGCGCGGTGCTCTCGGGCCCCGCGGGCGGCGTGGCCGCCAGCCGGCACTGCGGGCGGCTTCTCGGCGAGCTGAACTTGATTGCCTTCGATATGGGCGGGACCAGCACCGACATCTCGCTGATCGTGGCCGGTGAGCCGCAGCTCGCGCGGGATCGGGGCGTGGCCGGCTACCGGGTGTCCCTTCCCAGCCTCGACATCGCCAGCATCGGCGCCGGCGGAGGCTCCATCGCGCGGGTGGACGCCGGAGGCATTCTGCGCGTCGGGCCGGCGAGCGCGGGGGCCGACCCGGGACCGGCCTGCTACGGCAAGGGAGGCGCGGCTGCGACGGTAACCGACGCGAACCTGGTACTGGGCTATCTGGATCCCGGGAACTTTGAGGGCGGCGAGACGCGCCTCGATGCCGCGGCGGCCGAGCGCGCCGTGGACGGCATCGCCGATCGGCTCGGAAGCGAGCGGGTGGCGGCGGCAAGCGGCATCCACCAGATCGTCAACACGCAGATGGCCGACGGGATCCGCCTGGTCTCGGTTCGCCGTGGCGTGGATCCCCGCGGGTTTACGCTGCTCGCTTTCGGTGGCGCCGCCGGGCTCCACATCACCGACGTGGCGCGGCGACTGGAGATCCGGCGCGTGGTGCTGCCTCGGCTGGCTGCGGTCCTGTCGGCGTGGGGCATGCTGGCGACCGATCTGCGTTATGAGATCGTGCGAACGCATATCGGCGACGCGCATCGGGCGGGTCGCGCGGTGCTGCGCCGCATCTTTGCTCAAATGGAAGCGGAGGGAAGGCGGCGGCTGAAGCAGGCGTTCCAGGGACCGGTGCGAATCCATCGGGCCCTCGACATGCGCTACGGCGAGCAGATCTTCGAGATCAGCGTGTCACTGGATGGCCTGGATCTGGCGGCGCCCGGCCTGATGGCTCAAGTGATGGAGCGGTTCTACCGCCGGCACGAGGAGCTTTACACTTACAGCGTGCGCGACCAGGAGGTGGTCCTGGTGAATGCCCGGGTGGCGGTGGTGGGGGAACTGCCGGAACTGCCGGAGGAACCGGCGCTCCCGCCGGGACCGAAGGGCGTCCCGGCCCGGCCGCGGACGCGCCGGCCGGTCTACCTGGGCCGGTGGCAGCGGGTCCCCATCTTCGACCTGGAGGCTCTGGCGCCGGGCGAGACCATCCAGGGTCCGGCGATTGTCGAGGCCACGACCACGACGGTGTTGCTGCGCGAGAGCGACCAGGCTGCGGTGACGTCTCTGGGCTGGCTCGACATCCGCGTGGCGTTGGTGTGAAGCAAACGTAGCGGTTCTGCTGCGTACCGGTCTGCGCCCAAAGAAACGGACAAATCGCCTCTGTGTGCGCCGGGTGCGCCAGAAAATGACGAATATTTCGGGAGTTAGGCTACAATCGTATCGAGCAGATGCTGACGCGCGTCTACATAGACAACTTCCGATGCTTCGTTAACTTCGAGTTTCGGCCCCAGGCGAAGCAGTTGATCCTTGGGGTCAACGGAACCGGAAAATCGACACTTTTTGACGCCCTTCGCATGCTGAGGGATTTCGCCGTCGTCACCGGTCACGGGCGCTATAGGACGGATGAACTTTTTACGCCGGAGACGCGCACGAGATGGCAGACCCAGCCGCGACAGACCTTCGAACTGGAGGTCAGCGGCAATGGGGGAACCTACTTGTACACCCTCTGGGTAGAAGGGCAGGATGGTAAACCTCGGTCTCGTGTCGTGAAGGAGGCACTCAATTTCGACGAGAAACCCCTGCTCGTGTTTGGTGGGGATCAGGTGCAACTATTCGACGATAACCACGTCGAAAGGGCCAACTACCCCTTCGACGCGGACCGATCAGCCCTGGCCACCGGCACCAAGAAGGTCAGCTCCAAGCTGGCTTGGTTCAAGGAGTGGCTTTACAATCTGTACTGCATCCGAATAAACCCGTTTGGCATGGGAGCCGAGAGTAAGGAAAAGGAAGAGGAGGACTACCCCGAAGATGAACTCTCGAACTTTGCCTCCTGGTACAGCCACATCGCTCAGGAGCAGGTCCGCTCCATTCGCACCTTGGAGCGCTCTCTTCAAGAGGTCATCGACGGATTCGACTCTCTGCATTTGTCAAGAGTTGGCCGCACGGCCCGGGTTCTACGCGCTAGCTTTTCTCAGTCTTCCAGCGACAGCAAGAGTGCCCCCGAGGGCCCGCTTTTGGAGTTCGACTTCGATGAGCTCTCCGACGGGCAGAAAGCTCTCATTGCCCTGTACACTCTCCTCCATTGCGCCGTGGGGCCGGATACTTGCATATGTATCGACGAGCCCGACAACTTTGTGGCGCTGGCAGAAATACAACCCTGGCTGCTCGCGCTCAGTGACCGCATCGAGGAAATGGGCGCCCAGGTCATCCTGGCGTCCCACCACCCGGAGCTGATTGACTTGCTTGCGCCGGAGCACGGCATCCTTTTCACGCGAACTCGCGTTGGACCGGTTCAGGTCAGGCCCTGCCGCCCTGATGCGATCGGCAAGCTTTCTCCTTCCGAACGGGTCGCGCGGGGGTGGGAGCGTGGCTGAGCGAGTTGCTGAAACAATTGTGCTGGCCGAGGATAGTAAACAATTCAACTTTGCATACCACTATTTACAGCGCAAAGGATACGACCGCCGGACCATCCGAGTTCATCGAGCTCCTCGGGCGCGGGGTTCTGGAGAGCAGTACGTGCGCGAGCAGTACGCGACAGAGGTTCAGTACTATCGGGTTCATTCCCGCCAACGGAGCGCAGCTCTCGTGGTCGTCGTTGATGCGGACGCGAAAACTGTAGCGGAGCGAGAACGGGAGCTTGAACAAGCACTCCGGGGCGTGGGGGAGCATGCCCGTGAGCCTTCCGAAGCGATCGCGCTGCTAATTCCTAAGCGGCACATTGAAACCTGGATTCTTTGCCTGCTGGGCAATCCAGTTGATGAGGCTGAGGACTGCAAACGAAAGCCAGATAGCGAAGAGGTCAAGCCGGCAGCGCTGAAGTTCTACGAGTGGAGCCGGTCAGGTTATTCGGTACCGCACCACTGCGTAGATTCCCTCCGCCGGGGCCTGCGCGAGATCGAGCGGGCCCCTTGAACTGCAGGCACCCGCCCTGCGCTACAATCTGCGGGATCAGTTCGCCGCACACATCCGAGCTTGCGTGTCCTGAGCCACAAGGCTGTAGAATTAAGGTCCCACGTAGGAGGCATCCTGAGGCATCCCTGCGCCCACTCGCCTTTTTCCTGCTCGTCTCGCTGGCGCTCGCCCACGACAGCGTTGCGCTCTATGTATGATAGCAGGAACGTTGCGCGGGTTGTCACGAAAGCGGGGTCGGGCTGGGACTGGGTCGGGCTCGCCCACGCCGCGAGGTAAGGATTGGGATGTTCCACAGATTGACAGCGCTTAGTTTGCTGGCCGCTTCGCTCTGCTGCGCGCAGAATCCGGCTGCGACCGTAGCTCCCCTGAAGATCTGGGACGACAAGGCCTTGGCTGACTGGGCCACCCCCGTCGCCAACCTCAACGTGCGACCGGGCCATTTCTCCGAGCGGGACTACTACGCCGCGCCCAATGCCGAGTGCGTACGCACGTACCCCGTCTACTTTCCCGGGCGGGAGCCGGCGGGCTACTGGGAGATGCTGAAGCAGAGGCGGCCCGAGCCGCTGATGACAGCCGGGAGCCGGACTATGGCGGATTGGGTCGCGGCCGGTAAGCGGGTCTTCGAAGAGATGGACGTGCCGGCGTTCCGCACCTACGATCCGAAGCTGATGGAAAAGGCGCGCTCGCGCGACGACTTCGCAAAATCAGGAGGCCGGGCGCTCAAAGACGGCGCCGTTTTTGGCATGCGCTGGGTCCCGACCGCCAAGGGCCTCGCGCTGAGCATCAATGACTGAGAACGCTTTGATGAAGCCTATCCACGGCGCCCGGAGCCCGATGCGTTGGGGTATCGCGGCGCTGCTGTTCGCCGCCACCACCATCAATTACATTGACCGGCAGACACTCTCCGTGGTCGCGCCCTACATCCGGGACAATCTGTCGATCACCAACGAAGGCTATGGGTACGCCGTCGGCTCGTTTCTGGCCGCGTACACGGTGATGCACCTGGTCTCGGGCCGGATCGTGGACGCGGTGGGCACGCGCCTCGGATTTGCATTGGCCGTGGCCTGGTGGTCGGTGGCCGCCATGCTGCACGCCGCAGCGCGTGGCGTGGGGAGTCTGTGTGCTGTCCGGTTCTTGCTGGGCGCCGGCGAGGCGGGAGGTTATCCGGCGGCAATCAAGTGCATCGGAGAATGGTTTAGCCCCTCCCAGCGGGCCCTGGCAACCGGCCTCTTCAACATGGGGGCGGCTGCTGGCGCGATGGCGGCCCCGCCGCTGGTGGCCTGGCTCGTCCTTCGAGCGGGGTGGCGCGCCGCATTCTTCTTCACCGGCGGCATCGGCTTGCTTTGGGTTTTAGGGTGGCTGCAGATTTACAGGCCGCCGCCGGAAGCGGGCGCGATCCGGCCGCAACAGGCCGCGCCCATGGGTCTCCGGCGCCTGATCGTCCTGCGGCCGATCTGGGGCCTGAGTCTGGCGCGTTTCCTTTCCGACCCGGTGTGGTACTTCTACCTTTTCTGGCTGCCGACGTATCTCAAGGATATTCGCCACTTCAGTCTCGCCGAGGTGGGTTATTTCGCCTGGATTCCGTTTCTCACGGCCGATCTGGGAAGCCTGGCCGGTGGCGCCGCGTCGAGTTGGCTGATCCGCCGGGGCTGTCCTTTGTTCCGGGCGCGGCACATCGCGATGCTGGCGAGCGCGCTTCTGATGCCGGCGGCTTTGTTTGCGGCTGGAGCCGAGCACCCGGCCGCCGCGGTAGCTTGGATCAGCCTGGCCACGTTCGGCCATCAGTCCTGGAGCTCCAACTCACTGACCCTGCCGGCCGACCTGTTATCGTCCCGGAACGTGGCCTCGGCCTATGGGCTGACGGGCGGCGCCGGATCGCTGGGCGCCAGCCTGATTTCGTTCAGTCTGGGGCACGTGATCGCGCGCGTCTCCTACGGCCCCGTCTTTACCGTGGCCGGCCTGCTGCATCCGCTGGCGGCGGTGGTCGTCATCCTCACGGTAAGGCGGCCAATCAAAGATACGGAGTTGCCCGTGATTCGGTGTTAGCCGAAAGATCATCGGTTCGAGTCCCGCTCGGGGAGCCAAAAATCCCCGCCTTGAAAATCAGACGCTTCCTCACAAAAAACTCGTCTGGCCGAGCGCCGTTATGCACACTTAGTTTGTGATAGCCTGTCATATTCTGACGAAGCTGGTGGCTGACGCTGCCGCCAAGCTGCTCGCCAGAATAAGGGAGATCGCATGAAACGCGTTTTGCTGTTAGGCCTCGATCCAGAGACGGTGGATTTTTCTGACCCGGCTTTGCCACCAGGTATGACCGCTGAGAAGGTTCACGCCGGCATCGCGGTTGCGATGAGGCAGTTCGCCGAACGCGGATGGGAGGCCGACGTTGGTTTGATCCGGCCTGATGAAACCGCTGGGCCGGCAGTGGAGCGTCAGTTGGCTTCCAAGAGCTACGATTGCGTGGTAGTCGGAGGCGGCGTGCGCCTGCCACCACGAAGTCTTGAATTATTCGAAGTCGTCATCAACACTATCCATAAGGCTGCCCCAGGCACGGCGATTGCCTTCAATACACGACCCGACGATAGCGCCGATGCTGCCGCCCGATGGTTGACGGCTGGAAGCCGGGCTGTATAGTCCAGCGTCTAACAAAACCAGGGCGCCCAGGCTCAAGCTAACCGCCGCCCGGGTAGTTCTAGATGCATCCAAACTGGGTGCCCAGCGTGGATGGCTGGCCGGAATCCGGTGGTATGTTGTAGGTTCAAAACAGCTTGCCTTGGTTCGAGCAGCACGGTTTCTCCGCCGCAAAAGTTCGAAACGTGTCCAGACTGGGGAGCCAACCTTTCTGTCGTTGATAACACTGGGGCTTAGGTGCAACCAGGACTGCTAAGGAGCCGCGGCAAAATAAGCTGGACATTTGGCCTAAAACATTTTAAGCTAAACGTGTGGCTGCGCAGCCCCCACTGGAGAAGAGATATGCTCAGTTGGGTCCTTATCTGAACGAGCGTCAGCGGCGCTTGGTCGCCGCCGCGGATGCGCAACTGCTCGGCCGCGG
>JBGOUJ010000348.1:0-8286 GCA_041477005.1 Terriglobia bacterium | reverse complement strand
TACGTCGCCGAGCGCGTCCCGCGGATGCTCGGCCGGACCGGGAGCGGCCTGCGCCTGATTTCCTGTCACCTGGGCGGCAGCAGCTCGATCTGCGCCATCCGGGACGGCTGCTCGGTCGACACTACGATGGGCTTTTCGCCGCAATCGGGCCTGGAAAACGCCACCCGCCACGGCGACCTTGATCCCTTCGCCGTGCTGTTTGTAATGGACCGGCTTGGCCTTTCGCCGGGCCAAATGCGCGAGGAGCTGCTGCGAGAGGGTGGGCTGGCTGCAATTTCCGGGATCGCCGGCGGGGATGTTCGGGACCTGGAGGTGGCGGGCGCCCCCGAGGCCCGCCTCGCCCTGGATACTCTGGCCTATCAAGTGCGCAAGACGATCGGCGCTTACGCCGCCGCGATGGGTGGTCTCGATGCGGTGGCTTTCACCGGCGGCATCGGGGAGAATTCCGCGACGCTGCGGGAGGGCTGTTGCCAGGGTCTGGAGTTCCTGGGCATCCGGCTCGATCCGGCCCGAAACCGCGAGCAGGCGGGAGACCGGGTCGTTTCCGCCGGGGATGCGCCCGTAGCCGCGCTGGCGCTGGCCACCAATGAGGAATTAATTGTCGCGCGGGAAACCTACCGGATAATCCAATCCGAGCCGCGACCGTGAGGGAGCGGTTTCCTCACGGTCGCGGCTCGGAAAATTCTCTTACCGCCGCTTCAGCGTAGGACGGTCGTCGTCTTCGCCCGTGTCGCTGGTCTTGCCATTGCCCTTGTCGTCGACCGGAACGGTACCGCCGCCGGGAGCCCGGCGCAGCCGGGGCCGATTGGCGTCCTTGTCATCGACCTTCTTGCGGTTGTGCATGGCCATCAGCCGGGCCTTCACATCGAGGAATTCCGAGGTGTTGACCACGTACTCTGGCTTGCTGGGCAGAACCTGCTGGATTTCCTTCTGGGCCGCCACCACGCGGTCTTCCGTCATCGGGTGGGTGGTGAAGAGCTTGGAGAGCGTCCCTGGCTTCTTTTTCTCCAGTTTCTCCATCTTTTCGAAGAAGTCGACGAACGAGTTCGGATCGTAGCCGGCCTTATACAGGTATTGCAGTCCCAGATAATCGGCCTCACGCTCGAAGCTGCGACTGAATTTCAAGAACCCCAGGGGAATGGCCAGCCCGGCGCCCTGGCGGATGATGTAGCCGGTCCATCCGCCCATGAAGATCAGCGGGATGGTGCCGATATTGATGAGCTCCCCTTTGGTGGCCTGGCGGGTGCCGTGGCGGGCCGCAACGTGAGCGATCTCGTGGGCCATGGCGCCGGCGATTTCCGATTCCGAATCCGCCAGAGCAATCAGCCCCGCGTTCACAAAGAAGAACCCGCCGGGCAGCGAGAGCGCATTCGGCTCCTCGGTGTCCAGCACTTTGATGGTGAAGGGAACCTTGGCGTCGGAGTTACGCACCAGGTTTTGCCCCAGCCGGTTGACGTACTCGGCGATGATCGGGTCGTCGATGATCCTGGCCTGCCGCTCGATTTCCTGCGCCAGTTGCTTGCCCAGCGCAATCTCTTTCTCGAGCGAATAGAAATTGATACCCGAGCCCACGCCCCGGTCGCCGATCGACTCCACGTCCTGCTTCTTGCCCTTGACCTTCTTGGGCTTGGTGTTTGTAGTCTGGTCGGTCTGGCTGGTGGCCTGGTTGGTAGTGTCCTGGCTCTGTGCCAGGAGGGGCGCGATCAGCGCCGAAGCCATCAGGATTCCCAGGGAAGCCTTTCTCATACGGCCGCTCCTTTTCACCGTCGTCTTCTTACTGTACATTATACCCTTTCGAGTCCAACGCGCCAGCCCAATCTTTAGACCGCATCCCGGGCGGCGAAGTTACAGAGGAGTGAGCCATGGAATTTTGGGAGCAATACCGCCGGGAATTTCCGATTACCGAGCATTGGGTCTATATGGACCATGCCGCCGTGGCGCCTCTGTGCCGCCGCGCCGCCTCCGCCATGAAAGGTACGGTAGAAGACGTTTGCCGCAACGGGGTGGCCCACCATTCCCACTGGAGCCAGGTCTATGCCGGCCTGCGGGAATCCGCCGCCCGTCTGATCGGGGCCACCGCCAGCGAGATCGCCATCATAAAAAACACCACCGCGGGCCTTTTAGTTGTGGCCAATGGACTGGATTGGCGGCCGGGTGACTCGATGGTGGCCGTAGAGGGTGAATTTCCGGCCAATCGCTATCCCTGGCAACACTTGCAAAAACGCGGGGTCGAGGTTCGCTGGGCGCCGCAGCGGGAAGGGCGGGTGGCGCTGGAGGATCTGGACCGGCTCTGTCGCGGCGCCCGGCTGCTGACCATAAGCTTTGTGCAGTACCTGAGCGGCTTTCGGGTCGACCTGGAGGCAGTGGGGCAGATCTGCGCCCGGCACGGCTGTCTGTTTGTCGTGGACGCTATCCAGGGGCTAGGCGTCTTCCCAGTCGACGTCCGGAAGGCCGGCATCCACGCCCTGGCGGCGGACGCCCACAAGTGGCTGCTGGGCCCGGAAGGGTGCGGAATCCTGTACGTGGCCGCCGACGTGATCCCCCGGATCGAGCCGGTCGAGTTCGGCTGGACCAGCGTGGCCCGCTGGACCGACTACCAGTCCCGTGACCCCACCCCGCGCCCCGGCGCCGCCCGTTACGAGTGCGGCACGCTGAACACCGCCGGCTGCTACGGCGCCCTGGCCGCCATCGAGTTGCTGCTGGAGGTCGGCATCGAGCGGATCGGGCGGCGCGTGGCTGCGCTGGCCCAGTGCATCGCCGAGGGCGTAACGGCCCGGGGCTACGAGCTGCTGACCCGGCCGGAAGGCGAGGCAGCCTCCGGCATCGTGGCCTTCCGAAAGGAGGGCGTGGATTCAGTGGCGGCGGTTAAGCAGTTGGCTGCCCAGGGCATTGCGGTCGCCCCGCGCTCCGGCTGGATCCGGGCCTCGCCGCACTTCTACGTCAGCGACGAGGAGGTGGGACGGCTGCTGGCGGCATTGCCGGCGTGAAGGCCGGCCGCCCCGGCGGGATCGCCGGCCCAGGCCGCCCCAGGCCGCCACTGGTGGGCGAGCAGGCGCAAGAACGCGTGCTATCGTGAAAGTTATGAAGCGATTCGGCGCCAGGCGCTGGAAGCCGTATGCGCTGGCGGCGGTGGCGATCGCTCTCGGCGGCCTCTCGCTACTGTACGCGCAGCAGCACCGGAAGGGGAGCTATTCCGTTGAAGGGGAATACTTTCCGGCGCCGACGGACGCCGATGAGCCGGCTGAATTTTACTTTTCCCGCATGGTCTATGCCTGGAACCAGGAAGGCCGGTGGGGTCCCGGATCCTGGTTGATTGATTCCCCGAAAGCGGATCGCCATTTCCTGGCCGGAGTCCGCCGGCTGACCAACATCGACGTCAACTCGATGGAGAATTACATCCGGCCCAACGATCCGAACCTGTACAACTATCCCTGGCTCTATGCGGTGGAGCCCGGCCACTGGACGTTCAGTCCGGAAGAGGCCGACGAGGTGCGCGAGTACCTGGCCCGCGGCGGCATGCTGGTGATCGACGATTTCCACGGCACCTACGAGTGGGCGTGCATGGTGAAAGGCCTGCGCAAGATCATCCCCGATCGGCCCATCGTCGAGCTGGACTCGAGCGACGCGGTGTTTCACACGCTCTACGACCTTACGGAGCGCTTCCAGGTGCCCGGCCTGCAGTATCTCTACACGGGCCGCATCTATGAGGTGGACGGAATCGAGCCGCACTGGCGAGGCATCTACGACGAGAAGGGCCGGCTGATCGTGATCATCAACTTCAACATGGACCTGGGGGATTCCTGGGAGCACGCCGACTTCCCGCCCTACCCGGAAAAATACACCGCCCTCGGCTACCGGCTGGGCATCAACTACATCATTTACGCGATGACGCATTAGATATAGCTGATCTCGATCCATGCAGGCTGCCGAGACCACCGAAAGTCTTCACAGCAATATCCAGGCAATTCTAAGCGCGCCGTAGCTCGAGAGCAAAACAAGGACGCCGCTCCAGACGTTGTTGCGCACTGCCGCCGGAATCCACCGCCGGCAGTTCCAGGGAGTGAACGTCCCGATTGCGCCGTCCAGGAAAATTGCGGCAAGCATGGCAAACACCATCGGGCTCATGGCATGGAGCTGCATTGCCGGAATCCAATCTCCCTTCGCCAGCAGGCACAGGGCCCGTGTCATGCCGCATAGCGGGCACGGCAGCCCCGTGAGCCAGCGGAACCCACAGAGCAGGAACGCAGGCTGACTGGGGGGCGTGCAAAAGCGAAAAAGAGCCAGCGCCGAGCCCGCGAACAGAAGACGGATCGAGGCATTCCGGTCCACGCTGATCACTCCAGAGAACTTGGGGAAAAGCCGACGAGGTCCCGGTAAGCCGCTGTGACCGCCACGAACTGGATCGGGATGGTTACCAGGAGCCCGACCAGGCAGCACAGCACGCCCAGGACGTGAATGAGTCCCACGGCAAGCAAGAAGAGCGTGAATCCAAAATAGTCGTTCTTGACGATGGCATGGCTTGCCTGCATCGCGGGCCAGAACTCCATCTTGCGGTCAACGATGAACAGGTACGTGAACTGATACATGGCGGACAGCACCAGCCCCGGAATGATGCACAACAGGAACCCGCCGGAAACGAAGAGAGCGATCAACAGCGAGGCCACCAGCGTGGGAACAAAGAAGTTGAATCCCTTGAACAGATCGCCGAACTCCGTCCGTTTTCCCGCAAGTTTCTTCATGCACACCATGTACATCCCGGCATTCAGCGCTCCCTGCAGAATAAGCGGCAGGACAGCATTGAGAGCCAGGAGGACCAGGCTCATTAGGATGAAATTGACCATGTCGGCCTTGACGAGCTGCCAGCCCTGGCCGATCCAGTCACCGGTGCGCACTTGAACAGCCCGGGGAGCGCTAAGCTCTGCCGGGGCCGGCGCGCTCTCAACCCCTTCGGTTGGCTGAGGCTTGCCACAGGACGGACAAAATGGAGCGTTCGGTTCCACTGCCGCGCCGCACTGTTGACAGAACATGTAATCTCCTTTGCCACCACCCGCTTCGGTCTTCAACGACCCGCCACCGCGTTACGAACACTCCTGACCTCAAGTTGCGGCAGCGCCTAGTATATACCCTGCCGATCCAGCGTGCGGCGGCCGGGGGTGTAGCGGGTGTAGCCGGATCGAGACCTCGCCGGCGGAGGCCCGTTCGACGAGGTAGGTTGAAGGGCTGGTACCGGCGCTGGGCGGGAGGAACGCTCCAGGAAGACTGTTCGGAACGGCTGTGGAGACAGATGCCAGATCTGGAGACCCTCGCGCACGAATCGCCGGCGCCTCGGCCCGGAACACCAGTAGCGCCTATCGTCCGGCCGAAGCGGCGTATTTCGAAGCCTCTTCGCTGGCCGGGGTGGGCGTTTGCTTGGCGGCGGGAACATTGGTCGCGGACGCCACAATGTAGAGCGGTCTTCCTTTGATCTCTTCAAAGATCCGGCCGATGTACTCTCCCAGGATGCCGATGCTGATCAGGATCGCGCTGCCGATCAGGCAGATGACGACCATCAGCGACGTCCATCCCGGAACCGTGAATTTCCCCAGCATGTTCCACACGACCGCCTTGATGCCTTGCGATATACCGACGAGGCCGAGCATGACGCCGAGGGCGAAGCTCACCCGCAGCGGAGTCGGGGAAAACGAGATCGCCGCCGTCCACGCGAACCGGATCATCTTCAGGAGCGGATACTTGGTTTCCCCTTTTACCCGGGGCTGCCGGATGTAGGGTACGCCGGTCTGGGCAAATCCGACCCAGGCCACCATCCCGCGCAGGAAGCGGTGCGTCTCCCGCATCGCCGATACCGCTTCCAGGCACCGCCGGGAGATCAATCGAAAATCCCCGGCGTCGGCCGGCAGGTCGGAATAGATCAGGGCGCGCATCAGACGGTAGAACAGCCAGGCGGTGGCGCGTTTGAACCGCGTGTCCCCTTGGCGGCCGACCCGGCGCCCGTAGACCACGTCGTAGCCGCGGCAGTATTGGACCAGCATGTCGTGGATCACCTGCGGCGGGTCCTGCAGGTCCGCGTCCATCAACACCACCGCGTCCCCGCCGCAATGATCCAGACCCGCCGTGACGGCAGGCTGGTGGCCGAAATGCCGCGCCAGATTAACCACTCGAATCCGGTTGTCCGCGTCGGCCCAGTCGAGCAGCGAATCCAGGGTGAGGTCGGAGCTTCCGTCATTCACCAATACCACTTCCACGGAGCAGGGCAGCTCGTTGATGAACCTCGTCAGGGCCATTTTCAGGAACACGATGGCTTCCTGTTCATTCCAGACCGGGATGACAATCGACAACAGCGCCGGGTAGGCGCGGGGAACCAGGCGATGGTAGGTCTGGGTCATGGCGGTCACAACCGGGCCTGAGCTCTCTCTGCCGTCCGTTCGAAAAGAATGGTCTTTCCGTCATCCTCGACAATCCGCCACCGGGCGTCGTATTTCAGCAACGACGCCAGCGGCAAATCGACCGGGCATAAGACCACGTCAAACTGATAGCGGTCGATCAGAGTCTGCCAGGTATGATGCCCGCCGCCCAGTTTCATGTAATCGGTGGCGATCCGCTCTCCGTAATACTGGTGCCGGCCGTCCAGGAAGACTCGCTGGCGGGGATAGTTCAGGTAGATCAAATAATCGGCCCACTGGTCGGCGGTAAAAACACGGGCGGAGGCCAGCCGGTCGGCGTGCCTTCGAATCATCTGCACGGGAAAGAGTTCTTCCGGGAAGCCGGTGGGCCACCGCACCGATCCCGTCACCGACAGGAACAGCAGAGCCAGCGGCGCCCACATGCTGGTCCATCTGAAATTCCCCTGCGCCTCCGTCGCCAGATCGTCCAGGATTCGTGGGACAGAGTGTTTCGGTTGATCCCGCGCCCAGCGGTTCCACAACCCGGAGATCTCCACCGCCACGATCGGCGCCGCCACCAGCATGTAGAGGGGCACATGCCGCACCGACATCAGCGAGCAGTAAGCCAGAAACAGAACCCAGAGGGTCTCCGTGATGCGGCGCCTGGCCAGCAGAGGCCAAACCACGGCCAGTCCCAGGAACAACAGGATCATGAAGTGCAACAGTTGTTCCGAGCGAAAGGAAGGGGATTTGAATTCGTCGATGAAATCGGCGACCCACTTGGAATGCACGATGTCGAAGATGTGAAAGTGGAGCCGGATCCCATACGGGTTGATCAGAGAGGCGAGCCCGCAGGCCAGCCCCAGACCGCAGTAACGAACCGTTTCCGACCACCGGTTGGCCGCGACGCCGCCCCGGAAGTAAGCTTCCAGAGCGCAGCCGATCACCAGCAGCCCGAGCAGCGCCAGGAACATGAAAAAGCCGCCGTGCATGTTGGTCCACAGGGTTGTGAGGGGAACCAGGAGCCAAACGGCGCGAGTCCTTTTTTGCCGGTCGACCGCCAGCAGCCAGACCGCGACCGTCAGAAACAGCAGCGTGAAGATGTGCGGCCGGGCGTGGAAGTGGATCGAGGTCGCGTTCACCGTCATCATCACGAGCGCCATGGCGATCAGGCTGTTGGAGCCGCGCCAGATGGCGTAACGCAGGAGAACAGCGAAAGTGGCGGCGATGACGATTCCAGAGACGAGCACCACTCCCTTGAAGCCGAACCGGCCGTGCAGAAAGGAGAAGAGAACCTCCGACAGCCACTCGAAGGCATACCATTGCTGCCCGGGCTTGGAAAAAGAGAACAGATCGTGGGCCGGCACCTGGTGGTTCGCCAGAATGTAGTCTCCGACCCGGATGTGAATGCCGGTGTCTCCATCCAGAAGCAGCCGCTGCCAGCCGTTGGCTCCGGCCAGGAACGACCAGACAATGATCAGAAGAAAAAACAGGTCGGAGAACGACGGGCACAGCAGTCGCTTGGCGAGACCGGGGATCTCGACTCGCGCTACAGTTGTGGCCACTTGCGCTCGCGCTGACATGCTGGCTGCCTTTCCCATCAGCGCGGCATCCCCCAGTCCGACGCAGGTCAGCGGGTTGCGGATGGAAGGCGCTCCAGCCAACGTAGTCTTGCGGGTAAGGGGTGGTCAAGGGTAAGAGCCGGAGGAAGGCCGCGAGGATTCACCTTACAAACGCCAAAATTTCCCCTGACCCTCGTCTAAGGACCGGCCCACCAGCGGCCGGATCCGGCCAATCAAAATCGAGGTTCGGATGACGATCTCGGCGTGGAGCGGTAAGTTCCGGACCGTCGCCAGCGGCGGGTAGTCCAGCTACGCGGCAGGCGGCTCGGGTGCGGCCACGCCAC
>JBGOUJ010000347.1:0-8351 GCA_041477005.1 Terriglobia bacterium | reverse complement strand
GCAGAGCAGCTTGCCTTCCGCGCCATAGGTGTAGACGCGGTCTCCATCGATCACCGGACTCGCGCGCGGCCCATTGTTGTAGCCGTAGCGGTCCTCGAATTGGGTGGGATAGCTGAAGTCCCAATACCTGGCGCCGGTTTCGGGGTGCAGGCATTCGACCCTCTCCCGATTGTCCACACGATGGAGGTACACCAGCCAGTCGCCCGAAATTGCCGGCGAGCTGTAGCCCGTGCCCTTACGCATCTCCCAAACCAGCGTGGGACCGCCTTTCGGCCATTCCCGCAGCAGCTTGGTCTCGGTGGAGATGCCGTTGTGGTCCGGGCCGAGGAACGACTTCCAGTCGTGGGTCACAGCGCCGGGCGGAAGCGGCTTGGGTTTGCCGTGAAAGCGCGCAGCGGGATTCCGCTTCGCAGCGGGCGCTTCCATAGAAGGCAGGGCCTGCACCACGGGAGGGGCAGGATCTCGAAACGGCTCGACCGCCAGGGCGAGCCATTGAATCGCGAAAACCGCTGTGACCAGGTGGCGGGCCATTCGAATCAAATGCAATTCTCTCACGTAATGAGACCGTTACTGGCGGCGCTGCAGGAGGCCGAGGTGAATCCGGGCAACGGTGTGCATGTAGCCGCCGACCCCGGCATAGCGATCCTGGGCGGCGGCGAGGATGTGCTCCAGGGCGCGGCTCTTGTTTCCGAGCACATCGAAATATAAACCGACATACAGGTGGGCATAGAACTGCGATTCAGGCTTGGCGCCGGCGGCCGCCAACACCCGTTCCGGGGCGAGGGCGCCCTGCAGCATCTGGTAGATTTCGCCCATGGGAACCCGCGGGTCGGGGCCGACGGGCAGCAAGGCGGCTTTGGCTTTCTCGGCCGATCCGGCGCGGGCGACGCAGAGGAAATGCCAGGCGGCGTTTTCGACGTCGTTCGGATTCACGGTGCGGTGGGATTCAAACTGGGCGACACAGTCCTTGTATCGGCCGGCGTAGTAGAGGGCGATGCCGCGCTGCCAGAGCTGCGGGGCGTAGTCGGGGGCGAGCTTGGCGACTTTGTCAAAGCCGGCCACGGACTCGTTGATACGGCCGGCTTGGAAGTTGGCGATGGCAACATCGAGGATCGCCTGGGGAGATTCCGAACGGGACTGCGCAAAGGCACCGATGGCGAGCGCCAATATCGCGGACAGCGGAAGGAAGCGGAGGATAGATTTTGGCATTTTGTTGCGCTCGTCGCTTGTGCATTCCGGTGGCCCCTGGTTAGGATTATACCCCCGGCCCCTCCCAACCCCCCCACTCCGCCTTGCGTTTCAATAATGGACCATTCAAAATGGTCCTTGAGGTACCCATGCGAGCCCCTAAACCGGACGAAAAAGTGATTGGTGTGACGGCTTTCAAGGCCAGGTGCCTGGCGTTAATCGAGGAAGTAGCCAATGGCAAGACGGCCAGGGTCGTGCTATTGAAACACGATAAGCCGGTCGCCGCGGTGGTGCCCGTGGGAGACGAGCCGGGGGACCTCTGGGGAGCGATGAAAGGAACCGTCAAAGTTGCGCCGGGAGTGGACTTGACCGAGCCTGCCGGTGAGACCTGGAAAGCGAATGGCTAACGGGGCCCTGCTGGACCAAGACGATGATCTGATCTGCCGGACGGCTCCCCGCCAGGTTTCGAGCTGTAACCGCTGCCCTTCGAGGATATTCTCATCCAGAAGGATCAAGCGTGAACCCGTTCGAGCACGTATTCTGGTGCGACGTACTGGCCGGAATGATCGAGGAACGCCTGGCTGGCGAGCCGCACGGCTTCCGCGATCGCATTCTTGGAAATGCTGCCTCGCCACTCCTCTACAATCGTCTCCCAATCTGTTCCGGAAGCGACCAGTTCCAGAACGTCCGAAACCAGGATGCGTGTTCCTCGAAACGTGGGTTGTCCGTGGCAGATAGACGGATCTACGACGATGAATCGGCCGATCATTCGCCTTTGTTGCGCTCGCCGCTTGTGCATTCCGGTGGCCCCTCTTTAGGATTATACCCCTTCCCCTCCGGCCTGACGTCGGGTGCATACTCGCACTGGATCGAGAGAGTCGCGAGGATCGCCTCGTCCGAGCGGTCGGGCGCCTGGAAGACGCTCGGGAAGTAGAGCAGGGCTGCGACGACCCCACCTGGCAACGTTGCCGTCGCCTGGCACTCACTCGAGCAGGTCGGCCAGATCGGCGAGATCCTTGGGGCGACCTGCGGCCAGCTTGTTCTGGCGAAACGCCCGAAGGCTGATGAAGGCCACTGGAACTCCGCCCAGGTCGCCGGTCACGCGGTCGGCCCAGGCATCTTCGAATTCGACTCCGGAGATGCTGGTCAGCAGGTCAATGCGGTAAGGCTCAACTCCCAGTTGCAGGACCCGGCCCGGCACCAGGAAGTCGTCCGCCGTGATCGAGAGGGAAGCGAAGCCGAACTCCCGCAGCACCAATTCCATCCTGGCCGCATTAGTTTTCGACATGCGTACAAAGACGTCGATGTCGCGGGTGTAGCGGGGAATGCCGTAGAAGCCGCGGGCGTGCGCGCCCACGACCAGGTAATCAACTCCGCGAGAGTTCAGTAATTGTAAGAACTCTTTCCAGTCTGGGTGCAGAGGCATCGTCCGGTCCGTGAATCAGGGCGCGCAGTTGGGAGATCAGCTCGAGGCGCTCTTGAGGGGTCATAGAACGGTATTTCGCGCGGTCGGCTTCGTCGGCTTCGTCGAAGCTGGCGTAGATCGTGACCGTGACGCTTCTCACACTCTTATTGTACCGTGGGAACCACCCGTTAGCACTCAGCAAACCTTGCCAGGGCGTATGATCTGGCGCTCATCACGCGGAATGGCAAGCTGATGCGGTACTCGAGAGCGGGCCACATCATGGCGAATCGCGTACAGGTGGCCGACTCCCACGCCGTGCTCGGGTCCTGCCGGTTGGCAATGAATACCTTGTTCTCTCAGATCACCGGCGTCGAGATCACCCCATTGCGCGTCTTCAGCGAAACCGAGTCCTTGGGGTTCAGGTCGAACTCCCAGAGCTTCTGGCCGGTCATCGCCTCATAGCTGCGCACCCAGCCGTCCCCCTCCCCCATTACCACCTGCACGTCCCCGACCTTAACCTAGCCTGAGCGCAGCCAACCTCGCCAGCCAAAACAGCATCGTGGCCGAGGTCTCTAAGGAACGGGCAGTGACGGCATGGACATCCTGGTCCAGAAAAAGCCTCATGGCGGCGCTGCTATGTGAAGGTCCTCCACAGCGAGCACCTCGATCGCGTACCGCCCACAGGCTCGAAGGTCTTCGACTTTGAGATCGGGGTAGTAGTCCTCTATTATTTTTTCGAAAGAGATTCCCTCGCTGACCAGCTCCAGAACAGCCTGGACGGGGATCCTGGTACCGGCAACGCAGGGTTTCCCGAAATGGATCTGAGGATCAACTGCGATTCTCTCAGCCATGGCTCCGCCTATTCCCCGCGTTCCCCGCGTTTTCGGTGGTGCTCATTTCCCCTCCGACAGCGCCCAGAGCTGGTTGCGGTTCATGAGGAACAGCGTGCCGTTGGCGGGGACCGCCGTGGCGTAGACCGAGCTGCCCATGTTCATCTCGGCGAGCAGCTTCTTCTCTTTGCTCGCCTCCAGCACCACCACGTCGCCGTCCTCGTCGCCCAGGTAGACCTTCCCGTTGATCACGATCGGCGATCCCCAGACGGCCGCCAGCATGTCATGCGTCCAGTGCGGCTTTCCGGTCTTGGCGTCGAGACAGTGCAGGAATCCGCTGAAATCGGCATAAAACAGCAGCCCGTTGTAGATGGAGCCGGTCGAGATGGATCGACGGATCTTATCGTAGTGCCAGATCCGGCCGCTGTTGGTGATATCACCCCGCTTGGTGGCGTCGATCGCGTAGAGATGCCCCACGCCTTCCCCGTGCTCGGGATCCTGGCCGTTCGCCTCGTACACGACGTTGTCAACCGCCACCGGCGTGGAGATGGTTTCATTGCGCGTCTTCGGCCAAACCGAATCCTTGGGGTTGGTGTCGAACTCCCACAGTTTCTTTCCGGTCAGCGCTTCGTAGCCGCGCACCCAGCCGTCACCTTGCGGATGGATCACCTGCACCACGTCGCCGATCTTGGCGACCGTCGCCGAGGCCCATTGCCCGTGCAGGATGCGCTCGCCGACCGAATTGTCCTCCCAGGCGAGCTTGCCGGTGTTTTTGTTGATCGCGATGATCGCCGGCGCGCGCGGCGAGGGAATGTGCACGTGGCTCTCATCCTGTCCGTTGGCGGTGCTGACAAAGATCAGGTCCTGGTAAGACACCGGCGAGGAATTGGCCATGTTGTGCGGCTGCGATCCGACCTCCTCCATCATGTCGAACTTCCAGATGATCTTAGGCCCGCCGTTGCCGTCTCCGTGCGTATCCAGGCACACCACCTCGCAGCGGTTGGTGGTGTAGTAGAGGCGGCTTCCCTCGACCAGCGGCGAGGAGCACACGCCCTGATAAGGCCAGTCATTGGCGCGGCCCGCCGGCAACTTCTCGTTGGTGTGCTGCCAGAGGAATTTTCCGTCCGATTCGTGGAAGCACATCAGCACGCCGCGGTCGCCACCCTCTTTGGGGTTGCGCACCAGCTCGTTGTTGGTGCCGGCGTAGACCTGCCCGCCCGCCACCACCGCGTTGCCATAGCTCTGGGAGCCGAGCTGGGCCACCCACTTCACGTTCTTCTTGGTCTTGATGTCCCAGGAGGTGGGGATGCCTTTCATTGACGAGACCATGTTGCGGTCGGGCGTCCCGCCCCACATCGGCCAGTCGCCGGTGCCGGGATCGCTGGCTGAGGCACGCCTGGGGTAGAGCAAAGCGGCGGCGCCGCTGAAGACAAACTCGCGTCTGCGCATAAGATGGCTCATTGGTTCGGGTACACCTTCAGGTTATCGAAATACGCTCCAAACTGGGCGTCGGCGAACAGGCCGGGACTGCCCTGCTTGTTTGGAATCGGGTCGACGCGGTCGATCAGCCAGCCCTCCGGCTCGGACTCGGCCGCCGGCCAGGCTTTGCCGCGAATGCGTGTTTTGCCATCGGAGGTGTTCTCCACGCGCAGCTTGAGGCGATACCACGTGTTCGGTTTCCAGGCGAACGGCGCGGCGGCGGCCCGCGCGACCTCCGGCTGCCAGGAATTCATCTCCAGCCGCTGGTTGTTGCCGAACGCCACCAGCGTGTAGCGCTGCGCGACGATGCCGGCGTCGCCCATCTGGCGGCGCTTTTCGTTGATCCGAATGTCGGCCTCGACGGTGTAATTGGACCAGTCGGCCGGCCCCATGAAGACGCGGATACGCTTGAACAGTGTTTCGTTGGGTAACTTCTCGAGAACCTTCTGGCCGTCGAGCTCGCTCACCTGGAGACGGCCGGTAGTGGCGCTCACCCACTGCGGCGGCACGCTCCCGACGGGGTAGGAGTCGAACGTCTCGCTCCACGGCAGCGGCGGGATGACGCGGGCGCGGGCCTCGCCCGTGATGCCTCCCACTGTGGCCTTAATCAGTCCGGCCTGCCCCACTTTATCCGGCGCGATGGCGAGCTTGCCATCGGTCACCGTGCCCTTCAGGCCCTGCAGCGACCACGTCGCCGCCTTCTCTTCCCGCAGGAAGCGGCCCGCCGCGTCGAAGAGCCGCGCGTGCAACTGGACCGCGTCGCCGGGCTTGAGCACCATCTCGGTCGGCTCGACCTGCACCCAGGCCGGCGCGCCCTGCCCGGGATCCATGGCTTGCGTTACCGGCTTCCAGGGCTTGACCGGCGTCCTCTTTGGGCCGATGGCATACAGCGCGTCGCTCGAAACGAAGTAAACCCGGCCGCGGGCGATCGCGGCCGAAGCCACTACCGGCTCGGGAATCTTTTGCGACGCCAGGCCCTGGTCGCTGAGCGGCAGTTCCACCTCGCTCAATACCTCGCAACGATCGGCATGCGGCCGCAGGATGTAGAACTTGCCGGTCTCGCTGCCGACGTAGATCTTGCCGTCGCCGAACGCGACCGACGCTTTCTGGATGGTGCCGAGGTTCTGCTTCCAGAGCTGGCGGCCCGTCTCCACGTCGAAGGCAAAGAGATTCGAGGCGTTGTCGGCCTGGTAGATACGGTCCCCGTCGATCACGGGCGAGGAAAACCCGCCCATGAATCCCTTGACGGCCCACTTGATGCTTTCCTTGCCGAGCTTCCCTTTGCCGGTGACGTCGAAGGCGGCGATCATGCCCATTTCGTTGCTATCCAGGTTCTCTTCGCTGTGGGACAAGATCCCGTATTTTCCAGTCACGGCGATCCCGGTGTTGAGGCCGCGCTTGGCGATCACCAGGTTCCACACCGGCTCCCCGGTCTGCGGCTTCATGGCCAGGGCGGCGCCGTCGGCCCCGCCGGTCACCAGCAGCCGCACGCCATTGACGGTGGCGATACTCATCGGGGCGTAGCTGGTGTCATACGGGCGGCCGCCCGGCGTGCTGATCCATACGATCTGGCCGGTGCGCTTGTCGAGCGCGATGAAGCGCTGGGCGCGGTTTGCCATCGTGCCCCAGGTCGAGGTGGGCGTGCTGACGATGAGGAGGCTTCCATCGATCATCGGCGAGACGGTGCGGCCGCCGTGGGTGGTGAACGGGGAAAACTCTTCGGTGATGGAACGCTCCCACAGCTTCTTGCCGTCTTTGGTGAGCGCCGTCAGCAGGTTGTTGACGCCGAAGGCGTACACGTTGCCGGTCTCGGGATCGGCCGCCGGCGACGCCCAGGCCACGCGGTGCGCCGGCACGTCGCTCTGAAACAGGTTGAACTTGTACTCCCAGAGCAGCTTGCCGGTGTCGGCGTTGAAGCACAGGAGCCGCTCCTGCTCGGTTTCGCCCTTGCCGGCCGTGTTTTCGAGGTACAGGTGATCGCCGAGGACGATCGGCGCGGAGCGCCCGCCATAGGGCGCCTTCCAGGCCAGGTTCTGCCCGGCGAGCGACCATTTCTCGGGCAGGGCTTTCTCCTTGGATGTGCCATTGCGATCGGGCCCGCGCCAGTCCGGCCACTCGCCGACTGAGCCGATCTGCTGCGCGAGCGTTAAGGAAGCAAAACAGAGGAGGAGAATGAGGTACCGCTGTAGCATAAGAGACTCTTCCAACCGGATACTAGGGACGCCCCCAAGATATAATCAGCGGGTGGCGCGCGTCAAGGAGGCGGGTGGAGTCGCAGTGTCTGGCGCGGGGCGTTGCGCCGGCGGATTTTGTTACTCTCGCGTTCCGCTTGCTTTCTTGGACCCCGGTAGGCGCCCTTGCCGTGGTTGGGACCGGCATGCTCGGTCTTCGTGCTTCGTATCCACTGGGCTGGGTGAGGCGCCGCTCCTATTGAAATCTTGCAAGCAAGGAATCTGCGACTACGCTGGACATCGTCGCACCCGAATCCGCGGCTGCCTTCTTCAAAGCAGAGTAAACCGGCGCGGGTAGGCGCAGTTTCGTCTGGACCGTCTTCATCCCGGCCCGCCGGCCTCGCTTTTCCCCCAGCGCCTTCATCACGGCACGATACGTCTCGTGAAGCCGCTTGCGCTCCCCTGGAACTATGGCAACCTGCATTTGGCATCCGACCTTGCCAGCGGCCGTCCGATACAATTTCACCGATGCGGAATCAGGGTAGAAGCGCCTCACCGCTTCTGTCGCTTTTTTCTCAAGTTTCTCCAGCTCAGGATCAGGAACGATTTCAATGAAATTAACGGTTGATTTCTTCATGGTTCGATCAGGAAAGAATCCGACGGGCAGCCAAGCACGAAAACCGAGTGCTGGTTCAGGGCCCTTGCCATACGCTCAGCGAAGGCCCGAATACGATCTCGTCTCGCCAGGAACGCATCGCGGTCATCGCACGCAGCTTTCACCAAAACCTGCCCTTCTTCGAAGACGATCTCGCCCTCCAAAATGTTTGTTCCCAGCGCAGGGAACACGGTTGCACCTTCAAAGCACTCAGTCAATTCCTTCAACGCCAGCCGCGTCCACTTCTCCACTTGCGACACCGCCAGCTTCTTTTGCTCTCGGTCTACGTAGGGGATCGGAATGGCCACGACGTACTTCTTCTCGCGAATTCGGGTCATGCGCCTTCATGGTTCATAATTTATGGTACCTGCTACCAATTATAGAACCACTGGCAGCGTAGCGTCAAGCGGCGCCCGCCGCAAAGCAGAGTAAACCGGCTCGTCCAACATAGGGTCTATGCGCTTGCCGTAACACGACGCCATGGTTATACTAAAGGTATGAAGACCGCGGTTTCGATTCCCGACGAGGTGTTCGAGGGAGCAGAGCGGCTCGCGCGGCGCACGAGGAAGTCCCGGAGCCGACTGTTCAGCGATGCGCTCAAGGAGTACGTGGCGCGGCACGCG
>JBGOUJ010000346.1:0-8375 GCA_041477005.1 Terriglobia bacterium | reverse complement strand
TCCTGCAGGCGCTTGACTTCACCTTCTAACTCATCCCGGCTTCGGCGCTCCGGCCCATTCATCCACCTTAAGGTAGCCGAAAGCCGGCCTTTTGTCCAGCGAAATCCTCAGCGTCAGATCCGGCCCCGGTAAACAAATACTATTTTTCAACGATGGATTCGTAGCTAATACCCAATCATCCACACATGATACCGATTTTTTCCTTGAGCGTATGCTCGTCTCAATTGCAGAGGCTTTCAAGCTCAAGTACGACCCTAACATGGTCCGAAAGAGGGTCTACGTCAGCGAACTGAACGTTCAGACAGACCGCCTGATCGCCGGCCTCAACCGGAAACTTGAAGGCTTTGCTGCTAAGCTGAATTCACTCTTCGCTAACGAGCCTGGGGTGCGCTTTGAAGCTTCAGCCATTGCCTTCTGGCCTGATCCTACTTTACAGGCAATCCGCCCGACCGGCTTTACTTTCGAGAGGAAGATCAACACCGCATACTCCGAGAGAAAGTATTATTCCCAGGCACCCGTGGACACCGATACGCATCTGAGCCTCCTCAACGAATTGGAGGAGCTACTCGTTGCCTGAGCGGACCGCCCTGCGCCCTGCCATCTCCACACGAAAGCACCACTACCCAATCTATCAATACTGCCCTACCTTTTCAGATGATAAGAAGCGCCCCGGCCTATCGGCTCGAGACGCCGAGGGCGAGCGCGATGGTGACAGCGGCGGTCACCGCGAACACCGGACACTTTCGCAGCGTCCGGCCCGCGTACTTCTGATGAGAAATGCGGTTAGGGCCTGTCACGAAACAACCGTGCCAACCGCTCCCTTACGGTCGCGGCTCGGAAGGCCTTCTGAGCCGCGCTCGTGAGCAAACGGACTTGGCTCGCTGGCACGGTAAATCGATGACGGGCCCTTAGCCCCACGGACCGGCGAGGAGCGCCGGCGGGTCGGCGATCGACTGGAACCGCACCAGGCGTACCGCGTCCTGGTCCTTCATCGACGCCAGCGGCATCAGTCCCTGATCGAGGATGGCCTCCGCCGCCCGCTCCGTGAGCAGTGCTTCGGCGCACGGGTGCACCTGGGTTTCTCCAGCGGTCTTGTAAGTGTGCAGCGGCAGCCCGTCGATCTGCTGAAACACGCCCGGCTTCATCTCCCAGCCGTAGCTGCTGAAGGCTTGTCCCAGTAGGTATACGCACGCGAACGCCGGATTCCCCCACAGGTAGCGCTCGTGCCGGGGCGCGCCCGGCATCTCTTCCAGATCAAAGCTCTCCAGGGGGTCGGTGTCTTTTCCGTAAGGCAGCCGCAACAAGAAGCCGGGCAGCGCGAGGCCGATCGAGCGGGCCTCGGGCAAGCCGCGAAGCGCCCGCCAGCGTTCCTCGGCCGCCGGGTCGGCCCGCTGTTTCCAGTCCCGCGGGTCGGGCGTCGCGGCGAGCGAGGCGCAACCCAGCGCCTGCGAGCCGGCGGCCGCCAGGAACGGCGCACCCGCCGCACGGCAGATCCGCGCCAGCCTCCCGAGCAGCCCCGCATCCGCCTCGGTCTTCTCGAACGTGTAATTCCCCGCCACCACGGCCCACGGTTCCGCCCCCGGCGTTCCGACCGTCTGCTCCACCAGCAATCGGTAGATCGCGGTCGACCGCAGATCCTCGGCCGAGTTCAGATCGGCCGCCAACTCCGCCTTCGAGAGATCCAACAGGTACAGCTTCAACTGGGCGTCGGTCTCCAGACCACGCACCAGCAGGAAGAGGCCTCTCCAGGCTGCCTCGAGGGCCTGGAAGTCCGGATGGTGCAGGATGGCGCGCATGTGGTGGCTGATGGCCGCGTCCGCCTGGGCGATCATCTCCGGCTGCCGCGGGTCCGGACCCGGCACGAGGTATGGCGCCACCACTCTCCGGATGAAAGCCTGGAGCTCATCCGGCCTCCGCGTTGCTCGCGCCGGTCCCGGACCCTCGGTCTGTTCGAGCATCTGGTCCAGCAGGCTGCCCCCGGCAAGCCCGGCGAGGTCCGGCTTCGGGACCTCCGGTGGGGGAGCGGGCTCGGGCGCGGCAGGCGCCGCCCCTTCTTCCCCGGCCCATCCTTGTAATTCCACCGCGGCTTGGGCAAACGTCGAGCGGTCGCTCAGCTTTTGCCGCGTCTCCCGCAAAGTCTGGAACAGCTCGTGCCGCTCGTAAATCCGGTCCGGATGAAAATCGTCCAGCTCCCGGAACCGAAGGGCAAGGCGAAGCCCATCACTCCCGCCGAGAGGCAGGCGAAGCTCCACGCCCATCTTGGCCAGCACGTCATCCAGGTTGTCCCGATCGATAAGCGTAGGCCGCAGGCCCGCCGGCGTGGATGTCACGGCGCGGTTGGTCCGTCCGCTGAAATCACCGAGGATCAAGATCCGGAATGGAGTATCCGGCTCCGGCGCCGCGGGTCCCCGCTCCCGCCCCGCCGTCACGTCCAGCTCCACCGAACCAAAAGAGAAAGGCTTGGCCATTGCAGTCTGCATTATACGCCTCTGGCCCCGCCTGAAAATGGCCCGCGTCCGTCCGTAAGGCATATCGAGCACGGTGAGGGTCAAGTGCTTGGCGTATAAGGCCGCAGATCCCCAACGTGGAAAGGCGAACGGCAAGGGACAACAAAAGGCAAGGCAAAAGGCAAAGTGCAAAAGGCAAAAGGCAAAAATCAGGGATGCGCCGCTTCGCGGCAATCTGCGCGCCCCTCGGGGCAGCGCGCTACGCTACGGACGGATTGCGGAAATGGCACGGCGACCTACTATCGTTTGCAAAGCAGAGCCTAAATCGTCTATGTTCAGGGGATCGTGAGATTGGAGATGCCTCCACCGGGACCCAACCCAAGGGAGCGGGATGCCGCTCGGGTAATGCGAAACGCCTGGGCAATCGGTCTCTTGCTCGGCTCTGTCTCTGCCGTTTTGGGGCAGACGCAGTTGCCGGGTACGGCGCCGCTGACCATCCAGGGGGACCTGGCGGCCCAAATGGTGGACGGAATCAACAAATCTCTGATCGAGAAGACGGCGGAGTCGCTCCCGACACGAAGCCGTTTCTGGAAACCGGACTATCGGTCGGCGGCCGAGTACGACCGCTCGGTCTCGCGAAACCGGGAGGAGTTTCGGCGGATCATTGGCGCGGCCGACACACGACTGCCGGTGACGGCGTTGGAACTCGAGGCCACCACCGCCCGTTCCGCGCTCGTCGCCGAGGCCGCCGGCTACAGAGTTTTCGCCGTAAGGTGGCCCGTGTTCGACGGGGTGACCGGCGAGGGGCTCTTGCTGGAGCCCAAGTCGGCGCCGGTGGCGCGAGTGGTGGCCATTCCGGACGCAGATTGGTCGCCCGAAATGCCGGCAGGACTGGCCCCGGGTGTCGGGCCGGCTTCGCAGTTTGCGCGGCGACTGGCCGAGAACGGATGCCAGGTCGTCGTGCCCATGCTGATCGATCGGAGTGACAAGTGGTCGGGCACGCCGGGAGTTCGAATAACCAACGAGCCTCACCGGGAGTTCCTCTACCGCACGGCATTCGAAGTGGGCCGGCACATTATCGGTTACGAAGTGCAAAAGGTGCTGGCGGTGGTGGATTGGTTCGCGCGCGAGGATGCGGCGCATCCAGCTCCCATCGGAGTGATGGGCTACGGGGAGGGCGGGTTGCTGGCGCTTTACAGCGCCGCCATCGATCCGAGGATCAAGGCAACGGTTGTCAGCGGCTATTTCCAGTCCCGGCAGGAGGTATGGAAAGAGCCGATTTATCGGGACGTGTGGGGGCTGCTGCAGCAATTCGGAGACGGGGAGCTGGCCGGCCTGATCGCTCCTCGCTCATTGATTGTGGAAGCGAGCCGCGGACCCGAAGTGGCGGGGCCTCCGCCGGAATCGAAAGATCGGAGCGGCGCGGCGCCGAACGGAACATTGCGCACTCCGCCTCTCGACTCGGTGCGAAACGAGGTGGAGCGGGCGCGGCCCATCTTCACCAGCCTCAAGGCCGGCGGAAAACTACAAATGGCGGTGAGCGGCGGTGGCAACGGGCCGGCCGGAACGGATGCCGCTCTAGGAGCGCTCTTGAGCTCGTTGGGCGTTACCGCGAGCCTTCGTCGCTCCGGGGATTCACCCGCCGATCGCCGGCAGGGTTTCGATCCGGCAGAGCGCCTGCACCGGCAGCTCCGGCAACTGATCGCATACACCCAAAAGTTGGTCGAGCAGTCCCCGCAGCGGCGCGCCGAGTTCTGGTCGAAGGCAGATGCCTTCTCGCCGGAGCGCTGGAGGGAGACCACCAGGTTTTACCGGGACTACATCTGGGACGAGGTCATCGGCCGTCTGCCCCCGCCCAGTCTTCCCGCGAATCCTCGATCGCGGCTGATTCTGGACGAGCCGAAGTTCAAAGGCTACGAGGTGGTCCTGGACGTTTGGCCGGACGTATTTGCATACGGCATCCTGCTGGTTCCCAAGAACATCCAACCCGGCGAGCGCCGCCCGGTAGTGGTTTGCCAACACGGGCTGGAGGGCCGGCCCGCCGATGTTGCCGATCCGAAGATCGATTCGCGGTACTACCACCGATTCGCGGTCCGGCTCGCCGAAGAGGGTTTTGTGACGTTCGCCCCCCAGAATCCCTATATCGGAGAGGACCGGTTCCGGATTATCCAGAGAAAGGGGCACCCTCTCAAGCTGGCCCTCTTCTCTTTCATCCTGGGGCAGCACCAGCGCCTTCTCGAGTGGTTGGCAGAGCAGCCCTTTGTGGACGCGGATCGCATCGGGTTCTATGGCCTCTCCTATGGGGGCAAGACGGCCGTACGCGTGCCGCCCCTGCTCGATCGCTATGCTTTGTCGATCTGTTCAGGCGATTTCAACGAATGGGTCTGGAAGACCACTTCCATCGACACTCGCTTCGGCTACCCTCTCACCAGGGAATACGACATGCTCGAGTTCAATTTCGCGAACGTGGTGAACTACGCGGAGCTGGCAAACCTCATGGCCCCGCGGCCCTTCATGGTGGAACGAGGGCACGGCGACGGCGTGGCGCCGGACGAGTGGGTGGCTTACGAGTACTCGAGGGTGCGGCGGTTTTACGAATCCGAGCTGGGCCTTCCTGACCGAACCGAGATCGAATTCTTCAACGGCCCACACACCATCAACGGCAAAGGCACATTCGAATTTCTGCGGCGGCATCTCCGATGGCCGAACTGACGTCGGGACGTGTCCCACGAAGGGGATTTTCTTGGCGTACTTGGCGTCGGCGTGAGACTGCCCTAACATAAGAAGTTCATAAGAAGTCTAAAACCCTGACAGGAGCATCCCATGGAACGACGAAGCTTCCTCGGCAGCACCTTTGCCGGCGGCGTCTGGCTCAGCGCGACCCCGCTGGCCTTCCCCCAGAAGTCCCTCAATGACAATGACCAGCAATCGGAGGTCGTGATCGAGCGCCCCCAGGCGGGCCAGCCGCACAAGGGCAAGGTGCTCGCCGCCATCCAGCCGCACTGCGACGATATCCCGCTGTTCGCCGGCGGCGCTGTGGCCAAGCTGATCCGCGAGGGCTACAGCGGCATCCTGATCCGCACCAGCCGGGACGACGTGGCGGGGCGCGGCACGACCACCGGCGAGGCCGTTCTTAACAATGAGAAAGATAACTTCGAGGTGGCTCGGCGGCTCGGGCTCGCGAAGGTCTTCGACCTCGGCTACCGCAACCACGAGTTCGACGGCATCAACGCCGCCGAGCTGCGGCAGCGGCTGATCTTCATCTTCCGGCTGATGAAGGTCGATACCGTCCTGTGCTACGACCCGTGGGGCCACTACGAAGAGAACCCGGACCACTACGTTACGGCCAAATGCGTGGAGGCCGCCTGCTGGATGGCCGCCAGTCCTCGCAATCTGCCCGAGCATCTCGAGGCCGGCATCCGGCCCCACCACGTGAGCGAGAAGTATTACTTCGCGCGCGGTCCCGAGTTCGTGAACCGCATCGTGGATATCAGCCAGGTGATCGATCAGAAGGTGGAGGTCAACCGCGCCAACATCACGCAAGGACCGGCGGGCGAAACCGGGGCGGCCGTGCGGGCGCGGCTGGCCGGGCAGGGCCTGCGGCTGCCGATTCTGGGCAACGACGACGAGGCCGCCAACCGGAACTACATCAAACACATCGTGTTCAAAGGCGACGCCGATCTCGGCCGGAAGTACGGCCTGGAGTACGCCGAAGCGTTCCATTACATCGGCCCGGCCAAGCCGACGCTGGACGATTACATCAAGCAGAACGCAGTTCGGTTGTAGTTTAAGATTAAGAGGATGCTCGGCAAACTTCCAATGGTAGCGGCGCTGCTCGCGAGCTGCGTCTGGGCCGAAACGCTCCCGGTTCTGGAACCATCCGTGCGCTCGGTCTTCCCGCTGGGCTCGCGCGCGGGTGAAACCGTCGAGGTGACCCTCTCCGGCCGAAACCTGGACGGCGCCCTCGATCTCACTTTCGCCCGCCCGGACATGCAGGCGCAGATCCTCTCCTCCGATTTCTTCTCCATCAAGGCCAGGATTTCGGTCGGCCCCAAGGTTCCGACCGGCCTGCACGACTTCCGAATCCGCGCGGCGCGCGGCAGCTACGTGGGCGTCTTCCACATCAGCTCTCTCGCTGGGCAGCGGGAGGTCGAGCCCAACAACGACCCGGCCCACGCCCAGAAGATCGCGCTGCCCACCCTGATCGATGGCGTGGTGGACCAGGGCGATTATGACGTCTTCGGGTTCCACGGCGAGCCGGGCGAAACGCTGATCTTCGATCTGATGGCTACTCGCGCCGCCTCGCGGTTCGACGGAGCGCTCTCCATCCTCGACGAACGCGGCAACGAGCTGGACTTCGCCGACGATTCCTACATCCACAAAGACGCCTTTCTGGCCTTTGCTCCCAAGCGAGCCGGCGACTACTTCGTCCGCGTCAGCGGCTCGGGGGAGAACGGCTCGCCCTACAGCAGCTACCGGCTAGCCGCCGGCGCCTTCCCACACATGCTGCGGGTGCTGCCGGCCGGCGCCCGGCGCGGCGTGGCCGGCGAGTTCCGGTTGGCGGGCTACAACCTCCAGACCGTCGACCGGCTGGTGCTCGGGGAGTCCCTGGCGGAGGGCAAAGTGGTCTCGGCGAAGGCCGATTCGCTGACCTTCCGCATGGCCGTGCCGGCCTCGGTCCCGCCGGGCCGCTACCTGCTTCATGCTTTCGCCGGCTCGCTCGAAGCCCCGCTCCCGATTCTCCTGCTGGTCACCGACATCGAGGAGCAGCTTTCGACGCCGGCGCGCTCGCGCGCGAGCCCCCAGCCCATCCGCCCGCCGGTGGCGCTGAGCGGGGTCCTCGACCGCCGCAAGGCTTCGCACTTCTTTTCCTTCGAAGCCGCCGCCGGCGAGCGCTTCGAGTTCGACGTCTACGCCATGAAGCTCGGGTTCCTGGTCGACCCCGTGATCGGAATCTACGCGCCCGACGGCAGCCTGCTCGCCTTCCAGGATGACCGTCTCCAGCAAAACGGCTCGCAGCCTCCCAACCTCGACCCCTATCTGGTCTACACATTCGAAAAGCCCGGCCGTTACCTGCTTCAGCTCCGCGACTCGGCCGAGCGTGGCAGCCCCAATTACGGCTACCACTTGGCCATTCGTCAGATCGAACCGGACTTCGAGTTACGAGCCCTCACCCCGGCCCAAACCTGGTATCGCGGCAAGACCGCCCTGCTGCCCGTTCGGGTGAGAAGGAACGGCGGCTGGGACACCCCCGTCGAGGTCTGGGCGGAGGATCTGCCGCCCGGCGTGACCGTCGACAAAATGACCGCCGCGCCGAAAGACACCATTGTCAAGGACAATTGCGCCCTGGACCGCCGCCTGGATGGTACGGACGTCCTGGTGCCTTTCCATGTCGCTCCGGACGCTGCGTTGGGATCTCACCCGGTCCGCTTGCGGGCGCGCGGCTCGATCAACGGCAAGACCATCGAGCACACGGCCGAGATCTTCTATCTTTGGGAGTCGGTTGGCAAGGTCACTGGGCCGATCGAAAAGCAGGAGTTGCTGGCCACGGTCGCCGACCTGCCGCCGGTGGTGCTCGATCCGCCCGAAAACCTGACCCTCCGCCCGGGCAAGCCCGCCCGGCTGCGGGTGCTCGTCACCCGCTTCGATGGCGCGAAAACTCCCCTCACAATCGAGCCCGATCCGCCCCTGCAGGGTGTAAAATTTGAGAGTAACGTGCTGCCACCAGGCGCCACCCAACTCGAGCTTCGGGTCACGGCTTCCACTGCCGTGAAGGCCGGTCGGTTCAGTCTGCGGGCCGGAGCTGCCGTCTCTCCGCCGATCGAGGTCAACCGCTCCAGCCCCCCGGAGGACCCGGAATGATCGCGCCCGTGGCCTTCTTCTTGCTGGCCGCCGTCCAGCCGCCAAGCTGAGCTTCGTCAAGGACAT
>JBGOUJ010000345.1:0-8382 GCA_041477005.1 Terriglobia bacterium | reverse complement strand
CTTCATGAAACTGAACCGGCGTCAATTCCTGGCTTCGGGCGCGGCCGTCGCGTCGAGCCTCAAGGCAGCGTCTCCCAAGCTGTCCGACTTCGAATCGATCCGCAATGAATTCCCACGCGCGGCCGACGGGGTTTATCTCGACGCCGCCGCCCACGTCCCACTGCCGAAATACACGGCCGAGGGCATGCGCCGGTACATGGACTTCCACATGTACGGACCGGGCGAGGGCCGGGGCGAGTACGCCGACGAAAGCCTGCGGCAGGTCAAGCCGTTGTTTGCCAAGCTCATCAACGCCAAGCCTTCCGAGATCGGCTTTGTGATCTGCACCAAGGCCGGCGAGCAGGCCGTCGTCAACGGCCTGAACATCCAGGCCTCCGGCGGCAACCTGGTGACCAACGACCTGCACTACTCCGGCTCCGTACACGATTACGTGGGACGCCGCCGGGCGGGCCTCGATCTCCGCATCGTCAAGAACCGCGACTGGCACATCGACCTGCGCGACATGGAACAGGCCGTCGACAGCAAGACCCGGCTCATCTCGATCACGCTGGTCTCGAACGTCAACGGCCACGTCGAAAACGCCAAGGCCATCAGCAACCTGGCGCACGCCCATGGCGCCTACGTCTATGCCGACATCATCCAGGCCGCCGGCAGCGTTCCGGTCGACGTGAAGGCCCTGGGCCTCGACTTTGCCGCCTGCTCGAATTACAAGTGGCTGCAAGGCGCGCGCGGCGCAGGCTTCCTTTACGTGCGCGAGGATTTGCAGGGTTCGGTGGTGAAGGACCTGATCTTCCCCGGCTCCGTGGAGTTCAATTATTCTCCCTGGGTCACGGCCGCCGACCCGAGCAAGGAACCGTTCCCCTACAAGCCGCTCCGGGACGCCGGCCGCTACGAAGCGGGCAACGTCAGCTACGTGGCCTACGCCGGGCAATACGAGGCGCTGAAGCGGATGCTGGCGCTGGGCGTCGAGAACATCTACGCCTACACCAAGCCGATGTGCGACCGCTTGAAAAAGGAGCTGCCGGCGATGGGATACAAATTGATCACGCCGCCCGACGCCGTGAGCTCGCTGGTCGTGGTGCAGGCGAAAGATCTGAAAGCGGCTCGGAATAAGCTGCAGCGAGCCAACGTCCAGGCGACGACCACCGGCGAGAACCGGATCCGGATCTCCCCGGCC
Source organism: Terriglobia bacterium (assembly GCA_041477005.1). Taxonomy (GTDB): domain Bacteria; phylum Acidobacteriota; class Terriglobia; order Bryobacterales; family JACQDG01; genus JBGOUJ01. The sequence continues at coordinate 7,205 of JBGOUJ010000345.1, read as the reverse complement.
GCCTACAACAACATGGGCGACATCGAGAAGCTGCTGCGGGCTCTGGCCTGAGCATCGCGGCTGCAGGCTCGCCGCCGGCGCGGCCTTCAGTCCTTCCCTTCCTCGGCGGCCTCGTGCGTGAGGGTGCCCCCGGACATTTTCTGAGGCGGATCGCCACCGGCCAGTTGCTGGGCGACAACCAGCCGCCGGCCCTCGGGTCGTAGCGACGACAGCCAAAATGCGAAAGCCCCCGAAGCGATGACGCAGATTACGCCGCCGCCCGCTACGGCCAGGGGCGCGCCGAAGTGCCCGGCCACCACGCCGGCCAGCAACGAGCCGATGGGCGACATGCCCATGAACATCATCGAGTAGACCGCCATGACGCGGCCGCGCAGATGATCCGGCGACATCGTCTGGATCAAGGTGTTCGAGGCGCCCATCTCGATCATCATGGAGAAGCCGAGCGGCAGCATCATGGCAAAGGAGAACCAGAACCAGCGCGAGAAGCCGAACAGGACGAGCGTGACGCCGAAAGCGCCGGCGGAAAGCGCGACCCATTTGCCCAGCCCGCTAACGGTTTCACGGGTGGCCAGGACGAGCGCTCCGGCGAGCGCGCCGACGCCCGAAGCCCCCATCAGCAGCCCCAGGCCTCTCGCCCCGCCGTGCAGAATCTGATCGGCGAAAATCGGCATCAGCACCACGAACGGCAGGCCCGTCAGGCTCAGAATTCCGAGCAGAATCAGCAGCGCGTGGATCGGCGCGTTGTGGATCACGAAGCGAAACCCTTCGATGACATCGGCGATGGGGGAGCCGGATTTGGGAAGAGGCGCCTGGCGCTCGACGCGCATCAGCAACAGTCCCGCGATGACGGCGATGTAGCTGGCGCCGTTGGCGAAGAAGCACCACCCCTCGCCGATGCTCGCCACCAGAACGCCGGCCACCGCCGGACCGACGACGCGCGAGGCGTTGAACATCGCCGAGTTCAGCGCGATGGCGTTCATCAGATCGGGCTTGCCGACCATGTCGAAGATGAACGCCTGCCGCGCCGGGACGTCAAAGGCGTTCACCACGCCGAGCACCGCCGCGAGCGCGAAGATGTGCCAGATGCGGACATAGCCGGTGAGCGTCAAAGCTGCCAGGGCGAAAGCCAGGAGCAAGGACGATGTTTGCGTCGCAATGATGACGCGGTGACGGCTGTAACGGTCCGCCGCGATCCCGCCGAGAGGGGAGACCAGAAAAACCGGGATCTGCCCGAAAAAACCGACCAGCCCCAGCAGCACCGACGAGCCGGTCAGGCGGTATACCAGCCAGGCCTGCGCCACGCTCTGCATCCAGGTCCCGACGAGCGAGATCAACTGGCCGGCGAAGAAGAGCTGGAAATTGCGGTACTTGAGGGCGCGCAGAGTCGCGGGGAGGGGCATGAGCGCTCAGCGGGAGGGCCTGCTGATCCATTATAGGAGGCCAGCCGGCGCCTCAATTCCCCTCCACTTCCTGCCGCCACTTCTCGGCCAGGCTGAGAAGCTCGTCGGCCAGCGCCGGCTCATCGTGGCGGCGGTTGCGCGACTCGCCGGGGTCTTGCTCGAGGTCGGAGAGGAACAGGGCGTCGTCACCTTCGAGCTTCTTCCTGCCCTGCGGCGTGCCGTCGGCCAGGAAGCCGTCTTTGACCAGCTTCCATCTCCCGCGGCGGACGGCAAGCTGGCCGGCGGAGGACCAGAAGATGGCCTCGTGAGGCGAGCCGGCGCGCGACGTGGCGATCGGGAGGATGTCGCGGCCGTCGATCGTCCGGTCACCGGGCAGCGCCGCGCCGGCGGCTTTCGAGATCGTCGGCAGCAGGTCGATATGGCAGCCGATCTCGCGGATCACCTGGCCGGGCGGGATCACTCCCGGCCAGCTCAGCATGCCCGGCACGTGCATGCCGCCGTCGAACGCGCTGAACTTGTTGCCGCGAAACGGCTGGTTGCTGCCGCCCTGGGCGGGCTGCTGACGGAGGCCGGCGCGAGGCTCGCGCGTGGCGCCGTTGTCGGCGCCGAAGAAGATCATCGTATTCTCGATCAGGCCGAGCTGCTTCAGGGTCCCGACGATCTCGCCGACGCCGTCGTCCACCGCCGCCAGCATGGCGGCGTACAGTTGCCGCTCCGGTTCGAGTCCGGCAAAGCGCTCGACGTATTTTTTCGGCGCGTGCATCGGGTAGTGGACGCCGTTCCACGGCACGTAAAGGAAAAACGGCTTCGCGCGGTTCTCCGCCAGAAAGCGTTTTGCTTCGCGGGTGATGAGCTCGGTGAAATACTGGCCGTCTTCGAAGATCTCGTTCCGATTGCGCCACAGGTCGTGGTAATTGACCTGGCGCGGCTCGCCCCAATAGTAGCGGTGGGAGTAGTAGTCGATACAGCCGGAATGGAAGCCGAAGAAAGAGTCGAAGCCGTGGGCGTTGGGGACGGTGTCGGGCGTGGAGCCAAGGTGCCACTTGCCGGTGATGCCGGTCGCGTAGCCGAGCGGCTTCAGCAGCGAGGCGATGGTCCGCTCGCTCGGACGCAAGGGCGGGCCGTTGGTTGGCACGCCGGCGCGGATCGGATAGCGACCGGTCATCAAGGCCGCGCGGGACGGCGCGCACACGGGCGCATTGGCGTACCAGTTGGTGAATCGCGCGCCGGAGGCGGCCAGGGCGTCGATGTGGGGGGTCTTCAGGTCGCGGGCGCCCAGGCAGCCCAGATCGTGGCAGCCGAGGTCGTCGGTAAGGAAGATCACGAAATTGGGCCGGCCCGATCTCGGCGCCGCGGGGGACCCGAGCGCGCCGGCCGATCCCGCCGCCAGGAAATCTCTACGCGTCAGCATAGGCCGTGGAGGTCTTGGCAGCCCGGGCGGTCGGGTCGATCCAGAACCATACCACTACGCCGATCAGCACGACCAGGCTGCCGAAGTAAAGGCCCCAGCTCCATCCGAAGTGGAGGGCGATCAGCGGCGTAATGATGGGCGCCAGCGTGCCCCCAAAGTTGCCCCCCGTATTCAGAATGCCGCAGGCGGCGCCGGCGCTGCCGCCGCCGACGTCGATGGCGGAAGCCCAATAAGGCCCTTCCGCGCTGCCCGCGCAGCCGAACGCGAGCGAGAGCAGCGCTACCGTCGCCGCAACGCCGACCCCGCTCGCGCCGGCGCAGAGGAGGATAGCGCTCAGCGTCATTCCGACCACGGGGACAACGCGGCGGCCTGTTTTGATCCCGAGGCGGCTGACCAGGAGGTCGCTGATCCATCCGCCGAACGGAGTCATTGCCGCCATGGTGAGCATCAGGATGGTGACGTAGGCCGCGCTCTCCGCCGCGCCCACGTGGCGGATCTCGCCGAAGTAGTAGTAGATCCAGTAAAAAAAGATGTACTCGAAATAGTTGAGGCAGAAATAGGAGATCGTCAGCAGAGCCATATTCCGGCTGGCCAGCATGCGCCACCGGCTTTCCCCGGCGGCCAGCGCGGGCGCTGCCCAGGAGACGGCGTCCGCCGGGTGATCGCGCACGCTCACGAACCACAGCAGGATCAGCACCGCCGTCGCAGCGCCCGCTATCCAGAACGACTCGCGCCAGCCGAAGCGGGCCATCAGCGCCACGAAGAGCATCGGGGAGATGGCGCTGCCCAGAGCGGAAGCGGCCATGATGGCGCCCACGACGCGGGCGCGGCTCCCGGGCGGGAACCAACTTGCCGTCAGACGGCCGCAGGCGGGGTAGAGCGGCGCGGTGCAGACCCCGACCATCAACCGCATCACCCACAGCGCCGGCACCACCCCGAGGATCGCTCCCAGGCCCGGCCGGGCCCCCAGGGGCGTCAGCCCGGTGAACAGCGCCGTCCCCATCCCGGTGACGGCCAGCGCCCAGCGTGGCCCGAAGCGATCGGCCACCAAACCGCCGGGGGTCATCAGGATCGTGTAACTGACCAGGAAGGCCGAGTAGACCGTGCCCATCGCCGGCGGCGAGATATCGAACTCCTTCATGATGGACGGCCCGGCGATCGACATGATCGTGCGGTTGAAGTAGCTCATCGCGCTCAGAGCCACCATCAGGCCGACAATCTTCATCTGACCGCGTGGAGAGCTGACGTCCTGCCGGGCTGCAGTTGAGATGGCGCTCATGGCTGCGTCACCCGGGCCGGCGCGCTCCGCGAGACCCTCCGGTTCCTTAATTGTCGCCGTTCCATATGGGACGATCATAGGCGAGCCCACGGCCGACGGCAAGCCCGCCCCGCCGTCCCTCGCTATCTCTTCGGAGATCCCGATGACGAGATCCGCGCCCACCTCGACATCGAAACCCAGCAGAACATCGAAGCCGGGATGCCGCCGGACAAAGCCCGCTATGCGGCGCTGCGGGCCTTAGGCAGCGTCACTTTCGTAAAGGAGGTTTGTCGCGAAATGTGGGGATTGCCATCGCTCGAACGACTCTGGCGGGACGTGCGCCACGCCCTGCGCCTATTACGCCGCAGTCCGGGGTTCACCGCTGTCGCTGTCCTGTCGCTCGCACTCGGCATCGGGGCCAACACGGCGATCTTCAGCCTGGTTGACGCTGTGCTGCTCAAGATATTGCCGATCCGGGACCCGGAGCAGCTCGTGATCCTTTCCGACCCCGGCGCCAGTATGATCGCCAGCGAGTCGAGCGAGCGGGGAACGCGATCCATCTTTATCTTACCCGGAATTCGAGCAGCTCCACGATCACAACCCGGTTTTCGCCGGCATGTGCGCGGTCCAGAGTAACATCAGCCGCTTCGACGTCAGTTTCGATGAGCCCGGCTCCGGGGGCGGCGCTGAAAAAGCCGTTGGACAGTTGGTTTCCGGCGACTATTTTTCCGTCTTGGGCGTGCCCGCGGTCGCCGGCCGCGAATTCTCCGCCGAGGATGACAAGGTCCCCGGCGGGCGGCCGGTTGCCGTGATGAGCTACCGCTATTGGAAGCGGCGGTTCGCCCTCGATCCCGGCGTGATCGGCAAGACGATGCGGCTAAACAAGACCCGATTCACGATCATCGGGGTGACGCCGCCCGAGTTTTTTGGCGAGGCCGTCGGGGTGTCGCCCGATTTCTGGCTGCCGATGATGATGCAGGCACAGGTCATTCCCGGGCGGTCTTACCTAAGGGACCCGGAAACTCTGTGGCTGCAGATCGTAGCCCGGCTGAAACCGGACATCTCGCAGCAGCAGGCCGAGGCTGGCATCAATGTGGAGTGGCAGCAAACGCTGGCGGCCCAGGCCGGCGCGGAGCGCCTGACGCCCGAGAGGCGCCGCGACCTGCTGGATCAGAGAATCGCGTTGCACGCCGGCAGCCGCGGGGTATCCACCGTGCGGCAGCAGTTCTCCGAGCCGCTGCTGATCCTGATGGCGGTGGTCGGGCTGGTCCTGCTCATTGCGTGCGCCAACGTGGCCAACCTGCTGCTGGCGCGCGCGGCGGCCCGGCGCCGGGAGATTGGGGTTCGGCTGGCCCTGGGCGCCGGGCGCTTGCAGCTCATTCGGCAGTTGCTGACTGAAAGCGTTCTGCTCGCGCTGCTGGGCGGGGCGCTGGGTCTGCTGTTTGCTTCCTGGGGCAGCCATCTTCTTCTGGTCCTCGTCTCCAACGGATCCACCGTCATCCCGCTCGATCTTCATCCCGACGGCCGCGTTCTTGGTTTCACCGGCGCCGTTTCGCTGCTCACGGGGATCCTGTTCGGGCTGGCGCCGGCGCTCCGGGCGACGGCGGTGGACTTGACGTTCGCCATAAGAGACCGGCAGGCCGGCGGCCGGCGCCATCGGCTGGGCAAAGCCCTGGTGGTATCGCAGGTCGCCTTATCGTTGATATTACTGATTGGCTCCGGTCTGTTCGTGCGCAGCCTTCGCAACCTGCTGGCCGTAGACCTCGGCTACAGCCGGGAAGGTCTCTTGCTCATCCGGATCGATCCGGTGGCCGCCGGCTACGGGCATTCGCAGATCCCGGGCCTCTACCGGCAGTTGCTGGAAAGGATCGCGGCCATTCCCGGCGTGCGCGGGGCGAGCCTTTCGCACAACGGCCTCTTCAGCGGCTCCGACTCGGTGGACCCGATTTCAGTCGAGGGCTACACGCCGCCAAACGGGAAGAATTTGCAAGCGCGGTACGATCAAGTGGGACCTAACTATTTTTCCGCTCTCGGCATTCCGATGCTGAAAGGGCGCGAGATCGGTCCCGAGGACACCGAGAACTCGCCGCGAGTCGGGGTGATTAACGAGAGCTTGGCCCGCTTTTACTTCCCCGATACCGACCCGATCGGCAAACGCATCACCGACGAATTTCCCAGCACCCGGGCCGACTTCCGCGTGGTTGGGGTGGTTCGTGACGTCAAAAACAATGGTCTGCGGCGCCAACCGCCGCGCCGCTTCTATGTGCCGTTTTTCCACCCGATCGGCCAGCCCGATACGGCCAACCTGGTGATTCGCACGGCGGGCGGCCAACAGGCGGTGCTGGCCGCGATTCGACGCGAGGTACAGGCGGTCAGCAAGGATCTGCCGGTGCTAAGCGCGCGGACGCTGAGCGAGCTGGTCGACCAATCACTGATCCAGGAGCGCCTGATCACCGTGCTGTCGAGCTTCTTCGGCGCCGTCGCAGCCCTGCTGGCATCCATCGGTCTCTACGGCATCATGGCCTACGCCGTGGCCCGGCGCACCAACGAGATCGGCATCCGCATGGCTCTCGGCGCGCAGAAGGGAGACGTGATCCGGCTGGTTCTGCAGGAAACGCTGCTGCTGGTGCTGAGTGGCATTGTGCTCGGCGTGCCCGCCGCCTTGGCCGCCGCGCGGCTGGTTTCGAGCCGCCTGTTCGGGCTGACGCCTGCCGATCCGCTGACTATCACGGCGGCCACATTGCTGCTGCTGGCGGTTGCGGTTCTGGCCGGCTACCTGCCCGCCCGACGGGCGTCGCGCGTCGATCCGATGGTTGCCCTGAGATACGAGTAAGGCAGCCGTCAGAAAAGCAGCCATCAGCCATCAGCTATCAGCCATCAGCTATCAGCCATCAGCTATCAGCCATCAGCCGTCAGCAACCAGCCATCAGCCGTCAGCCGCTTGTGCTGGCGAGCGAAGAGCTGAAGATCGGAATGCTGAAGGGCGTTTGCTCCTACGGAACGGGCCTGAGGGGAGCGAGCCGAGGCCTTTATGGTTGGGATTGGCCCACGGGGCTGTGATGCAGCTTCTGGGAACCGCCGACAAACGCCGGGGAAGACCTGGTTATTATCGGCGATTATCTCCGTTCCTCTGCGG
>JBGOUJ010000344.1:0-8417 GCA_041477005.1 Terriglobia bacterium | reverse complement strand
CCGGAGGAGACATTCTATTTATGGCTCCAGCAGGTGGTGAAACCGGATCGCAAAGCTCGGAGCTGACTCACGAGCTAAGGGCGTGGGCCAAACGCGACGGGTCCGGGGTTTCATTCGATTCCTCCACCGGGTTCGTGTTGCCAAACGGCGCCATTCTCAGTCCCGACGCTGCCTGGGTGCGGAAGACTCGTCTCCGGAAGCTCAAGCCCGAACAAAAGAAGAAGTTCCTTCCCCTCTGCCCGGACTTCGTCGTAGAGCTACTCTCGCCCACGGACCGGCTCTCGGCCACGATGGCCAAGATGCAGGAGTATATCGACAACGGCGCCCGGCTCGGTTGGCTCATCGACCCGGCACGGCGTGAGGTCCACATTTATCGGCCTTCTGCCCAGCCCGAGCGCCTGGACAACGCCAAGAAGCTCTCGGGCGACCCGGAGTTGCCCGGCTTTACCCTCAACCTCCGCGACATCTGGGACCCCGGATTCTGACGCGGCTGCTTCGCCATGGATTTCCGCCTCATCTGTCCCTACACACCCCGGGGCGACCAGGTCACCGCGATCCAGCAACTCCTGCGGGGCCTCGACGACGGCGACCCGCACCAGGTTCTGCTCGGGGTCACCGGGTCGGGGAAGACCTACACCCTGGCCAAGGTGATCGAGCGGATCAACCGTCCCACCCTGGTGATGGCCCACAACAAGACGCTCGCCGCCCAGCTTTATAACGAGTTCAAGTCGTTTTTTCCCCACAACGCGGTCGAATACTTCGTCAGCTACTACGACTACTACCAGCCGGAAGCCTACTTGCCCTCGAGTGATACCTACATCGAGAAGGAAGCCACCATCAACGACGAACTCGACAAGCTGCGCCTCTCGGCCACCCGGTCGCTGTTCGAGCGCCGCGATTGCATCATCGTCGCCAGCGTGAGCTGCATCTACGGCCTCGGCTCGCCGGAAGCCTACTACGGCATGCTGCTGATGCTCGAAAAGGGCCAGAAGATCTCGCGCAACCAGATCCTCGGCCGCCTGGTCGACATCCTCTACGAGCGCAGCGAAACCGACTTCAAGCGCGGGACCTTTCGAGTCCGCGGCGACACCATCGAGCTCTGCCCCACCTACGACGATTACGCCTATCGCATCGAGCTCTGGGGCGACCAGGTCGAAAGTCTCGCGCAGATCGATCCCTTGACCGGCCAGGTCCGCCAGACCTATCTGCGCCTGCCGATCTACCCCAAGACCCACTACGTGATGTCCGCCGAGACCCGCGAGGGGGCCATCAAAAGCATCCTCGAAGAGCTCGACTGGTGGAAGCCGCAACTGGAGAAGGAGGGCAAGTATATCGAAGCCCAGCGCCTGTTCCAGCGAACCATGTTCGACGTGGAAATGATGCGCGAGATCGGCTATTGCCACGGCATCGAAAACTACTCCCGCCATTTCTCCGGCCGCCTCCCCGGCGAGGCCCCGCCGACCCTGCTCGACTACTTGCCCCAGGACTCCCTCCTCTTCATCGACGAGTGCCACCAGACCGTCCCCCAGCTCCACGGCATGTATCACGGCGACCGTTCCCGCAAGGAGACCCTCGTCAAGTTCGGCTTCCGCCTCCCCAGCGCCCTCGACAACCGCCCGCTCACCTTCGAGGAATTCGAGCACCGCGTCAACCAGGTGATCTACGTCTCGGCCACCCCGGGCCCCTACGAGCTGACCAAGTCCTCCGGCGTGGTCGTCGAGCAGTTGATCCGCCCCACCGGCCTGGTCGACCCCGAAGTCGAGGTACGCCCCATCAAGGGCCAGGTCGACGACCTGCTGCACGAGATCCGCCGCCGCACCGCGCAAAACGAGCGCGTCCTGGTGACCACCCTCACCAAGCGCATGGCCGAAGACCTCACCGAGTATTACTCCGAGCTAGGCGTCCGCTGCCGCTACCTGCACTCCGAGATCGAGACGCTGGAGCGCGTCAAGATCCTGCGCGACCTCCGCAAGGGCGAGTTCGACGTCCTGATCGGCATCAACCTCCTCCGCGAGGGCCTCGATCTGCCGGAGGTCTCGCTGGTCGCCATCCTCGACGCCGACAAAGAGGGCTTCCTCCGCTCCTCCGGCTCGCTCATCCAGACCATCGGCCGCGCCGCCCGCCACATCAACGGCCGGGCCCTCCTCTACGCCGACCGCCGCACCGACAGCATGAACCGGGCCCTCGGCGAGACCGATCGCCGCCGGGCCATCCAGACGCAATACAACGACGCCAACAACATCACCCCGCAATCCATCCTCAAGCCCATCGACATGAGCCTGATCCGGGTCGCCGAGGCCGATTACCTCACCGTCCCGCTCGAATCCGAGCCGGCCGTCGAATCCCTCTCCGCCGAGGAGATGGACCGCTACGTGACCGAGCTCGAGGGAAAAATGCGCGAAGCCGCCCGCAAGTTTGAATTCGAGAAGGCCGCCCAGCTCCGCGACCGCGTAAGGGACTTGAAGAACCGCGAAATTATAGGTACGATTACAGTAGGCAGTAGGCAGTAAGCGGCAGGCAGCATGTTCCGGAAACGGGCTTTGGCCCTGCCTGCTGACTACTGCCTTCTGTCCGCCGCCTCTTTATGCTTCGCGTTGGCCTGATCGGCCCGGGGCGGGCCGGTCAAGCGCTCGTTCGGCTGCTACCGCCGTCACGCTACGAACTCGGTCCGGTTCTCTCGCGCACTTTCATCTCGGCCCGTCGCGCCACGCGACAGATGCGCCTCGGCACGCCGACCGAAAACTACAAGGACTTCGCCGATTGCCCCCTGATTCTCATCACCGTCCCCGACGATGCCATCGCTCCAGTCGCCCACCAACTGGCCGGCGCCGGCTTTTCTCTCGCCCGCACGGTCGTGCTGCATTCGAGCGGCGCCGTCGATAGTTCCGTGCTCGCCCCGCTTCGCGCTCAGCGGGCCGCCGTCGGCTCGCTGCATCCGCTCCAGACCTTCGGCCGCCGCGTCCTCTCGCTCGCCGGCGTCCACTTCGCCATCGAGGGCGACGAAAAGGCCCTGCGCGTAGCCCAGACCTTGGTCACCGCCTGGAACGGCAAGACCCTGCGCATCCGCGCCGACCAGAAGGCCATTTACCACGCCGCCGCCACGTTTGCCTCGCCGCTGTTCACCGCTCTGCTCGAAGCCGCCGTCCGGCTGATGGCTCGCGCCGGCGTCGGCCCCAAAGCCGCCACCCAGGCCCTCCGCCCCCTGCTCCTCACCACGCTGGAAAACTTCCTCTACGCCGGCAAGCAGAGCTGGACCGGCCCCCTGGCCCGCGGCGATGCCGCGACCATCCGCCAACACCTCGCGGCTCTCGATCGGCACGACCCCACCCTGGCGCGCTATTACCGCATCTCCGCTCTGACCGCCCTGATCCTGTTCCGGCGTCACCCCGAATTGCAGCGCCTGCTCCAGGACCACGATCCACCATGAGCCGTATGCGAAGGCTCCTGCTCCTCTGCGCCGTCGCCGCGCTGCTGAGCGCCAAGCACCCGCCTCGCGCGCCGGTAGATATCAACACCGCCACCGCCGAGCAGCTTCAGCAACTGCCCGGCATCGGCCCCTCCCGCGCCGCCCAGATCATCCGTCTCCGGCGGAAAAACGGCCGCTTCCACAGCGTCGAAGAGCTCCGCGCCATCCCCCGTCTCAGCGAAAAACAGTTCCAGCAGTTGAAGAAGTACGCCACGGTCGAGGAGGCGCCTGCCCCAAAATCGCGGTAAGATCATGGGCAGAACGTCGTGTCAGCCCAGACCCAGGCGCGAGCGACAACAACGGCGGCCGAGTTGGCGCTCCTGCCCGACGACGACTACGCTTACGAGCTCGACCAAGGAGAGTTGATCCGTATGCCGTCGACGGGGGAAGAGCATGGGTGGGTCGATGATGTGTTACGCCGCCTTCTTTCCAGCCATGTGACAAAGGCTGGCATTGGGAAGACCTATGCCAATACTGGCTTTCTGCTGGAGCGCGACCCCGATGTAGTCCGCGCCCCCGACATCGCCTTCATTCGAAAAGGCCGGCTCCCCGTCCCCTGCGATCCATCCTCCGGCTACATCCTCGGCGGCCCGGACCTGGCGGTAGAGATCCAGTCCCCTTCGCAGTCCCCGGCGGACCTCCAAAAGAAGGTCCAGCAGTACCTGGCCGCCGGCGCCCTGGCCGTCTGGGTCGTGTATCCCCGAAAGCGCCAGGCCGCTATCCATCGGCCTTCGCAGCAACCCGTGACACTCACCGCCGCCGATTTCCTGGACGCTCCCGACCTGTTACCCGCCCTCCGTATCCCCCTCGCTGAAATCTTCAAACCCGAGTAAATTTGTACCCCCAGGCATCCCATTCGCGTCTATAATGTGACATGCGGTGTATCCGGGTCGTGGTGGGTCTGGCGATGGCGCTCAGCGCCTTCCCGCTGATCGGCCAATACCCTGGCGGCTACCCACCCGGTGGCTATCCTCCCGGCGGATACCCTCCAGGCGGATATCCTCCAGGCACCTATCCGGGCGGTGGTGGCGGCATCGGCGGCATTGGCCTGCCTCGCCTGCCGGGCCGCAAGCCGAAGAAAACCGCAACACCCAAGGACAGCCAGGAGCAACTGCAGCAAGTAACCGGCACCCTCCGCCAACTCGACGACAAGCAGATTGTTATCGAAGCAGACGACACCCGCATTCTCACTCTGAAACGCACCGACAAAACAAAGGCGCCCTCCGACCTGCACCCCGGCGATCACCTGGTGATCGACGCCAAGCAAGACGAGGAAGGCTACCTCTATGCGGTCAATGTAACCCTGAAGAAAAAGGGAACCGCCGAGGAGCAGGCTAAGGCCTCCGAGCCGGTCCGAGCCTCGACCCAGACCTCGCAGTCTGACGACGAGCGCCCGGTGTTGCGGCACAAGGATGCATCTTCGGCAGCCGAGTCCGCGCCGGCCACGGCACAAGCCGCGGCTACGGAAGCAGAAGCGTCACCACCAGCGAAGGCCTCCGCCGCGGCAAAAGCTCCCGCTGTAGCGCCCGCGGTGGCAAGAGCCCCTGCGCCAGCAGCGCCCGCAACAGCAAAAGCTCCCACCGCAGCAAGGGTGCCGGGAGCGGCAAAGGCGCCCGCTGCGGCAGCAGAGGCTTCCGCCCCGGCAGAGACCGCCGAGGCGACTTCCGCGCCCGAGCCCCCTCCTCAAGCCCCCAATGAGAATGACGCCGGCCGGCCTCGCCTGAGGCGCGGATGGTCCAAGGACCCGGAAGTCAGGAAGCAGATGGACGTGGCTGCGGCTGGGGCGCTGCCCGACCCGGCCACTGCCGGCTCGCCCGTCGCTGCCAGTCCGCGTCGCGCGGCTGCGACGGCCGCCTCCTCGGCAGAGGTGGAAGTTATCCCCGCACCGGACGCGCCGCCAGCCGATCCCCACATCGCGAAGGCCCGCGAGATCGCAGGGTCGTTCACTGAGACTCTGCCCAACTACGTCTGCCAGGAATTTATGGCCCGCTTCGCCAGCGTCTCCCACAAAGTGAGCTGGCAGGCGCAAGACGTGGTCTCGGTCAACGTGGTTTACGAGGGGGGCCGCGAGCGCTACCGCGACGTGGCTATAAACGGCAAGCCCACCAAGAAGGGGATCGAAGATCTCCCCGGTTCCTGGTCCACCGGCGAGTTCGGCACGATTCTGGTCGATCTATTCTCACCCGGCACCGCGGCCGACTTCCGCTACCGCGAGGAATCCAAGGCCGGCGGCCAGACCGCCCTGGTCTATGACTTCGAAGTCGAGCGGGAGGGTTCCCACTGGAACATCATGGTCGCCTCCCAAAGCGTGCTTCCGGCCTACGACGGCGCGGTCTGGATCGACAAAAAGACCCATCGCGTCCTCCGCATCGAGATGCAGGCCAAAAAAATTCCGCGCGAATTCCCGCTCGACAGGATTGAATCGGCCACCGATTACGAATACGTCCGCCTCGGCGACGGCCAGTATCTGCTGCCCGTGCACTCCGAATCTTTGAGCTGCCAGCGCGGCACCAGCGCCTGCAGCCGCAATACCATCGATTTCCGCAACTACCACAAGTACACCAGCGAGTCGGACATCATCTTCACCAATACCAAGTAAGAGAAGCCTTCCGGTTTCAGCTCCTATCTCCAGTTGATCTGCTCATAGAAGCGGGCGGACTCGATCATCTCGTCTTCCGCCCCGGGGTGGAATTCAACCTTCACCGTTCGAGGGCTTCATGCGCCTTCTTGAAAGCCTCCACAGCATCGATGCCCTTCACCGCGCCCGTGCGAAGCTCCTGGAGCCGTCGCTCCGCTTCTGCCATCCACAGTGCTTCCACATCGGTTTCAACCTGATCGTCCAGGCTGGAAACCAAACGCTGAGCAAGCTCGACGCGATCCCGCAGGGAGAGTGTCATGGCGTCGGCCGCGATTTCATCCAGGCGTGTGTGCATTGAAGGTTCCGTTCGCTCCAGTCCCTATTAAGCAGAATAACAGGCCGAAAACCTGCAGCGCTTTCGTAAGGCCAGCGAGCCACTACTCGACGAGCCTATGCCTTCGCGATTCAAGGAGATGAGCCTGCGGATCACTCTCTGACGAATTCACTGACCCGGCCGACGCGGCCCCTGCAGCCTCTTTAGTGCTTCCTGTGCAGAGCCCCGCAGGGGGGACTTTTGGTCGCCGGCGATGCCCGCGAGCACGGCCTTGGTCTTGTCTCCTCCCACGACGCCCAAGCCCGCAATGGCTTGGGACTTGTACCGCGTGACGAAAGCCTCCTTCTCTTGCGCGATGAACTGGTTCCGCGTCAGCTTCCGCGCCAGCTCCAGGTCGCTCTCGCTGAGCCCGGAAGTTCTTCGCTTGAGAAGTTCCTGACGCTGATCGAACCGCCTTCCAGCGGTCTGGTCGACTTCCGAGACCAGCCTCTGGTCGGGCCCCTGCGTCAGGGCCGCGAGAAAAAAAGGCTCGAGCTCGGCCCGGAAGCGAATCAGCTCAGATTCCAACCGCTTCTGCTCGCCGGCATCGCAGTCCTTTAGCAGCCAGGTCTGGGCGACGGCGCGAGCCGGTTCGGAAAGCGGCCTTTGACCTAGGGCGGCGTGGATGACAGCCGACAGAGCTATCGCAGCCAGTGCTCCTGTGCATCGCCTACCTTTTGAATGTCCCTTGCGATGGCCTTTCCCGTTTGCCCGCTCAATTGGCGGGGAACGTGCCGTCGGCCCAGATTCGCTTCTGAATGGTCGGGCACTGATCGTTTGAAGTGTCGCGCGGGCAGTTGCGTGTTGGCCGGCCCGGACGAGCGGCGTAGAGGAAATTCAAAGCCGAGTTGGTGGACAGGTGAGCGCGGAAGAGCTGTCCCTCCGTGATGAACTGGCGCGTGTTGCTGGCGCTATGCATGATGTTGGTCTGATCGAAATTCGCCGTCAGGTCGTCAATGTGCGTCAAGGCGAAATCGTGCCCGAGTTCGTGCGAGGCCAATTCGCTACCGACTGCTGAGCCCAGCGCGACAAAATCGCTGCCAATGTTGCAAGCTTGGCCGCGACCAGCGCCTCCATCCACGGTGTCCACGAAATAGATGTTGATGCGCCCAGCGGTCTTTCCGATATCCGTCTGGATGCCCGCCTGCTTGGAACAGTCAAAAGCGAAGTAGTTGGCCGCGTTCGTGTTACCTGTGGCGTCGACGATTTCAAAAGTGGCAATCAACGCGCCCATCCTTTCATTATCCCAGATGCTGCTGGTTGTAACACAGGAATTGATGGCACTGGTGCGTTGCGCGTTGAAAGGGCCCTTAACAACCCAAACCTTGAACGCCAGTCCGATCTCGTTTTGATAAGGCAGGTTCACCGTGTCGGCTCCGCTTGTCCAGGTGACGGGCGTCTGGATTGCCGGCGGCCGGAAGCTGGTGAAGGCGACTACCTCGTTGTTACCGGCACGGGGCGACAAATCGCCTACACTTACCGTGTTGCTCATCGACCGGAAGGACTGGTAGGTGAGCGGTCCACCGCTGGCTTGGGCGTCCACGAGGACGCCGTTTTCCGAGCCAGATGCGTTACTGAGAACAACGCGGTCGGCACAACCAGCCAGCCACAGTAGAGCAACGGAAACCGCGGCCAGCCAGCCGTTCCAGTGAAGCGCCCGCATCGGCGTTGAGGTTAGCATCGGAGTCTCCCTTCCACGGGCTCGGGTGGCCTGCCTTAGCTAATATCACACGCTTTCTGATCTCGCGCCCGTTTATATTAGGTTAGTGCTTTTCAACGCGTTTTTGTTTCAGTCCTCACGAAAAATACCAAGCTGTTCCTGGAGAAGGTAACCAACGAGACCTGCGGTGCTGGCGCAGAATCGGGGCTGCCAGAGTTCCAGTCGCGCCCTAGCATCTCGCTTCTGCAAGTCTAACTATGGAGGGAATTGAGGAATTGAGAAAGGAAGACATCCCCGCGCACCGGCGTCTTCCTTTCTCAATTTCTCAATTCCTCCATTT
>JBGOUJ010000343.1:0-8441 GCA_041477005.1 Terriglobia bacterium | reverse complement strand
CTACTCGCTCGATCGCGACGCCCAGGATCCGAGAAGCCTCCTGCCCCTCCAGCATCGGGCAACCGCTTCCCTTCGGCGGAGGGAAGCTTGCCACGGGCGCACTTGCAGTGGAACTCGCCGCCGAGTCGCCGTTGATCCCATACTCCTGTTTGATCTGGGCAATTTTCTGCTTGGCTCGATACCCGACGTACACCAAACCGGCGACCCCCATGGCGCCGAGTAACACAACTCCGCCGAGGAGAATGAGGATCACCTTCACCGCTGACCCGCCGCCAGCTACAGGGCCGGTCGCGGCAGGGCCGGCCGCCGGAGCGCCGGTCGGTGGACGGGGGCTGGGAACGGGAGGAGGGCTCGCGCCACCCTGGAGGGCCGCCCCGCACGCAGTGCAAAATCGCCCCGCCGCCAGGGCTCCACAATTGGTGCAAAAGTTCGCCATAGATCCTCCAGAACCAGGCGCTATGGAAGCTTTCCTTCGACTGCGAGGAACACCTGCAGCCGCAGCGCATAGAGGTAAACGGGAATTTCCATTTTGGCTCCCGGTTGCCAATCAGTATACACCCGTTGCCTCCTGCTGCCGACGCGCCGCTCCAAAACCGCAGGCTCGGCGAAGCTCGCACCCAGGAGCACGACGACGCTATCCAAAAACTCAACGTGCAGAGTTTTCAGATCGAGGCCGAGCCGCAGAAGACGATCGCGACGGCGAAAAAGCTGACCGCCCAAATGTCGGTTCTCGGTCCTCGAGGCATAATTAGTTTAGGGACCTCCGGGAATTCTCAAAGGAAAAACGTCGGAGGGCACGCAACCGTGTAGCGAATCGCAATGTTTCGGAGCGGTTTGGCAATCGTCGTGAAATCACTTGCCCGCGCCGGCGGGAGCCGGTTGTTCCGATGCCTTTTGCGCCAGGGAGACCGGATTGACCTTGATCCCTTCGCGCGCGGCATCGCCGGGGTTCGGGATGATCATATCCCCTTCCTGAAGGCCGCCGAGCACCTCCAGGCGGTCACCGTAGTCGCGGCCAACCTGAATCTTCTGGAGATGCACGGTGTGGTCCGGGCGGACCAAGGCGACCGCGGCGCCATCGCCGCGAACGATCAGGGCTTCGCTCGGGACCAGCAGGGGCGGATTCGTTCGGGTGCTGCTCAGGTCGACCTGGGCGTACATGCCGGGCATCAGCACACCTTCCGCATTTGGCACGTGGAGTTCCACGAGCAGCGTCCTGCTGGTGGGATCGAGCGCGTTCGCGGTGCGCGCTACCGTCCCCGTGAACTGGCGACCGGGCAGGTTCGAAACGCTCAAACGAGCAGTTTGGCCGGGCCGTATCGAGCCGGCAATTGCCTGCGGGACGTTGACATAAGTGCGGAGCGTGCCCGTCTGCACGATTCGGAACAGCAGCGTGTTGCCGGCATTCACCAGCGCGCCGACATCCACATTGCGTAACGTGATGACTCCGTCGAAGGGCGCCTTCACCACTCGGTAGCTCTCCAGTTTCTCGAGGCGCGCCAGGCTGGCTTCGGCCGCGGAAACGTTGCTGCGCTGGGCAGCGATGGCCTTTTCGAGCGCCTGCACGCCGGCGACCTGCATCCGAAGCTGCGCCTGATACTGGTCGTTGTCCTGCCGCGAGACGACGCCCTCGGTGGCCATGCGACTCCAGCGCTCCGCCGTGATGCGGGCGAGTTCCATGCCGGATTTGCCCTGCTCGTAATTCGCGAGCGCCTGGTCCACCCCCGCCTGTGCCTGCTGCAGGCCCGCCTTGGCCTGGCGAACCTGCTCGTCCAGTTCAGGCGCTTCAATCTCGGCTACCGGCTGGCCGGCCTGGACCCGATCGCCGATGTCCACCATTCGGCGCTGGATGTATCCGTCGGCTCGGGCGAGGATGGGAGCCTCGGTAATGGCCTGGATATTTCCCGGCAGCTCCAACTCCGTCTTCTGCGACGATCGCCCCACCTCGACCACCTCCACCCGGGGCAGAGCCTGCTCTTGTTCCTGCGCCTCACTGAGGATGAGGGCCTTTCGTTTCTGAAGCGGAATGTAACCGGCGAAGAATGCCATTACGATGAGGACGACCGCCCCCAGAACGATGGACCAAATCGTGAGGCCGGACGGATGCCACAGCTCCACGGGCAGCCCGGCGTGCGAAGAGCCGTGGACCGAGCCCTTCAGCTCCTGGAGCTGCCGCTCGAGATCCTGATTTTCCCTGCGCAACCTCTCTTCCGTGGTCGCTGCCTCGACTTGAGATCCAGGTTGATCCGGTTCGATATATCGCATCAGAGGCCCGGAAACGGCTTAAACACTATTCCACTCGGATTGCGATGCGGCTTGCCGCTCCTGTTCGTCGAACCGGCCCTCGTGATGGACCGGAGGCTCCGTCCGCAGGTAGCTATAGATGATAGGGACGACGAACAGCGTAGTGACGGTGGCGAACATCAGGCCGCCGATCACGGCGCGTCCGAGGGGCGCATTCTGCTCTCCGCCTTCCCCCAGAGCCAGAGACATGGGAAGCATGCCGAGAATCATGGCTGTCGCGGTCATCAGCACCGGCCGGATCCGAGCGTAGCCGGCGGAGAGCATCGCCTCCCTGGCAGAGGGCACAAACGTGCGCTCGTCGTTAGCGAAGGTGACGATCAGGATGCTGTTGGCCGTCGCGACGCCAATGCACATGATGGCTCCCATCAAGGAAGGGACGCTCAGGGTGGTGCCGGTGACGAACAGCATCCACAAAATGCCGGCCATCGCGCCCGGCAGAGCCGTCAGGATGATGAAAGGATCGAGCCACGACTGAAAATTCACCACCATAAGAAGATACACCAAGACCACGGCGAAGGCCATGCCCCATCCCAGGCGAAGGAAGGAGGATTGCATGGTCTCGATCTGTCCGCGCAGAGCGAACGAGGCGCCGCGGGGCAAATGGGCTTCTTCCTCGCGCATGATCTTCTCCACCTCACCTCCGACGCCACCCAGATCGCGCCGGTCCACGTTTGCATAGACGTCAAAAACCGGCCAGACGTTATAGTGGTTGACGATCACCGGGGCGTAAGCCCGTCGGACAGTGGCCAGATTCGACAGAAGTTGCGTGCTCCCTGGAATGGCTCCGGGATTTCCGTAGGCCTGGGAGGCGCCGCTGGGGGAGACGCCGACGGAAGCATTCCCGGCAGCGGCAGCACCCGCTTGCGAATCCGGTGTAGTGGTATTGACCACGTTGGTTGCCACGGAAATGGGGGTGCGCAGCAAGGCATCCAGGGAATCGATCCGGTACTGGGGCGTCTGCACGCCAACGTTGTAGCTGACACCGTTGTCCCAGTTCAGCCAGAAATTCGGCGCCACCGAGCTGTTGCCGCTGAGAGAGATCAGCATACTGCTCGTTACATCGCGTTGCGTCAAGCCCAATTGCGAGGCTTTGACTCGATCCACAGACAGGCGGATTTGCGGCTGGTCAACGACCTGGTGAACATGGACATCGGCCGCTCCGGGAATGCGCGCAATCCTCGCGGCGAGCTTCTGGGCGATCCGATAGTTGGCTTCCGCGTCCCGCCCGACGACCTGCAAATCGATCGGCGCCGGGAGGCCGAAGCTCAAAATCTGGCTGGTGATATTGGCCGGTTGGAAGAAGAACGACATGTCCGGGAACTTCTCGCGCAGGCGTTTACGGAGCAGTACTTCGTAATCCCGGGTAGAGCCACGATGCTCCTTCTTCAGCGAAATGAGGATTTCGCCGTCCGCGCTGGAGATTGTCGGAATGTCTCCCTGAGCAATGCTCGTCCAACTGTTCGGGATCCCGATGTTATCGATCAGCGAGTCAATCTCCTCGGAGGGGATTACGTCCCGGATGGCGCGTTCAAGCGCGGAGAACCTTAACTCGGTCTGTTCGATGCGCGTGCCGGCCGGAGCGCGCGCGTGAAGCCGCATCTGGCCGGAATCCACATTGGGGAAGAAATCCTCGCCGACCAGCCATACCAGGCCCAGCGAAGCAACTGAGACACACATGAAAGCCGTCAGGACCCGCCCGCGATGCCGCAAGGACCAATCGAGCAGGCCAACATAGCGGAAGCGGAGGCTCTCGAACAGAGCGTTGAACAAATAGTGGACGCGCCAGAACACCCCCCTGCCGCCGGCCGTCTCTCCGTGAATCCCCTGCCGGTACAGGTCAACTTCTGATTTAAGAAGAAAAGCCACCATCGTCGGGACCAGCGTACGGGACAGCAGGTAAGAAGCGAGCATGGCGAAGACGACCGCCATGGCCAGGGGTGTAAACAAATACCTCGCCGTTCCGGTCAGCAGCAACACCGGCACGAACACAATGCAAATCGAAAGGGTAGCGACAAAAGTCGGAACGGCGATCTGCCCCGCGCCATCGAGCACCGCGCGGAGCAGCGGTTTCCGCATGGCCAGGTTGCGGTGCGTGTTCTCAATCTCCACCGTGGCGTCGTCCACCAGGATACCGACCGCGAGGGCCAAGCCTCCGAGCGTCATCACGTTGATGGTCTCTCCCAAAAGGCTCAGGATGCACAGGGAGGAGAGAATGGAGAGCGGAATCGAGATACACACGATCAGGGTGCTTCGCCAGCTCCCCAGGAACAGCAGGATCATCATGCCGGTGAGACCGGCGGCAATCAGGGCTTCGCGCTCCACGCCCTGAATAGCGGCTCGCACGAAGAGCGACTGGTCGAAGAGCGCGTCCACCTTCAGCTCCGGGGGAACCGTGGCGAGAATCCGGGGAAGGGCCGCCTTTATGGCATCGACGATGGACAGGGTGGAGGCCTTCCCGTTCCTGGTTATGGTGAGCAGAACGCCACGCGATCCGTTGGTGCGGACAATATTGTTCTGGACGGAGAAGCCGTCGCGGACCTGCGCCACGTCCTTGACGTACACCGTCGCGCCATTCACCGTTTTGATGGGCAGGTTGTTCAATTCTTCCAGCAGGAGAGGGCTGCTGTTGACCCGGATCTGATACTCGGTTTTGGCCAGCTTCGCCGTGCCCGCCGGGAGGATCAGGTTCTGCAGGGTCAAGGCATTCGAGACGTCGATCGGCGAAAGCTGCTTGGCGTAGAGTTCATCCAGGTTCAAATCCACCATCACCGACCGCTGTTTTCCACCGAACGGATAGGAAACGGAGGCGCCCTGCACGGTACCGAGGGGGGTCCGGATGAAGTTATTACCCAAGTCGAATAGCTCCTGCTCGCGCAGGCTTTTGCTGGAAAGGCCAAGCTGCAGGATGGGAACACTCGCCGCGTCGTACTTCAAGACGTTGGCGGGAAACATCCCCGGTGGCATCTGGCGGAGTCCGGTTTGCATGGTCGCCGTCACCTGAGCGACGGCCATGTCGATTTTCACATTCGGATGGAAGTAGATCCTTACCACCGCATAGCCGTTGTAAGCCTGCGACTCAATGTGTTCGATGTCGTTTACATTTGAAGTGAGGCTGCGCTCGAAGCCGGTAACGACCCGCTTCTCCATCTCCTCCGGCGACAAACCCGAATACACCCACAAGACGCTCACGATGGGAATGTCGATGTACGGGAAGATGTCGACGGGCATGGTGGTGATGGCTGTCCCACCAAGGACGGCTATGAGGACAGCCATCACGACAAAGGTATACGGGCGACGGAGAGCAAGCCGGACGATCCACATAAAGGTTGGTGTAAAACGAGACCGCAGCGCGAAGAGAACGCCTCAATAAATTTTCCGGGATTCCGATCTTTAGGTTCCCGGCAGCTAGCAGTATACAACGAACAGGCTGCTAAAAGGCGGGCATCCGGTGCAAGCCTTTGACAGAGGATGAGGGTCGTTACCTCAGCGTTGGCGCTAAGGAGCTGCTCGCACCGGGAAGACCTCGGTCGCGGTTCTCGCAAATTCGAATCGCAGGACCCATTCACTCGAAGCATCCCCGCTGTGATTTTGCGGCGCCCTAAATTTCCAACGTCGCGCGGCTTGCAGAGCCAGTTCGGCAAAATATCTGCTCGGTCCGGGGGAATCGAGCTTTGCGCCCACCACACTCCCTGACGGATTAACGTGGACTCTCACCTCGACCCTCACCGTACCGCGAATGGTGTTTCTCTCTTTGGCGGGCACCTCGGGGAGCACTTGCTGAACGACCTCCCCCGGAAGAAGACTGCCGGCCGGTGTTTTCGCCAACGCTTCGGATCGAAGGGGCGCAGGGGGGGCGCCGGGGGAACTTCGCTTTTCATCGCTGGTTCTGTTCGTGGACTGCCCCCCGTCGGGCGTCGCCGGCTTAGGCTCCGGTTGTGGCTGAACCCCCGGTTGTTCGAACGGGATGGAAGAGGCTCGCCGAGCCTCCGGACGACGGTTGACTAGCCTCGGTCCAACCACCACCGCTGTCGCAGCCAGTGCGAGGCCGAGGGCGGCCGCCGGCACAATGTAACGACCCTTCGCGAACGGCTCTGGCGCTCTGGCAGTCGTCTGACCGGGGGATCCGGGCGAGATCTCACGAAGCCGCGCGGCAATGTCGGCAACCGTCCATCGACGCCGGGGATCCCGCCGTAGACAGTGAAGCGCGATATCACCAAACGGAGCCGGTAGTGTCTGCGGCAGGACCGGTTCCTCCTGTTCGGTTCCCTCCCGAGCGGGCGGACGCTGCGTCAGCGCTTCTACCAGCGTCATGCCAAGCGACCAAACGTCCCCAGCCGGCGAGACCCCTCCACCCGCAATCTCGGGCGGGTCGTAGACGCCCGGCTTACCCGGACGGCCGCCCAATTCACCCGCCAGGCAGAGCCCGTCGCTCGTGATTTTCAGTTGATCATCGACGGCCATGACGTTTGCGGGTTTCAGGTGACCGTGCACGAAGCCTCTCCCGTGAAGGTACGCCAGGGCGTCCAGGGCGGGCACGAGCATCTCGCGTGCTTCCGGCGAGGTGAGCGACCGGTGTAGAAGAACTTGCGACAACCCCTCGTCGGCGTACTCCATCACGAGGTAGAGCAGCCCCATGTCGCTTAACCGGCAGCGCCCCATCTCGAACAGCCGGATCAAGTGGGGATGAGACAGCGTCGCAGCCAGCTCCCACCGGGAGAGCTGGATTTCCGTGCTCCGTGGATCTGCCGCAAGGAGTTTGATTGCGGCCTTCCGGGGTTCCGGCCCGCCGTACTCGGTAAGGAACACGGCGCTGTGCCGGCAGCCACCCAAGTGCTGGCGCAGGCAGAATCTCCCATCGACGACGTGGCCTTCCCAATGTTTCCAGGCCTCGGTCATTGTGCTTCCTTGCCTCCCCGGTTGCTCAAGTCAAAACTATTGTACCGGAGCACGCGAAGCTGAGGGTCACCCGACAGTCAGGCTGACGACAGGGCGGTGACGCGGTCTAGAAGACTCACGAGGTACACGACCTGTTCACACAGCAGCTCGACGGATCTGGACGCATTCTCTTCGGTCAAGTAATCCCAACCGAGATTGGTGAGCCACAGATCCTCGTAGGAAAGGCGGGAAACGCTGATCGTGCGGTCCGCGCTCGCGATGCTCACGCCGTAGCGCAACTGGGCGGCCCTCGAACCGAAATCGACCCAGGCCGTCAGCTTCGTGGCTCCAATGGAGCCGGTGTATCCGGTTTCGCCCCCGGCGAGCTTTCTCTTTTCGGTACAGAACAGACCGGCGAAGGCTTTGCCCACCAATTGGCGCAGCAGAGCCGCTTTCGCCGGCTGGAGATGACCGAGGTCGGGGTCGGGCAACAAGTCCTGGCGGGGGTCGTCACGCGGCCGCCAAGCCAGCGTCGAGCGATTCTTGGCGATAGCCGCTAAAGTTTCCGGGTCGCTCAGGGTCATCTTCGTCATCTTGACGTCCCAGTAACGATATCCATAGGTGAAAGCCTGCGACTCGATCGCCGCCCAGAACCGCACATAGGCTGGGTTGTTGACTCGAAGCTCCTGATATTCCCGGTTGATCCGTTGAACCGGGAGAAATCTCATCGCGCCGAAGCGGGCCAGCACGTCGAGTAGAGACTCACGCTCGGCGGGTACAAGGGAATCGAAATAATCCAGGAACTTTATGATCGCCGTGCACGGGATCCGCGTCAGCCTCGGAAAGCCGGCGCCTGCTTCTTCCGCGAAATCGGACCGTAGGAGCGCAGCAATGCTCGAGAGCGGGTCCATTGGCGTCCGCGGTGATCCTACGGCGTAACATCGTAACACTTTCGCTTCGGGGAGACGGCGCCCCAGCGGGATGCCTTCCTGGCGCGGAGGCGTTTTTGATTCTGTGACCGCAGCCGAGCGACTTGAGCCCCCGGTCCGAGCAAGGGCTCAGAAGTACAGCTTCAACCCGAACTGGAAGATGCGCATCGGCTGCCGCAACTGGCGGATCTCGCCCACGCGCGGCGCATCCGGGACGAGCGAATCTAAACCAACCCAACCGAGCCCGGTCGGAGCGCCGAACTGGGGCTTGTTAAAGACGTTGAACGCCTCGGCGCGGAACTGGAGCCGGCCCCGCTCGCCCAGGGGCTTCAT
>JBGOUJ010000342.1:0-8450 GCA_041477005.1 Terriglobia bacterium | reverse complement strand
TAGAAAATGCGCAGGCCTTTCTCGAAGGGGGCTACCGGGATGCGCTCGGCGTCGGAGTGCATGGACATCACTTCCTCGGCCGACATCACGACCGGAAAGAAACCGTAGACCTGACGGTCGGGGCGGCGGAAGCGGTCGCCGTCGGTGCCGAAGGGCGTCAGGTAGGGGATCACCCTGGCCTGCGGCGAGTGCCGGGCGACGGTCGTCTCCATCAGCCGGAACAGCTCGGTATCGGTCGAGCTGGGCGCATGGGAAGGCTGGTGATGGATGATCTCCACTTTCAATTTCGGCTCGGCCGACACCTGCTTCACCCACTGGACGAATTCCTGGGTCGGCTGGCTCGGCAGCAGGCGGCAATCGATCGAGGCGGTGGCGAGCGAGGGGACCACGTTTTCCTTCGGCGGATCGCCGACCCCGGCCCGGAAGGACGTTAGCGAGATCGTGTTCCGCTGGATGGCGTTGGCAAAGCGGTTGTTGGCCAGGGGCGCCGGCGCCAGGCGGGTCAGCATCTGGTCGATGACCGGATCGGTGCGCTTCGGCGGCGCGGCCTCGACGATGCGGCGCAGCACGGCGGCGAGACCGGCGATGGCGTTGTCCTCGGCGGGCTGGGAGCCGTGGCCGCCGGTTCCATTCAGCGTCAGATGCAGCCAGAGCACCTGCTTCATGGCCACGGAAATGCCGTGGACGTCGCCCTCGGCGGTGAACAGGCGGTTGGTCGAAAAGCCGCCTTCTTCGAGCACGTATTCGGCCTCCACTTTCCGCGCCTGCTTTTCGAGCAGGTAGCCGACGCCCAGGGCGCCGCCGACCTCTTCGTCGGCGGTCGCGGCGAAGATCACGTCGCGCGAGAGCGGCACGCGGTTTCGCTTCAGCAGCAGCATTGTCATCAAGTGGACGATGCCGGTCGACTTCATGTCCACGGTTCCGCGGCCCCAGAGACGGTTCAGACGGATCTCGGCGGCGAAGGGATCGGTCTGCCAGCGGCTGCGGTCGGCCGGCACGGTGTCGGTGTGATTCAGCAGCAGCAGAGGACGCTTCCGGCCGCTGCCCGGAAGGCGCGCCAGCAGATTGACCTTGGGTCCCGGCGCCGACTGCAGGCGCTCTGTGGCGATTCCTTCCTTTTCGAGGACCTTGGCCAGGTAGGCCGCCGCCGGGGCAACGTTGCCGGGTGGATTGGAGGTGTCGATGCGGATGTAATCGCGCAGGCAGCCGACGGCCTCGGCAGCGATCCTGGGCCAGTCGGCGTCGGCGCCCCGCGCGGCGGGCAAACCCGCCGCGGCGCCGGCCAGGGTGGTCAGGAGTTGTCGTCGAGTCATCCGCATCATTCTACCCCAGGCGGCGCCGCGGGCTAGGGGCGGCCAGCCAGTCGAGGGCAGTGTCCGATTCTAGGATTGGTTTCGTTCGTGTAAAATTTGTTTTTGGGCGCGCAAGTCCTTTTTGGCCCGTGGCTTGGGCCCCTCACTTCCATCATAACGGCGTGGAGTGGGAGGCGCCCGGGGTTGGCGAGGCAAGTGGTTGTGAACGCGGGAGTAATTCCAGCGAGTTAACGGTGACCGGGGTCGGTGCGCCGGCGCGTAGGTCGGCGCCCGCAGCGGCTTGGGGCTGGAAGGTTTGAGGCTATAGCTGGGGAGGAGGGCCGTCCCGGACTCGACCCTTGCGGGCCGGCGCACGAGTCTGGGAATCTCGGCGGGGCGGCCGGGGCGACCCGTTTCCGAGCGGGAGGGGTGTTTTTCGGGGACGACCGGTTTTCCGCCCGCCTGCCGCCAGCCGTTCCAGGTGGGCGATGCATTCATCAATCCGGCGCCGTTCCAGCCAGAGATCCTGGATCATTTCGTTGAGCTTCATGCGGGGATCGCAGTCGGGGGGAACAACAGAGTACTTCTAAGTGCATGGTGCAGTCTATACTTCCGTTTAGGTACTACTGCCAGAATATGACTGCGTGCGCGTTCCTTCGCTGTCATCCATTCCCTTACACCTTCTCAGGGTCGCGGAAGCGTTCTCACCCGGGCAGGCCGACGCGCTGGAGCAGCTCGCGAAAGCGGGGGTCGGAGCGGAGGGGGCTGAACATGGGGTCGATCTTGAGGTAGACGAGCCAGCCGGAGCGGTCGTCGTAGGTCTTTCGCAGCCATTCGAAGGCCTGGTCTTTGTCGCCCAGGCCGATGTGGATACCGGCGATCCAGAGAGGCTGGACGTAGGTCTGCTGGGACCGCTCCTTCAATTGGTCGAGGATCTTGACGGCTTCGTCGCGCTTGCCGGCCAGGGCGTAGGCGTGGCCGAGGGCGGCCAGCTCGTTCGAGCCGCCTTCAGAAAGCCGGAGGGCGTTCTGGAACTCGGCGATGGCTTCGCTGTAGGCGCCTTTCTGCTCGTAGGCGCGGCCGAGCAGGACGTGGGCGTCGGTGAAGTTGGGGTCCATGGCGACGGTCTTGCGGCACTGCTCGAGGGCCTGGTCATATTGGCCGTTGTAATAGTAGGCGGAGGCCGCCGCCAGGTTGATCGCCGGCGACAGCGGATCGAGCTGCTGGGCTCGCTGAATCTCGGCCAGGGCCTGGTCCGGCCGCCCCATTACCATCCAGTACACTCCATACCAGTGATGGGCGGTCGCATAGTTGGGATTGAGCTCGATGGAGCGCTTGAATTCGCGCTCGGCATCGGGCCAGGCCCAGTCTTCGGTCAGCTTGGCCCAGCCGAGAGAAGCGTGGGCTTCGGCCAGGCCGTCGTCTATGCCCAGGGCCTGCGCGGCGGCATTCTTGGCCCGTGGCATGACCTCGCGGGCCGGCAGGACGTTGTAGTCGGCGAGGAGCGCGTAGGAGTCGGCCAGGCCGGCGTGGGCCAGGGCGTAACGGGGATCCTTGGCGATCGCCTGCTGGAACAGGTCGATGCTCTGTTGCATACCCTCCAGGGTGCGCTTGTTCCACTGGTAGCGGCCTTGCAGATAGAGCTGGTAGGCTTCGGTGTTTTCCGTAGGCCGCTTGGCCAGGCGCTTCTTTTCTTCCCCCGTCAGGCGCAGGCGCAGCTTGTCGGAAATTTCCTGGGCGATCTCCTGCTGGACGGCGATCAGATCGGAAAGCTTGCGATTGTACTGCTCGCCCCAGATCTGGCGGTTGCTGCGGACATCGACCAGCTCGGTGCTGATGGAGAGGCTGTCGCCGCGATGCACCACGCGGCCGACCAGCACCGCCCGGACCTTCAGGTCACGGCCCACGGCCTGTGGGTCCGGCTCGCGGCCTTTGTAGCGGAAGACCGAGCTGCGCGACATCACGCCCAGATTGGGCAACTGGGAAAGGTTGCTGATGATCGCTTCGGTTATGCCGTCGCTCAAGTATTCAGCGTTGGGATCGCCGCCTGCATTGACGAACGGCAGAACGGCCAGGGAGTCGACGGAGCTGCTGTGGCCCAGCCAGAGAAAGAGCGCGGCGCCGCTCGAAACGAGCAGCGCCAACGCGGCGGCGATCCCGATCCAGAAGGACCGGGGTTTTCCGGGGCCGGCCGTCGCGGAGGGGCCCAGACGGGCGCCGCTGCCGCCCGCCGCTCGCAAGGCGAAGGCGAGGTCGCGGGCCGATTGGAAGCGCTCACTGGGCCTTTTCTCCAGGCAGTGGGAGATCACGCGCTCCAGCTCGGGTGGGACCTGCTTGCCGGAGCTGGACAGCTCGGGCACATCCTCTTTCAAGATGGCGGCGACGGAATCGGCGGTGGAGCCTCGGGAAAAGGCCCGCAGGCCGGTCGCCATTTCGTAGAGCACGCATCCCAGGGCGAAGATGTCGCTCGGCGCCTCCGCTAGCTCGCCCCGCACCTGCTCGGGCGACATGTACCCCATGGTGCCCAACATCGAGCCGCGCTCGGTGCGGCCCACTGCGGGCCCGGCGGTGGTTTCATCACTGGATGTGAATCGCGCACGCACGCGGGCCAACCCGAAATCGAGAATCTTCACCCGGTTGTCGGTGGTGAGGAAAATATTTTCTGGCTTGAGGTCCCGGTGGATGACGCCTTTGGCGTGGGCGGCAGAAAGGCCGTCGGCCAGAGCCGCGCCGATTTCGGCCACCTTGCGCGGGGAAAGAGCGCCCGATTCCTTGAGGCGGCTGCGCAGGGTTTCGCCCTCCAGCAGTTCCATCACCGCGAAGCAAATGCCGTGCTCGTTGCCAAAATCGTGAATGGCCAGAATGTTGGGGTGGGAGAGCGCGGCCACGGCTTTGGCCTCGCGCTCGAAGCGGGCCAGCGCATCGGGGTCTTTGGCCAGGTGCTCCGGCAGCACCTTGACGGCCACGTCCCGGTCGAGCCGGGAATCGCGGGCGCGATAGACCTCTCCCATTCCCCCGGCGCCGATGGGGGAGAGGATCTCGTAGGGACCGAGACGGGTGCCGGCGGTGAGTGGCACGGTTTCTCCAGTTTACCCTAATCGCAAGAGAATTCTCGCGCGCTGTACAGGGACGGACCCCGGCCTTTCCTCTCGCGGCATCGGTAGTCTACACTACCTTCTTGCGACCGGTTCATCCATCGATTGATATGGCGAGGAGGGGATGATGAGGGAACTATTGCGGTGTGGCTGTCTGCTTCTGCTGGGCGCGGCGTGGGGGGCTAGCGCACAGACCACTGGCTCGGAGGCGAAGTCGCAGGCAGATCTGGTTCAGACGCTGCTGGCTCGCATCGACCGGCTGGAGAAGCGGGTGGAGGAGCTGGAAAGCAAGTCGGGCGCCCCGGTACAAGCTCGCGCGCCGGCTCCGCCGCCGGCCGAGGCGGCTGGTCCAACACCGTCCGAGTTGGCGCACCAGGAGCACATGCGGGCCGCCGGCGCCCAGGCCGCACCGGCCTCGCCCACCCTGCGGCTGGCGGGCTTCAGCGACTTCAACTTCGCCGCCACCGACCAGCGCGGGACCAAGAGTGGCTTTACCGAGGGTCAGTTTGTGCTGCACGCCACCTCGGCGCTCTCGCAGCGAGTCACCGTTTTCTCCGAGATCAGCCTTTCGGCCCGCCGCGACGCCGGAAGCGGCACGCCGCCGACGCCGCCGGCGCCCGGCTTCAACGCCGAGGTGGAACGGCTTCTGATCCGCTACGACCAGAGCGATTATTTCAAGACTTCCTTCGGGCGATACCACACCCCGATCAACTACTGGAACACCGCGTTCCACCACGGCCAGTGGCTGCAAACCACCATCAGCCGGCCCGAGATGACGCAGTTCGGCGGCAGCTTCATTCCGGTGCACTTCATCGGCGGGCTGGTCGAAGGGGTGGCGCCCGCCGGCGGCTTGCACCTGAACTACAACGTGGGCCTGGGCAACGGCCGCGGCCCGACGGTTAGCCGGGGCGGGGACGCCGGCGACACCAACAACAACCGCGCCTGGCTGGTGAACCTCTTCGCCAAGCCCGACAAGCTGTTCGGCTTGCAGGCCGGCGGCTCGGTTTACCGGGATAAGATCTCGCTCGGGGCCCGCACGTTCGACGAGTGGATCACTGCCGGCCACGTCGTCTGGGCGAAGGAGAACCCGGAGTTCATCGCTGAGATCGCCAACGTGCATCACAATGAGGTGGGCCGGCCGGGCGCCTCCAACAGCCTGGCGTACTACATTCAAGTGGCCTACCGTCTGCCGTTCTGGCAGCAGCTCTGGAAGCCTTATTACCGCTGGGAGTACATTCACATTCCAGTGAGCGACGCGGCATTCACCGGCGTGCCGGGCCTGGCGGGCTCGACCTTGGGAATGCGCTACGACATTACGAGCTTCGCCGCCTTCAAGGTGGAGTATCGCAACCAGCGGCGACCGGGCCTGCCGCGCATCAACGGCGTCTTTGCGCAGACCAGCTTCACCTTCTAAGGAGACCACTATGAAACGAATGACACTGCTGGTCTCGACTTGGGCTGTGGCGCTGGCGCTGGGCGTGGGGCTGACGACGGCGCTGGCCGCGGGGCCGGTGAGGACTCTGAGGGCGGCGTTGACGATGACTCTGGGCGCCGAGCTGCCGGCGGCTCCGGACGCGGATCCGACGATCGCGATGGGCGAAGCGCCGGCGCTCCATCCGGGCGCAGAGATGCCGGATCCGGCCCAAGCCGAGACGGCGGGCGGCGACATCGCGGTGGTGGTGAATCCCAATGTTCCGGTGAACGATTTGACCTTTGCCGAGGTGCGGAAGCTGCTGTTGGGCGACCGCCAATTCTGGTCTTCGAGTCTCCGGGTCACCTTGCTGATCCGCGCGCCGGCGGCGCGGGAGCGGGAGGTGGTGCTGAAGACGGTCTATCAGATGACCGAGGCGCAATTCCGGCAGTATTGGATTGCCAAGGTCTTTCGCGCCGAGGCGGCGAGCGGGCCGAAGATCGTCTACTCGAATGAAGAGGCGAGCGAACTGGTCGCCGGCATTCCCGGCTCAATCGCTTTTGTGGACGCCTCCCGAGTGCCCAAGGGGCTGAAGGTGTTGCGGATTGACGGGCGGCTGCCGGGCGAAAAGGGGTATCGGCTGCGGTGAGGCAGCGCGCTGTGATAGCATGAAAGCCAGGGCCGCCGTATTTCCACATCGCAACCGGAGAGGTGCTGGAGTGGTCGAACAGGGCTGCCTGCTAAGCAGTTACACTGGCAAAACCGGTGTCGGGGGTTCGAATCCCCCCCTCTCCGCCAGTCTTTACTTTCAATGACTCTAGCATTCTTCCCCCGTAGGCCGCGTTTACGTAGTCTCCGGTTCGCGCAAAACCTTCAGGAATGCAGCGGGCGTGATAATGCGCAATCCTCGGTAGGCTTCGAGCGCCAGCAGATCTTTGTCGCCCGTCACGACGTACTCCGCTTCGCTCTCAAGGCCTGCGGCCAAGAACTTGTCGTCCTCCGGGTCGCGACTTGCCGTAATCGCCGTCGTTCCGGGAACCATCACGCTTTGGCTGGCCAGAGCTTCCAGCAATTCGACCACTTCGTCATCGCTCAGCCACCGGTGTTTCCGCAGCTTCTCGTACGTGAGCACCCGGCCGACCTCTTCCAGCATAGCTGGCGAGAACACCAGATCAAACGCGCGGCGACGCCACGCGTGGAGAATCCGATCTTCGTTGCCGTTCCGGATCAGGGTCGCCGACACCAGGACATTCGTGTCCAGCACAACCCTCATGCACGGGAGGCCTTCCCGGTTCGGACTGCGCCGACGGATTCGCGGATCAGCTTCCGGATCGCCCGGGACGGCGTGGCCTTGGCACGCGCCTGGGCCTTGTCGATGAGCTCAAGGAGGCGGTCGCGCGTGGCCGCCCGGCGCACGTCGCGGGTCTCGAGGTAGAAGCGCAAAGCCTCCCGGAGAAGCTCCGATTTGGTCCGGTTCTCTTCCTCTGCGACCTGCTCTGCCTTCTTCAAGAGCGGCGGCGGCAGGGATATGGTGATGAGTTTTCGCGTGCCGGCCACGGGCACCTCCTTTCGCTTGTAATACATTGTATTTCATCGTAGCTCGCGGCAGCAGAGGCGTCAAGAGACGAGCCTGGGGCGACGCACACATTTCGTAAATCGAGAGGCGCGGCGGGCCGACGGTCGCCCCCGCCGCGGCCGGAGGGCAAACAAGTCAGGCATCCGTGAAGCTTGACCGGCCGGTCGTGTCTTCGTCCCAAACACTCCACGCGATCAAGCCGCACGTACACTGTGTGATTCCAGCGATTCCAGCCTGGCCGCTTGCCACAGGCCGTGGAGCGGCTGTATGCTTTCGTTGGTATTCGATGTTCTAACTTGAGAGACAGCTATGAAGAAAAAGCACCTTGCCCTACCCTACTTGATCTTGGCGATTTCCGCCGGCAGCTTTTGGCTTGGGAGGACTTCTGTGGAAGCTCAAACAAGGGGCCGCGTGTTCGAGCTGCGGACCTATACCGCCGAGGAAGGCAAATTAGAGGCTCTGCATGCCCGTTTCCGCGATCACACCACGAAGATCTTTGAGAAACACGGAATGACCAACATTGGTTACTGGTCGCCCAAAGACGAGCCCCTGGCGAAAAATACACTCGTGTACCTGCTGGCCTTTCCGAGCCGAGAGGCCGCCCAGAAATCCTGGGAAGGCTTCCGGAACGATCCGGCGTGGAAAAAGGTGCAGGCCGAGTCCGAAGCCAACGGCAAGCTGGTCAAG
The DNA here is from genome assembly GCA_041477005.1 of Terriglobia bacterium. Classification (GTDB taxonomy): domain Bacteria; phylum Acidobacteriota; class Terriglobia; order Bryobacterales; family JACQDG01; genus JBGOUJ01. Next base: position 389 of record JBGOUJ010000342.1, on the reverse strand, counting down.
AAGGTGGATTCCGTGTTTATGGATGCCACCGATTACTCGTCCCTGAGATAGAGGCCCCTGGACTCCGCTGGAAGGGCACGGCGCCGAACCGGTCTCACCTGGCGCGGCACGAGCGCTGACGATCGGCCGGGGCCGCATCGAGGCTCACTCTGCCCGTGGGGATCCCGCCATGGGAGGCGGACCTCGCAGGCTCGTTCGTTGGATCGCCTTTTGGGGAGGGGAAGATGGCGAGGGAGAGCACAACTCGGAGAGCCTGGCTGGGTCGCTCCTCGGGTTTGGTCGGGGCGGCCGCCGCCGGACTGCCGCTTGTGGGATCCGCCGGTGGGCAGACGCCGGCAGCCCGGCAGCGGAAGCTGAAGGTGGTCGCTGTGGGGGGCCACGTGGACGAT
>JBGOUJ010000341.1:0-8454 GCA_041477005.1 Terriglobia bacterium | reverse complement strand
TTTATTCGCGTGCATTCGCGTTCATTCGCGGCTGAAGTCGATTCTGCCGCAGTTCCCTAAGCGTCACGCACCGGCCGGTCCTGTTCGGCGAGCCAGCGTGTGGGGGTTGTGGCAGGCGGCGCACGAAACCGCGGCCTGGCGGGGCGGCTTCCCGGAGCAGCTCGTCGGCAGCGTGGTGTGGCAGCGCCGGCACTGCGTCTCGATGGCCTTTCCTTCCCGGCGGGCGTGGACCCCGTGGCAGGTGCCGCAGTGCGGCGCCCGGACCTTGGATGGCTGGAGCACGAACTTGCCGTGCGTGCTCCCCGAATATTCCGCCACTATGGACTTGGGACCCTTGCCGGTGTGGCAGGCCCCGCACAGGGCCGGAATCTCCGCCGGCGCGGCGACCTTGTCCGGCTCGGTGTGGCCCTCCGCCTCGCGGTGCTTCGTGCTGTCGCCGTGGCAGACGTTACACTCCAGGCCCTTTTGAAAATGCGGATGGGTGAGAAAGTCCTTGGCCTCTTCGCTGTGGCAGACGCCGCAAAGCTCGTGCTGTTTCTGAGCCCGGAGGGCGCTCGCTGGCGTCGCGGCCACGAGCAGGGGAACCAGAAGCCAGGCTCTCACGAGCCGCCCCCCGGCAGCCGCACCAGGCTGCGATCGATCGAGGCGAGATTCGGCTTGCCCGCGAGGCCCATCGAGAGCAGCAGCTCGAAGCGCAGCAGGTCGAGCACGCGCTGCACGCCCGCCTGTCCGAACGCCGCCAGGCCCAAGACGTAAGGCCGTCCGATCAAGACCGCTCTGGCGCCCAACGCCAGGGCCTTCAGAACGTCGGTGCCGCGGCGGATGCCGCCGTCCATCAGGACGGGGACCTTTCCGTTGACCGCCGCCACCACTTCGGGCAGCGCCAGGATGGTCGGCATCACGCTGTCCAGTTGCCGCGCGCCGTGATTGGGAAACGACGATGGCTGCGGCGCCGCGCTCGACGGCGATCCTGGCGTCTTCGGCGGTGAGGATGCCCTTCAGGACGACCGGCAGGCTGCAAGCGCCGTGAAGCCAGTCGACGTAGTCCCAGGTCATGTTGGGCGTGTGCGGCAGAATCATGGCGGCGACGGCCGGCGTGTGCGGCTTCACCTTGCTGGCGTCATCCGGAACGCCCGTCTGCATATAGTTGTAGTCGAATCGGTTGCGGTTGTTGCGCTCGCGGTTCGATTGATATTGGTTGTCCACCGTGACCACGATGGCCGCGGCGCCGGCTTCTTCCGAGCGCTTCGCGAAGCCCTCGGCCGCCCGCTTGGTTGCTTGGCCGATGGTGTTCTGCCACCAGACCGGCGCCTCGTTTTTCTCGTTGAGCTTGTCGATCCAGCCGCCGGCGCCGACGCAGTAGAGCGCCTTGGATGCGAAAGCGGCCTGAGCGGCGATGCGATCCCCCTCGGGAATGACCAGGTTCTTGCCGCCGGTCGGAGCGAGCAGGATCGGATAGTCCAGCTTCTTGCCCAGCAGCTCGGTCGAGGAGTCGATCTTGCTGACATCGACCATGGTCCGCGGCCGCAGCCGGATCTTCTCCAGCGCCTCGCGGTTGGCGCGCAGCGTGAGCTCACCCTCCACGCCGCCGGCAATGAAGTCGTAGGCCATTTTGTGCAGCTTCTTCTTGGCGATATCCTCGATGTCAAAGACGTCGACCGGCGCATTCACCTCTTCGCTGTAAAAGGGCGGATACACGGTCGCGCTGCGCTGGGCGAACAGGGGCGAGCCGGCCAGGAAGTAAACAAAATTGCGTAAAGCATCCCGACGATTGAGCATAGCGTGGTTATTGTAATACGCTGGAGTGGGGTAGGCCTCCGGCCTGCCGGCCCAACATGCCCAACATTCGCCTCGCCAGTTCCGCCGAGCGCGTTCCCTATTCCCGCATCCGCGAGCTGGCCGAAATCGCCATGAACATGGACGGCGTGCTGAAGCTCTACTTCGGCGAGTCGAACCTTCCCACGCCGCAATACATTAAGGACGCCGCCACGCAGGCCCTCCAGGACGGCCACACTTTTTACACACCCAATGCCGGCTATCCGTCTCTGCGGCAAGCGATCGCCGAAAAGTACCGCCAGCTTCACGGCGTCGAGTTGGACGGCCTGGATGAGATCGTCGTCACCGCCTCCGGCGTGCAGGCGCTGAACGCGGCCATTCGCTGCATGCTCGATCCCGGCGATGAGGCGATCATCCTGACGCCGGCCTGGCCCAACGCCTCGTCGATCGTGACGATGTGCTCGGCGACGCCACGCGAAATTCCTCTTTGCCTGGCCGGCGACCGCTACCACGTCGACTACGAAGCCATCGAGCGCGCCATCACCCCGCGCACGCGGCTGCTCGTTTACACCTCACCATCCAATCCCCTCGGCTGGGTTGCCGGCGAACAGGATCAGGAGCGCCTGCTGGATCTGTGCCGCCGCCGCGGACTCTGGCTGATGGCCGATGAGGTCTATGAGCGCCTCTATTACAACGGCCCGGTGGCGCCGTCGATCCTGAGAAAGTGCACGCGGGACGACGCGGTCTTGGTTCCGCAATCGTTTTCCAAGAGCTACTGCATGACCGGCTGGCGGCTGGGGTGGCTGGTGGCGCGGCGCGATCTGGCGCGGAAGGCGACCGAGCTGAACGAATTCATCGTCTCCCACGCCCCGGCCATGGCGCAGAAGGCCGGCGAGATCGCCTTGCGCGATGGCGAGCCGGGCATCGCCGAGCTGGTCTAGCGGCTGCGAGCCAACCGCGACCTGGCGCTGGCGGCCCTGGCTCAAATGCCCGGCGTGACGGTCCCCTGCCCAGACGGCGCGTTCTACTTGTTCCCGCGGATCGACGGCCTCCGGGACTCGTTCGACTTCTGCCGCCGCCTGCTGATGGAGAAAAAGGTCGGCCTGGCGCCGGGCGTGGCCTTCGGCGCCGGCGGGGAAGGGTCGATCCGCATCTGCTACGCCGCCGACCGCACGGTGCTCGAGCCGGCCCTGGAGCGGCTGGGGCAGTTCTTGGTAGAATTCAGACAGAGGCGAGTATGAGCGTCCCGCTCAAGAAGCTGACCTGGGACGACATCAAGGACTGGCCCGAGGACCACGGCCGCACCGAGATTGTCGATGGACAGCTCGTGCTGTCGCCTCTACCTTCGGGTCGTCACCAAAAGATCTGCATGAACCTTGGCCTGGTCGTGGTCCCTTTCACCAGACAGCACGATCTGGGAGAGTTCTACTCCCTGCCGCTCCACGTCATCCTCGCCGAGCATGTCCACTACGAGCCGGATCTTTCCTTCATCTCCAAGGAGCGGCTGCACATCATCCAGGATCCGGTCGTGCAGGGCCCGCCCGACCTCATCATGGAGGTCATCTCCGAATCGAACCGCTCGCACGACACGGTGGTCAAGTTCGGCGATTACGAGCACTATGGGGTGCGGGAATACTGGCTCGTGGATCCGAGAGACGAGCACATCCGGATCTTCTCTCTGGAAAGTGGCAAGTACGTATTGCTGGGGGCCTTCGGGCGCGGGGACCAGATCGTGACCCGTGTCTTGGCTGGACTCAGCCTGGATCCCGCCCAGGTCTTTTGATACTCCCGGTGGCGAAGGTGGTCAAGCGGCGAGAGCGACATGCTCCACTTCCGCCAGGACATGGGGACCAATCTGTCGGCTGAGCGCCTCAGGCGTCACCAATTCCACGCGGCGGCCCAGGAGATCCTCCAACAAGAAGGAGAGCTGCATGAAGTGATCGAAAGTCTTTTGCCCGCGCTCGAATTCGACAAGGATGTCTACATCGCTGTCCGCGGTCGCCTGATCCCGCACGAAGGAACCGAACAGCCCCAGGCGTTCCACCCCCAGGGCCCGAATCTGACCTTGATTCCGGCGAAGGGCCGCCAGGACGTCATCCTTGGTGTGCGCGATCGCTGCCATTACTGTTGCCCTCGACAATTGAAGTCATGGCATAATTATAGCATGCCTTCCCGAGCAAGCAAACCAAAGCGTCCCAAAGACACAAACCAACTCGCCAGGCAGATCGAGCCTCCGCCGGACACCCGGAACCCGGCAGCGGTAGCGCTTAGCAAGCTGGGGGCGTCCAAGGGTGGCAAAGCCAGAGCGGAGAAGCTCTCTTCTAAGAAGCGCCGCCAGATTGCGAAGAGGGCGGCGAAGGCTCGGTGGGAGGTTCGCCGTTCGGGAGGCTAGTTTGCGATTCAATCTCGTGTATTACCTTCTCCTCGGAGATCACGATCAGTTCTTTGAAGTCGTCAAAATGCTTACGATTGTGCGTCAAGAGAGGTATGGAGTGGCGAACCGCGCATGCGGCAATCCATAGATCATTGCCATCAATGACCCGCCCTTTCGGGAGGGACGCCTTCAGGCGAGCATAAGTTTCACAGACGGCCAAATCGTAAGGGATTATGACGGTAGATCGAAGCCGGTTATTGAGGCCCTCCAGTTGAGCTTTGCTCCACTTATTCTTCGTTGCCCCAAAATACAACTCACCGACCGTAACAAACGACACTGCAACGATTTTCCCTTGGACCTGAGGCCGGTAGATCTTGCCGCGCTTATCACCGCTCTTCCCGAGGAAAGAGAAGACATTAGTATTCAACTAGGACTGCCTGCTCGTCTGGCGTGCTGCCTACTTTCTTTCGCTGTAAATCGCCTCAATAAAAGCATCCACATCCTGCTCTGCGGGAATTGCCCCCGCGAGTGCGGAAGGATCACGAAGCGGTCCAACTTTCTGCTTTTCCGCCAATTCCGAAAGGCTGAAACTTTTGTAGAAGTCTCCTTCCCCGAGGGCCAGCGAAGGCAATGGTAATAATGAATCCAGATGAAGTGATTCTATTCGTTCTGTATAAGCAGCGTAGCGAGCCATTCCCTCCGCTCGTACCGTCTTAAGAAGCATCTGATGCACCGTATCAGCAAGCTCAGAGTCAAAGGTGCAAGGAATGGACGCACCGATTGCAGGATCGATTCTGCAACGCAGATCCTCTGGTTTAAAGTCCACCATGTTTAGAACGCCATCGATATGCGTATGGCGCATCGTTGGCGTGCTTAATCTTTGTGCCGCACGCTGCCTCACGATCGGATCAAGGATCGCCGTAATACTCTTTCGCCTGCCGGATTTCGGTGCTAGCCAATCGATCCGCGTTACTTTCTTACCCTCGACCATTCCGGCCAAGTTGTACACGCTTTGCAGGACGCCGGGATCAATGGGCTTTACCTTTCCGTTCTTCAGGGATTTAATCGAGAGTGCCAATTCTGAGATCGCATCGGCCCCGACCGTGCCAGCGTCCGGAATGGGAATCTGCGGCTGTGCGAACCCAAACTCCAGAATGGTACTCCTCCCCTTTATCCCCACGAGATCGAGCGTGCATTCTTCCTGGATCAGGGCGATGACTGGGCCAGGATGAACCGTTCCCCTGCCTGCGAGCGCCTCCGCCTGCTTCTTAACTGCGGCTTGCGCATATTCACAAATCCTGACTAGATCAGGAACGGAGATCCGACCCTTTCTCACTCCAGGACCGCGAACCCTCAACTTTAAGACAGGCTGTTCTCGCTTGGGCATTGGATCGCCGATGCGCTCCATACCCATTCTATGCGCAATGCGGACGCACGCCTAACAGTATTTGGTGGAAGCGCTAACTTCTTCAAGACAAAGAAGAACGTTCCGCCCGCAAGACCCTACGGGTTTCACCGGCCATGGCAGCCGGGATCGAGAGTCGGGTTTGGGAGGTTGAAGATCTTGTGGCGCTACTGGCAAACTAGACCACCACCCGCCGACGGAAGCCTGGAGAGAGCCGGCGAGCGGGCAACAGGGGGCAAAGGGCCTTTTGCGGATCGGAGCAGCTTTGAGCTATTCTGTGCACATATATGCTGCGGCCCCTGGCCCTACTTGTTCTTGCTTTCTCCCAACTCGCGACCGCCGCGGACAGCGTATCCTTTTCCAGGACCCTCTACCCAGCGCTCGAAAAAGCGGGTTGTCGCCTGTGCCACAACCCGGACGGCGTCGCCTCCGCCACCCGGCTGCATTTCCCGGAAGCCGGCGTCTCGCCCGAGCGGATTGAGGCATTTGGGAAATCGCTCGTCACGCTTGTGGATCGCGACCGTCCGGAAGAGTCGCTGCTTTTCAAGAAGCCGACGAACCGCGTGCCCCACACCGGCGGCGATCGGATCAAGCCTGGCAGCCCGGAAGAGGCTGCTCTCCAGGCCTGGATTCAAACGCTGGCGTCGCTCTCGAGCGACGAGCTGGCAAAGGGCCTGCAGTACCGGCAAGAGGAGGCCTCGGGCGCCGGCCACCAACGCCCGACGGCGGTTCTGCGCCGGCTTACCCATAGTCAGTACAACAACACCGTGCGCGATCTGCTGGGCGATTTAACCGCTCCGGCCAGTCAGTTTCCTCCCGAGGACTACGTCAACGGCTTCAAGAACCAGTATCAAGGGCAGAGCCTGTCCCCATTGTTGGTGGAGGCCTATAGCGCCTCGGCCGAGAGGCTGGCTCGCAACGCCTTCCGCGCCGCCGACAGCCACGCCCTGATCCCCTGCGAGCCATCGCCGGACTGCCGCGCGAAATTCGTGCGCGCGTTCGGATTGAAGGCCTTCCGCCGGCCCCTCGATCCCGGCGAACAGAAACGATACGAGGCGCTGGCGGCGCGCGAAACCGACTTACGGAAGGGCGCGCAGCTCGTCGTCGAGGCGATGCTGCAGTCACCGAACTTTGTGTTCCGGCTCGAAGAAACATCCGACCCAAGCTGGAATTCGTACGCGACGGCGAGCCGGCTCTCCTACGCCTTGTGGGATACCATGCCGGACGCTCGACTGCTCGAGAGCGCGGCCCGGGGCGAGCTCTCCACGCCACAAGGGGTCGAGAAGGCCGCCCGCCGCCTGCTTGCCGACGCTCGCGCTCGCCAGGCCCTCGATGAATTCGTTTCCCAGTGGTTGCGGTTTGACCGGGCCCTGACCGCGAGCAGGGATGGGCGCCGGTTCCGGAGGTTCAACCGTGAGACTGCGCTCGCCATGACGGAGGAGGCCCGGCGCTTCATTTCCTATCTGGTCTGGGACGGCCGCAACTTCATGGATCTGTTTACCGCTGATTACGGATTCGTGAACGCGGATCTGGCGCGCATCTATGGCGTGCCGGCGCCCGCCAAGGACTTCGACCGCGTGCCCTTCCCGCCGGAATCGGAGCGAGCGGGGGTGCTGGGGCAGGCGCTGTTCCTGACGCTGACGGCCAAACCGGAAGAGACGTCGCCGACGGCGCGCGGCTTGTTCGTGCGGGAACAGTTCCTGTGCCAGCACGTCCCCGACCCGCCTCCCGGCGTGAACACGAACCTGCCGCCGGTCACCGATGCGAAACCGGAAACGAACCGGGAGCGCCTGGCCGCGCACGTGAGCAACCCGGTTTGCTCGAGCTGCCACAATTTGATCGATCCGATCGGGTTCGGTTTCGAGAAGTTCGATGCCATCGGCGCCCGTCAGGAAAAACTCAAACTGCTGTTCTTCCCGGACCCCCATGGCCCCAACCGCAGATCCCCGCCCAAGGCGCTCGAGCTGCCGCTGGACTCGACCGGGTTTGTCGCCGGCATCCCCGATGCGAAGTTCTCTTCACCGCGCGAGCTGGGCGCCGTGCTGGCGCGAACCCCGCAGTGCGAGGAGTGCATGGTGAAGCAGTACTTCCGCTACACGGCCGGACGCCTGGAAACCCCCGCCGACCGGCCGCTGCTCCGCCAGGTTTTCGAGGACTTCCGTGATTCGCAGTTCCGTTTCCAAGAAATGATGATCTCGCTGGTCCGTTCCAGGGAGTTCCCGAGCCGGACAGAGGACGTCCATGTCGCAGACAATCACGCCGCCCGCAAGGCAGAAGCCCGTTAGGCGGCCGGGCAGCCCGAGCCGGCTGCAGATCGTGGCGCGCGCCCGTTTCCTGCTCTGTTTGGCGGCGACCCTGGCGGTCTCCGTGGGCGCCGGTGCCGGTGACCGCGAAGTCGCGCAGTGGGTGATCCGCCAGGGCGGCCGGATCATGGCGGACGGCGGTGAGCCGATTGACGATATCGCCAAACTGCCGCCCGGCGAGTTTCGCGTCACCGGCGTGGACCTCTTCGGCGCCCCAACCACGCCCAAAGAGCTGGAGCACATCAGCGGGCTCACGGAACTGCGCGAGCTGTACATATATTCGCGCACTTACAGCCCGCTGAGCGACGTCAAGGCCCTGTTCTCTGATGAGTCTTTCCAATATCTGGCTAACTTCAAAAAGCTGGAAAAATTCTCCGTCAGCCTCCACGATCTGCCGGACATCGACATCGCGGACGCCGGCTGGGCCCGGATGAAGGATCTGACCCAGTTGAAAGAGCTGCGCCTGGCTTCCACCAAGATCCGGAAGGCGGAAACGATGGCTCCTTTCGTCAACTTGCGGGCGCTGGATCTCACCTGGTCCTACGTCGGCGACCCGGCGATGCAAGCGCTGGAAGGAATGAAGGATCTGACCCGGC
>JBGOUJ010000340.1:0-8487 GCA_041477005.1 Terriglobia bacterium | reverse complement strand
TGCGGTCTACGTTGCCTTCGGCAATGCGGACGTGGCCCGCTACTCCCATGACGGCAAACTGATCTGGGTCACACGGTACATGACCCTATTCGGCGATCCCAAAATGTCATGGGGGTATGGAGTGAGTCCCCTCGTTCTGGAGGACTCCGTGCTGCTCCCGTGGGATCATCACAAAGGCCCTTGTTATCTGATTGGCCTCGATAAACGAACCGGCCGGATCGTCTGGAAGGAAGATCGACCCATCGGCACGAGCCATTCCACGCCGCTCCTCGTGGAGCATCATGGACAGGCCGACATCCTCGTGTCCGGAAAGAACCGCCTCACCGCCTTCGACGCCAGGACACACACCGAGTTGTGGAAATATGGCGAAGGCCAGGGGCCGTTCAACGGCGAAATCATCGTGAGTCCGACCTACGGAGACGGCATGGTATTCCTGCAATTGTGGCGGCAGAGTCCAATCCACGCCATTCGACTTGCCGGCAACGGGCATCCGCCGGAGTTGGTGTGGGTCAGCGAAAAGCCGGGACCACAGGAACCATCGCCACTCTATTATCGAGGACTGTTGTACTCCCTGATGGACAACGGAGTGCTGGTCTGCCTCGACGGGAAGACCGGCAAGGAGGTCTACCGGAAGCGACTGGGCGGCGCCTGCAACTCTTCCCCGATCGCCAGCGACGGACGTATCTACTTGAGCGACATCGAGGGCACAACTTTCGTGGTCAAGGCCGGGCGAGAGTTCGAACTGCTGGGCACAAACAGCCTCGGCGAGAGAATCACCGCTTCACCCGCGATCTCCGGAAACGAACTGTTTTACCGAACAGACTCGCACGTGTTCTGCATTGGAGAGAATGCCGGACGTTGATGGGCCAAGTGGGAGCCGGGGTGGAAGATGGAGCGCCGCGCGGGCCAGATCTCCGGTTGGAGGAAGTATCCAGCCGGGATTCAGGCCCCGGCCCGATCTCCTCGAACGCCGTTTGGGACCCGGTACGTCCTCGGATTCCTGGTGGGAAGGGGATCTCGCAATAGGAATCGCGCATAACTTGTCCCGGTGGTGGAAACCGTCGTGCCAAGGCGGCCGAATCGGGCTATAATGTAGTTACGACATGGTAAATACAGAAGATGCGCTTCAAGTGGGATGAGGCCAAGAACCACCGCAATCTCGCGAAGCATAGAATCAGCTTTGAGACCGCGAAGCTGGTTTTTGAAGATCCTCATCACCTCAGCGTTCAAGACCGTGTCGTCGAGGGAGAGGAACGCTGGCAAACGTTCGGAATGATTGACGGTGCGACTCTGCTGGTGGTCGCCCACGCCTATTGGGAAGAGGACAGCGAGGAAGTGATCCGGATGATCTCGGCCCGAAAAGCGACTCGGCAGGAAAGGAGAGCCTATGAAGAAGCTCGCGAAGAGTCAGTCTGAAGAGATTCGCGCCCTAAGACGCATGAAGGATAAGGAGATCGACCTTACGGACATTCCGGAAGTGACGAATTGGGGCAACGCAGTTGTCGGAAAATTCTATCGGCCCATCAAGAAGTCGCTGACTATTCGGATAGACGCGGACGTTCTCGCGTGGCTCAAAGGGCAGGGGAAGGGATACCAGACGCGGATCAACGGCTTGTTGCGGGAGGCAATGAAAGGCGTGAGTTCCGGCAAGGATCGCTCTGCTCATGCGCGGCGCCATGGCCTATTACGAGAAGCGCAGATGTCTTCCCGTAATCGACCGCGACAAAGTGAGCTATGAAGTCGCCCTTATCAGGGCCTGACTTCAATCCAACCCTGGCTGACCTCGAGACGGGACAGCGCCTTTTCGGTCGTCTGCGAGCTGGGCGGTGGCGATAAGAGTACACAATCCGCCGATATCACAAAAGCGAGGCAGCGGTGGAGTGACTACAATGCCTAAGCGCACCAGAAACTACCGCATCGGACTGATGGAAGAACTGCGAGATCCTGTGGCCGCCGCTCATTATGTTGCCGCAGCCTTGGAAGATTCGGACGAAATGCTGCTAATCGCTTTGCGCGATGTAGCAGAGGCGAACCAGATGTCTAAGGTCGCCAAGGATGCCAAGCTCAGTCGCGAGAGCCTTTACCGCATGCTCTCCGAGACAGGGAACCCACGCTTTAGCAGTCTGGTTGGGATTCTGAAAGCCCTTGGCCTCAAGATTACGATTCAGCCTGATTTACCACCAGAAGCCCCCCGCGAATCACCAGCCGACGACGTGCTTGTCTCGGGCTCGTGACTGGAAACGCGCCCATTATCCGGCCCAATCGGACTCCAAAGCGCGTAGCTGACACGCCAACTTTCTAAACTTGGCCTGTCACCTCGGTACTACCGTAACTCCGTGCTTCAGGCAAGGCGGTCTGAGTACAGCACAGTACTCGGGGCGCCGGATTCTTGAGCAAGAACTTAGCCCGCCTGATCCCCTCCGGGCGTCAACCCAGGGCTTACGATGGATGTAGGACGCCCTCACGGTCGCGACGGTCTTTGACAACAAAAAATGCACAAACGAAACTCTCATGAGCCCGTTTCGCCTCACCCCCAAGGATGAAAATTGATTTTCGGAGCAGCCCATTCCCACAACATGCCCCACCGCCCCGTCCAAGGAAGAAGCCCCGCCAAGCCCTCCCTCAGACGAAATCTGTGTTCATCCGTGTTCATCTGTGGTTCCATGTCGGTTGTCGTTCTGGCGAGACGCGCCTGCTATCATTTAGATCCGGCTAAGCCGGGCGAGGGCCGGCAGCCTGTTGACCGCACCTCTCACTTGCGCGGCTATCATCGCCGGCGCCTTGTACCGCGCCGGAGTGCGCTATGTATTCGGGCATCCCGGCGGCGAGGTCGTGGACCTCATCGATGCTCTGGAGAGCTGTGGCATCCGGTTTGTGCTGGCGGGTCACGAATCGGCGGCGGCGTTCATGGCCGGCACGGTGGGCCGGGTCACGGGAATCCCCGGCGTCTGTCTCGCCACGCTGGGTCCGGGCGCTTGCAACCTCGCGCTCGGTGTGGCTTGCGCCCGGTTGGATCGGGATCCGCTGCTGGCCTTCTCGGCCCGAACGCCGGCCGGCCGCGCGCCGTGGCTCAACAAGCAGAACCTGGCGCTCCATGAATTGTTCGGTCCGATCACGAAATGGTCCGTGGCGCTGGACGGCGCAAGGACCGAAGAAATGATCTGCGCGGCGCTATCGGTAGCGCAGCGGGCGCCGCGCGGGCCGGTGTATTTGACGCTGCCCGCTGACGTCGCGATCGCGCCGGATCGGGCGGATGGCGATGCCGCGTCGCCGCCGGTCCCAGAGGAAGCGCGGGTCGATCTCGCGCTCATCCGGGAGGCGCTGAACCGGGCCAAACGCCCCATCGGGGTTGTTGGAATCAGCCTCGATGCGGAGCGTGATTCTGCGCCCGTACGCCGTTTTTTCGCTGCCACCGGCATCCCCTACGTTGTGCTGCCGCAGGCGAAGGGCGTGGCCGATGAAAGCGCCCCCGGCTTTCTCGGCGTTGCTGGCCTGGGCTCGGGAGATGCTTCGATCGTCGAGTGGCTCAACCGGAGTGACTGCCTGCTAGGCGTGGGATTCGACCCGGTCGAGTCATCGCAGGACTGGCACTTGCGGCGGCCGGTTTACTCGCTGGCCAATGGCCCCACCGGTTTTGGCCGGTATCGGCCGGCGGCCGAGTGCGTGGGCGAAGTCAGCGGCTTGCTTTCGGAGCTGCTCGCCGGCTATCGAGGCGCGCCGGACTGGACCGCCGAGGAAATCCAGGACGCGCGCCGCCGCACCGAGGCCGCCATCACTCCGCCCGCTAAGGAAGGCGCCCGAGGGCTTTCGCCCTTTCACGTGATTCGCGCCTTGCGCGAGGTGCTGCCCGAGGAAGCCATCGCCACCACAGACGTTGGCGCGCACAAGATGCTGCTCGCCCAGGCGTGGCGCGCTCCCCAGCCGGGCACATTTCTGGTCTCGAACGGGCTGTCGGCCATGGGATACGGCGTGCCTGCGGCGATCGCGGCTTCGCTCGTCCGCCCGGACCGGCCCGTGGTCGGCTTCATCGGCGACGGCGGTTTCGGCATGATGGTGCAGGAGCTGGAAACCGCCCGGCGGCTCGGCATCGCCCCGCTGCTGGTGGTCTTCTGTGACCGGTCCCTGGCGGTGATCAAACTGGCTCAGGATGCGCGCGGTATCCCCCACCGGGGCGTCGATTTCGCACCAGTCGATTGGGCCAAGGTCGCCGAGGGTTTCGGCGCGCGCGGCGTTGCGCCGGCCGCATTGACCGAGGTGCGGCAAGCCGCCGCGGAGTGGCTGGCGCATCCGCAGCTCACGGTGCTGGCGGTCCCGATTGACGAGTCGCTGTACACTGGGCTGAGTTACTGAGTAACGGAGAACGATCGAATGTTGCTGGATGGCAGAGTGGCCGTCATCACCGGCGGCGCCAGTGGCATCGGCCTGGCCACGGCGCAGCGCTTCGGGGCCGAAGGCGCGAAGCTCTTCCTCGCCACCAAGAACCAGGAGAAGATCGACCGCGCCCTTCCCCTGCTTCGCGAGAAAGGCTGCCACGCGGAGGGTATGCGGGTCGATGTGCGGCAGATGAGCGAGGTGCAGGCCATGGCCGCGAGCGCGCTCGAACATTTCGGCCGCATCGACGTTCTGGTGTGCTCGCACGGCTATTCGCACTTCGACGAAGTAGTCAGCCACGCCGAACAGGAGTGGGTGCAGGTGATCGACGTCGACCTGACCGGCTGCTTCCGCTGCAGCAAGGCCGTGCTGCCGGCGATGATCGAGCAGAAATGGGGGCGCATTCTGTACCTGGCGGCTACCTCGTCGTTTCGCTGCGAGCCGGCCTGGACCGCCAAGTGCAGCGCTAAGACCGGACTGCTCGGGCTGACGCGCGGGCTGGCGCTGGAAGTCGCCAAGCACGGCATCACGGTGAACTGCGTTTGCCCCGCCTGGGTGAAGACCGAGCGCGCCGACTTCGCCGTAAGAGAACAGGCCCGGCGCCAGGGCAAGGATTACGAGCAGCTCTGGAACGAGATTGTCGACGCGTATCCCATGAAGCGCGTGACCGAGCCGGAGGAGCAGGCCGATTTGATGCTGTACCTGGCGAGCGAAGCGGCGCGCGGCATGACCGGCCAGGCCATCTCGCTCACCGCCGGCGCCGAATGGTAGGGGCCCCATGAAGATCACCGCTGTGCGCGTGACGCCGGTGAGCGTGCCCGTGGAGGCGCCGCTCCGCTACTCCACGGGCGCCGATCCGGCGATTCACCGGCTGGTGGTGGAGGTCGAAACCGGCGAGGGGATCGTGGGCCTCGGCGAGTGCAACGCCGGCGCTGCCCGCGAGGCGTGCCTGCGTGAGTCCGTCCCGCAGGTGATCGGGGTCGATCCGTTCCAGACGGAGCGCCTGCGCTGGCTCATCGGCTCGCCGGCCGAGACGAAGTTGTTCGGCAACGTCAACCATACGTTTGCGGCGATCGAGATGGCGTGCCTGGATATTCAGGGCCAGGCCATCGGCCGACCCGTGCACGATTTGCTCGGCGGGCGGCTTCGCGAGCACGTTCCCCTGATCGCGTACCTGTTTTATCGCTACCCCAACGGCGAAGGCTGGGGTGAAATCCACGATGCCCAGGGCATGGTGGCCTTTGCGCGCGAAGTGGTCAAACAGTGCGGTTTTGAAACGCTGAAGTTCAAAGCCGGCGTATTGCCGCCGGAGGAAGAAGTGGAAGCGATTCTGGCGTTGCGGAAGGCCTTCCCGCGCCACCGTCTGCGCGTCGATCCCAATGCGGCCTGGTCGTTGACCACCGCCCTGCGCGTGGCCCGCCAACTGCGCGATTGCGATCTGGAGTTTCTGGAAGACCCGGTCTGGGGGCTGCGGGGAATGGCTCGTGTTAATACAAAGTGTCCCTGGATGCCGCTCGCTTCGAATATGGCGGTGGCCACGCCGGAGGACTTCGCGCCGATGGCCTTGCTCGGGGCGCTCGACGTAGTGCTGGTCGATCCGCATTTCTACGGCGGGCTTCGCCAGGCGCGCCATGCCGCCGCGGCGATCGAGCTGCTCAACGTGGACGTGGCGTTGCACAGCCAGGGCGAGCTCGGGATTTCGATGGCGGCGCAGCTTCATCTGGCCACCGCGATTCCCGGGCTGACCCACGCCGCCGATGCCCATTATCATCACCTGGTCGACGACATCATCGAGGGCGGCAAGCTCGAGCACGAGCGCGGCGGGATGCGCGTACCGATCGCGGCGGGGCTTGGAGTCAAGCTCGACCGGGAGAAGCTGGCTAAATACCATGAGCTCGGGCGCAAGCTGCAGACCGCGGCGCAGACCTCGATGGCCGGCGACCCGCACGCCGCGCAGCATCTGCCGATCTTGCCCCGGTGGTGACCCATGATGTCTTACGTCGAATACATCAGCCGCCGGCCCGGCTTGCAGACCGCGGTGCAGACCTCAATGGCCGGCGACCCGCACGCCGCGGAGCATCTGCCGATCTTGCCCCGGTGGTAACCCATGATGTCTTACGTCGAATACATCAGCCGCCGGCCCGGCATCGGGCTGGCGGAGTTTCACGAGACGTTTCTGCGCGTGCAGGGTGGCTGGGAGTCGGGCTATTCCGAAGACCAGTTGATCGTCAACGCGGCGCGGACGTGGAGGCTCGGGCCGGAGCCGGAATACTTCACCGTGTGGTATCTCCCGAACGCAAGCTTCGACCGCATTGATGAATGGGAGCGCATTTTCCGGGCACGCGGCTACGAGTCGCAGTTGGCCCAGGTGGCGCGGATGGACTTTGCCGGCTGCTACGAAGTGTTGCGGCCGCCGGTGCGGGCGCGAGGCGGCATCTATTACGCGGAGATGTTCCGGCCGGTCGGGGCCAACGAAGCGATCGCGCAGTTTTACGAAGAGCGGGCGCGGAAGCATCTGCAATTTCAGCTCGCCTTGCTGCTACGCTGCATCGGACGCCTCGGCCCGGAGCCGGGCGGCCTTGCTCTGTGGACCTTGCCGAGCTACGCGGCCCTGGGCGAGATCGCGGCCGATCTCGACCGCGTGACAGACCCGGTCGAAGCCGCCAAGGCGGGCGTGTACGTAGATGTAGGTAGAGAGATACTTTAGCAGGCCGTGGCAAGAACGCTCCCTCACGCTCGCGGCTCGCAAGACGCCCGCTCCGAGCCGCGCGCGTTAGCGCGAGCCATTCTGGCTTCTGGCTCCTGACTTCTGACTTCCATATCCCGCCGGGATATCAAGGGGTGTGTCCGACGTGATGTTGATGTACTTGCTGAATGAAAGGAATCAACTCGGGTAATGACTCGCTCACCCGATAGCCTGGTCCCCTCCGATTCGGGGCAACCTGAGCCGGAGAAGCGGGATGACAAAGCTCTCACCTGTTGGCAGGAGGGCGAGGCGAATTTGCGGGCCGCAACAGAAGTAAACGCCGTTACAGCATCGTCATATCCACCAGCGATCACGCCAATTGAGCTGGACCTTTTCCCGGGGCGAGCCTGTCCCTTGGAGGCGAAGCCTGCCACGGACCGGAGTACAGCGAGAACCAATCCGGTCCGCCGGGACGGTGTAGAGGGCGGCAGCACGCAAAGACAGCGCAGCAGCACAACCGGAGAGACCCTGTTCGGTCCGGCGGAGGCGACTTCGTCCGGTAGGGAAGCGTATAAGGGCGAAACCCGAAAGCGCGGTAACAACGCCGGGCAGGGAGTCGGAGGTGGCCGTAGTACCGATGAACCTCGGGAAAACCGAGAGGAGGGAAGAGCCGCTACTTCCATCATGCGTTCAAAGTTGGGAAAGGCAGCCGGACTGCCCCCGCAAGGGAAGGCTTCACCCCGGCCCAATCAAGCCAAGCGCAAAGCGCCCACGAGATTAGACAATGCCCGCAAACTACAGAGGACGCTATACCGAGTTTTGTTCCTTCGGGTTCCGCCCGGAGAAGACACCGCGCATGGCTCTCAGCATCATCGCTGAGAAAACCCAGGCCGGCTATTCTCAGGTGGTGGACGTGGACTTGAAGTCGTACTTCGACACCATCGATCACGAACTGCTGATGCAGTTGGTGGGGCGGCGGGTCGGGGACGTGCGAGTTCTGCGGCTGATCCGAGTTTGGCTGAAAGCTGGAGTCATGGAGGAAGGCAAGGTGACGCATCCCGACCGGGGTTCTCCTCAAGGCGGGGTGGTTTCGCCGCTGCTTTCCAACATCGTCCTTCACGAGGTGGATCGTCAGTGGTGTCGCGGTGACGGCACGATGAGCAATTCTGTCGTGCTCGTCCGTTACGCGGACGACATGGTGCTGCTGGTACGCACGGAATCTGAGGCCAGGCAAGCGTGGGAGCGCCTCCAAAACCAGGCTCTGAGCAGGAATCTGTGAGGCGCCCCGTTTTCATGGAGTTGGCAGCGAATGAGGGGTTGTGTAGACTCTGGGCTTGCCAACCGATAACGAGTTCACCAAGATTCTGAGCTGGCCGGGTTACCGGGTCTATAAGGACGAGATCGACGAGAAGGCTAGCTACTTTCCGGCG
>JBGOUJ010000339.1:0-8488 GCA_041477005.1 Terriglobia bacterium | reverse complement strand
GACGTTTGGCGTCGACGGGTTCAACGTCCTGAACCGGGTCAACTACAACTCCTTTGTGGGTAACTTGAGCTCGCCGTTCTTCGGCCGGCCAGTCTCCGCCCAGCCACCCCGCCGCTTGCAAGGCTCCATAAAGTTCGGGTTTTAGCGGCACGGATTTCGCCGGCGTCCGCCCCACCCTGCCCCAGCCCGAACCACCGGTTCTCCCTCTGCGAAGGGCTTGGTAAGTTAGGAGACCGCATGGAGCCTGATTCCCTCCGCGGTCGCAAGGTCCTGATCACCGGCGGGCTCGGCGGGCTGGGGTTCATCGGATCCAACCTGGCCATCGGCTATACTAGAGGTCTTGCGGGATAAGCCTCCGGCTTGTCCCCCAGCGGAGGCCGCGTGAAAGTTTTAGGTATTACGTTGGGCGTACTGCTGCTGGTGGTTCTGGCGCTGGGATCCTCTTACGTCAGCCGCCGCAACGAAATGGTCACCCAGCGGGAGGCGATCAAGAACCAGTGGGCGCAAGTCGACACCGCGCTCCAGCGCCGCACCGACCTGATACCCAACCTGGTGGAGACCGTAAAGGGCTTCGCCACCCAGGAGCGGACCGTGTTCGACAACATCGCCCAGGCCCGCGCCGCCATGGCCGGGGCCAGGACGCCGGCCGACCGCATCGCCGCCAACGACCAGTTGAGCGGCGCCCTCTCCCGCTTGCTGGTGGTGGTGGAGAACTATCCCCAGTTGAAATCCAACGAGAATTTCCTGCGCCTGCAGGACGAACTGGCCGGAACCGAGAACCGCATCGCCGTGGAGCGCAGGAAGTACAACGAGGTCGTCCAGGCTTATAACACCAACATCCAGTTGTTCCCCAACAACATCGTCGCCGGCCTTTCGGGCTTCCAGCGCGAGGAGGCTTACTTCCGCGCCACCGACGCCGCCCGCACCGTGCCGGCGGTGAAATTCTGAGCAGGGACAGCGCTTAGCGCCCGTCATAGAATTCCCGTGCCAGCACGCCGCAACGCGCGCGGCTCAGAAAGCCCTTCCGAGCCGCGACCGATAGGTGTTCCGCGCGGCCAACCCCTTCCGTACGGCCCGGAGGACGCCCCGGCCCGGAAAAAGCTCAGCGACCCAATGATTTCAACAGACCCTGGAAGGCACCCTGCTGCGCCGCGACCGTCTTGGCCGGCCCGGTGAGCTTGAAGAACACCAGACCCTGCGGCGCCTCGACGATCGCCCCGAGCAGCCGGTAACCCGGCTTGCTGCTCTTCACCGCCGCCATCGGTCCGCCGCCGCCGGTGTAAGTTCCGGCAACGTCGATGGTCGTCACTTTCAAGCCGTTGACGGTTTGTTTGGCGATGTGCGCCGCCTGCTCCGAAGCCTTGCCGCCCGGTTGCTCGAATTGGCCGGTCCAGCGCTTCACGTTGTCTTCGACGCTGCCGCCTTGCCCGGGTCCGAAAAAAGAGACCCCGCACTCTCCGTCTTCTTTATCTCCCGCGGCCGCCGGCGTCCGGTAGGTAGCCGCCCGCATGGGCCTGGCGCCTTCCGATTTCCACCCGTTGGGCGCCGTCCATTGAATGCCACCGGTCGTATCGGCCAAGGCGCAGGCGCCCGCCAGCACCATCAAGAACGCCAACTTCTGTCGCATCAGAACAGTATAGCCGCGCCGAAGGACGGAGGGGGTGGAATGCTATACTAACTTCTCTTTTCATTCTCTATGGACGAATCGTATCGCGCCGGCCTGACCTGGCTATCGCATTCCGGGATACAAGCCGTGACCGGCGGGCTCTCGCGTTATTATCGCGGCGACACCGGCGAATACAAGAACATTTCCACGGAGATCACCGCCTACGCCATCCGAGCTTACCTGCAACTGCCGCTGCCGGGGCACACCGGGCTACTGTCGAACGCGCTGCGGGCCGGGCAGTTTCTCTGTTACGACGCCTCCGATGCCCGTAGCGCCTTGTTTCGCTTCGAGGTGCCGCGCCAGGCTGCGCCCACGCCCCAGCCGGCCTATTTCTTCGACTGCAGCATCATCATCCGCGGCCTGATCGCTCTGTGGAACGCGACCGGTGACCGCATGTACCTGGAGCGAGCCGAGCGCTGCGGCGCGGCCATGCTCAGCGCCATGTCACGGGTGGACGGCTCCTTCTTCCCGCTGGCGGACGTGGAATCGGGCATTCCTTCGGCCGGCGCCGGCCACTGGTCGCTCGAACCGGGGGTGTATCAACTCAAGGCGGGGCTTGCGTTTCTGGAGCTGGCGGAGCTCACCAGCGCCGGGCTGTTTTCCGACACCGCCAGCAAGCTGCTGGAATGGTCCCTGCGCCAGCACGAAATGTTCTTGCCCGGCGAAACGGCCAGCGACCGGGTGGCCGACCGTCTCCATGCCTATTGCTACTTTCTGGAGGGACTGTTGCCCTTCGTGGAGAGGCGCTTCGAGTGTGTTCTCGTCCTGCAGTCCGGCTTCGCCCGCGTGCACACGCTGCTCGAAGAGACGCGCGGGGCGCTGGAGCGCTGCGACGTGGTCGCGCAACTGCTCCGGCTGCGCCTGCTCTCCGATTACATGGGCCTGATGGAGCTGGATATATCGGCAGCCTCGCGCGAGGCGGAAAGCCTGCCCGCATTTCAATTGCGCACCGAGGACCGCCGCACCAACGGCGCCTTTTCCTTCGGCCGCCGCGACGGGCAGCTCCTCTGCCACGCCAACCCGGCCAGCACGATCTTCTCTCTTCAAGCGTTGCGGATGTGGCACGAGCATCAGAAGGGCGAGTTGCGAACAACGTGGCAGGAGATTATTTGACGGCAGCCGTCGAACGATCAGCCGTCAGCCTTCAGCCGTCAGCTTTCAGCAACCGTTGCCCTCGATGTTAAGGTTGGTAGAGGCTGATTAGCTGATGGCTGTTGGCTGATGGCCGTTGGCTGACCGCCGCTGACGGCTGACGGCTGATCGCTGACGGCTGATGGCTGACGGCTAAACAAGACTAGGGAGCGCCTCATGCCCGACTTTGACTTGATACCGCGGCCCGTGGCGCGGGTGGAAACGAAGCACCGCCGGATCGTGACGGACATTCCTGTGCCGGAGTCGATCCCGATCCTGGAGCGGCTGTTTGCTAGCGAGCCGGTGGCCATGCAGGGCCAGCCCCCGGTGTTGTGGGATCGCGCCGAAGGAATGTTTGTCTACGATCGCTGGGGAAACCGGTGGCTCGACTGGTCGTCCGGCGTGCTGATCACTAACGCCGGTCACGGCCGCGCCGAGATCGCTGACGCCATCCGCGCCCAACTCGACGCCGGCCTGCTGACCAATTACTGCTTCCCGAGCGAGATCCGCGCCCGACTGGTGGAGCGGCTGGTTTCCCTGCTGCCGGCGCCGCTCAAGAAGGCCTTTCTGCTGACCACCGGCTCGGAAACGGTCGAGTGCGCGGTGAAGCTCTGCCGCACCCACGGGCTAAAGGTCGGCGGCCGAAGCAAGATCACGATCGTGTCGTTTCACAACGCCTTCCACGGCCGCACTCTGGGCTCCCAGTTGACGGGCGGCATTCCCGCGCTCAAGAGCTGGATCGTGAACGTCGATCCCGATTTCGTCCAGTTGCCGTTTCCCGACGGCTATCGCTGCCGCGATATTTCGTTCGAGAACTTCGAGCGTTCTCTCGCCGAGCAAGGCGTGGCGCCGGAGCGAGTGGCCGGTGTGATTCTCGAGACCTACCAGGGCGGCGACGCGGCGTTCGCCCCGCCCGAGTACATGCAGAAGCTGCGGCGCTGGTGCGATCGCTACCAGGCGCTGCTCGTTTGCGACGAGGTGCAGGCCGGTTTCGGCCGCACCGGCACGCTCTGGGGCTTCGAGCACTATGGAATCGTCCCGGATCTCGCCTGCTTCGGAAAGGGCATCACCAGTTCCCTGCCCCTCTCCGCCGTGGCCGGCCGCCCCGACGTGATGGACCTGCACCCCAAGGGCAGCATGACCTCGACCCACACCGGTAACCCGATCTGCTGCGCCGCGGCGCTGGCCAACATCGAAGTGATCCTGAAAGAAGACCTCGCCGGCAACGCTCGCCGCGTGGGCGAGGCGCTGCACCGAGGCCTGCGGGAGTTACAAGCCGCGTTTCCCGAGGTTGCCGTCGTGTTGGGCAAAGGCCTGGTGGCCGGCCTGCCGCTCATCGACCCGCAAACCAAGCAACCCGATTCTCCCCTCGCCTACGACACGGTGCGCCGCTGCTACGAGAAGGGCTTGCTGATGTTCAACCCGGTCGGCTTGGGCGGCGCTACCGTCAAGATCGCCCCACCCCTGGTGACGACCGAGGAAGCAGCGCTCGAAGGCGTGGCGGTGCTGCGCGAGGGTCTGGGCGATGCCGTCGCGGCCAAACAGAAGGTGTTGCAGGAGGCCGTCTCTCGATGACTGCGCCCCAGGTCGCTCTCATCGGCGGCGGCATGATCGCTCACGATCAGCTCCTGCCGTCGCTCTACCACCTGCAGCGGCAGGGAGTCATCGGCGCGATCAGCGTGTGCGCGGTGCACGGCCGCTCGCTCCAAGCCCTGGCCGAAGCGGAGACGCTGCGTCGCGCTTTCCCCGGCCAATCGTTCCGCCCCTGCCCGGATCTTTCGGGTGACCCCAACAAGGCCCATCCCGACCTCTACCGCGACGTGATTGCCGGCCTGCCGCCGCGCGGCATCGTGGTCGTGGCCGTCCCCGATCAGCTCCACTATGAGGTGATTCTGGCGGCGCTGGGCCACAACCAGCACGTCTGTGCGGTGAAGCCGCTGGTGCTGACGGCGCGAGAGTCCGTCGAGATCGAGAAGGAAGCGTTTTCGCGCGGCCTCGTTGTCGGCATCGAGTACCACAAGCGCTTCGACGACCGCAGCTTCCTGGCTCGCCGCAAGTACCGCGCCGGGCTGTTCGGCGATTTTCGCCTGGGCACGGCTTGCTTGTTCGAGAAGTGGTATTACCGCCACTCGAATTTTCAAAACTGGTTCACCACGGAGAACTCCGACGCCTTCACCTACATCGGCTGCCACTACGTGGACCTGGTGCATTTCATCACCGGGCTGCTGCCGGCGGCGGTCAGCGTTTACGGCATCCGCGACCGCTTCCCCAACGGCAACGAAGGCTACCTGTGGACCGACGCCCGCGTCCTCTGGTCGAACGGCGCCTGCCTGAACGTCCAGAACGCCCTGGGCTTCCCCGACGAAGCGCCCGGCACCAACACGCAAGGCCTCAACTTGTACTGCGCGGGCGGCGGCAACGGCGCCCTGCTCTCCCACTCCGACCAATATCGGGGCCTCAAGTATTGCTACACGAGCAAAGCGAGCGACCCCGGCGCCACGATCTACGCCGAGCCCAGCACCGACTATTTCCAATATCTAGACCTGGGCGGCCCCGGCCTCGTGCCGGTCGGTTACGGCTACCGCTCGGTGGATCACATCGTGCGCGCCTGTCTTCGAGTCGAGGCGGCGCCCGACCTGGTGGCCCGCCAAAAATTCTTGAAAGAACTGGACGCGGCCGGCATCATGGCCACCCCCGCCAACAGCCGCTACAACGAGCAGGTGATCGAGGCGGCGCGCGAGTCCATCCTGAACGGCGGGCGGGAGGTCACAGTCAAGAGCTAGCGACGGGAAACCACTCCCTCAGACGGTGGCATTTGCCCACTTTAACTCCGACTGAGGGATGCCAACCCAGCCGCCGCGCCGATCAGAAGCGCGCCCGCGATGCGGTTGGTGACGGCGGCGAAACGGGGCTGGCGGGCGAAGCCGGTGGCCTTGCCGGCGAGAACACCGTAACCCAGGAGAATCCAGAACTCAACCACGATCGAGCTCACCCCGAGGATGGCAACCTGCAAGGTGACGGGGCGGGCAGGATCGACGAACTGCGGCAGCAAGGCCGTGAAGAAGACCAGCGCCTTGGGATTCGCCGCCTGCAAGGTAAAGCCGTTCAGGAAAAGCCGGGCGTTGCCGGCGGCCCGAGGATTTTCCTGCGGCACGACCAGCACAGAAGCTTTGTTGAACAAAGCGCTCAGGCCGAGATAGACGAGGTACGCGGCGCCGATCCACTTGATGGCAGAAAACAGCTTGTGGGAGGCGGCGAGCAGCGCGCCGAGGCTGGTCGCCGATAGCACAAAGTAGAAACCGTTAGCGGCGAGGATGCCGCAGGTCGAGAGGACCGACTTGGCCGCCCCACGGCTCAGCGCCTGTGAGAGAACCAGCAAAACGGCGGGGCCCGGTGTGAAGCATAACACCGCCTCGGTCGCAACGAAGAGCGACCACGTCTCCCACCTCATCCGGCCGTTCCGAGCTCGATCCGCTTGGAGTCAGGGTCAATGGCCGTAATCCGGAACGAGCGCACCTGGCCAACCTGAAACGCCGGAGCGCTGCCCGCCGCGTCCGCTGCCGGCCCCTCCTGCTTCCACGCCGCAGCAAGCTGCGCGCCGAAGGTGCTGGTGGCCGCGGGCCGCTGCCCGCCGGCCGAGCGGCAAGTGCCGATCACGCCTTCTCCCAGCTCGACCCGCGCCGCGTCGCCCTCGATGCGTACCACACGTCCCATCACCTCGTCGCCCACCTTGTGCTCGCCCAGGTACTCGTCGGTGGAATCGGGCTCGATCTGCTTCATGCCGAGCTTGATCCGCTTCTTCTCGGGATCCACTTCCAGAACCACCGCCCGGACGCGCTGGTCCTGCTTCAGCACCTCGCTGGGGTGATTCAAGCGGCGATCGCCCACCAGGTCGGAAATGTGTACCAGGCCTTCCACCCCTTCCGCCAGCTCGACGAAGGCGCCGAACTTCTGAATGTTGCGCACGGTTCCTTCGACGACTTTCCCGACGCGGAACCGCTCCCCCGCGTCGGCCCAAGGATCGCCCAAAGCCTGTTTGAGGCCCAAAGCGATGCGGCGCTCGGCGGGGCTGACGTTGAGCACCACCGCCTCCACCACGTCCCCCGGCTTCACCAGATCCCGCGGATGTTTGACGCGCTTGGCCCAAGACATCTCCGAGACGTGCACCAAGCCCTCGACGCCCGGCTCGAGCTGGACGAACGCGCCGAAATCCATCAGCTTGGTGACCACGCCTTTGACGCGCTCGCCGGGCTTCAGGCGCTCAGCCACCGAGGTCCACGGATCGGGAGTAAGCTGCTTGAGGCCGAGCGCAATGCGGGGCTTGTCGCGATCGACGTGCAGGATCTTCACTTCGATCTCGTCGCCCGGAGACACCACCGTCTTCGGATCCGCCACGCGCGACCACGCCATGTCGCCCACGTGCAACAGGCCGTCCACGCCCCCCAGGTCCACAAAGGCGCCGAACTCGGTGAGGCTGCGCACCGTACCGCGCATCACGGCCCCTTCCTCGAGCCGCGCCAGCATGGCATTGCGCACGGCCTGAGCTTCCTCTTCGAGCACCGCGCGGCGATCCACGATGACGTTTTCGTCATCCACGTCGAGCTGGATGATGCGGACCCGGATCTCCTCGTTGATCAGTTTCTCCAGCTCCGCCGCCTCCCGGCAGCCGCTGCGAGAGGCCGGCAGAAAGGCGCGCACCCCGACATCCACGCTCAATCCGCCCTTGACGGCCCCCGTCACCCGGCCAGCGATGATGTCCTTGTTTTGGAAGGCGCGCTCCAGCGCACTCCAGTCGCGCGGGCGGCGGCCCACCACCGGCGAGAGCAGAAGGTAGCCTTCTTCGTCCCGCCCGACGATGGTCACCTGGATCTCGTCGCCCGGCCGGACCGGGCCCTGCATCTCGCCGATCGGGATCACGCCTTCCGATTTAGCCCCGATGTCTACAAACACCCGCTCGCTGGTGATGGCGGCGATGATTCCCTTGCGACGCTCGTCTCCCGCGACGCGCGGGCTGCCGCGACCCTTTTCGTAAGCTTCCAGTAGTTCGCCAAAGGAAGCCTCTGCCACATTCTCGTTTTGATTCACAAATTAGACCCAGGTTGGAATTTTCTCCGAGGAGACCTCTATTGTGACACAGCTAGCCTGCGAGGAGGAATTGAGCCCGACGCTCGAAGAATGGCTCCTGCTGGGGTCACACCTCGGGCAACCGTAGGGCGCGGTGCCCTTCCAGCATCGAGACCAAGGCAAAAGGCACGCTTCGCGGCGCAGCACTCTGCCCGCCGTCGAGTCCGGGCACTAAAGATGCCCTCTTCCTTGATTTTTGCCTTTTGCCTTTTGCCTTTTGCACCTTGCCTCTTGCCTTGGTTTTTTCCGCACGAAGTCGCCCGCGATCCGTCCGTGGCGCCGCGCGAGGAGTCCTTTCCGGCGTTCGGAGGTCTAATGCGTCGATGGCCCAGCAGCCCAGCCCCGGGAAGGTTACGCGCCGAATCGCACTCACTACTCCCGGCAGATGCCCCGCTCCGAGCGCCGGATGAAATTCACCAGGTACCGCGTGTGCTCGGTGGGCGCCTCTTGCTCGATGGCTGCCAGGGCGTCTTCGAGCCGGAGCTTGGAGCGGAACAGCAACTGGTAGGCCCGCGTCAGGGCGCGGATGTCGTCGGGCGTGAGGCCGGCGCGGCGCAAGCGCACCAG
>JBGOUJ010000338.1:0-8510 GCA_041477005.1 Terriglobia bacterium | reverse complement strand
CGAAAAGACTCTTGCCCGCCTCGACCACGGTGATCGACGAGCCAGGCCGCAGCTCCGATAGGTTTAGCGCGAGCATAGCGGCGGAAATGCCGCCACCGATAATGCAAACGTCACTCTCGTGCCGGGGCATTACACCGTCCCTTTCAACGGCGGCGGAGGGTTATCCGAGCCCTTGAGCCCCCGGCAGCGGTGGCGCTCGATGGCGGCGCGATAGCAGAGGTCGTTGGCGCCACTACTGTGAAAGTAGAAGCTCATCAAATCCGAAGTAACGTGCTTTCCGTCCGGCAGTTCCGGCAGTTCGGTTACTTTTGCTTGGTCCAGCGCGGTTTCGATCGCTTTGCGTTTGGCATCCGCATCGGCGCCCGACAATGGTCCCTGTAGCGCGTCCAGTTGCGCGAGGTACGCCGGGGCGGGCGAAGCGGGCTTGTACCGGATGCGCGTGAATCCGTAGCCATGATCCAGGTCCGCACCCGGCCTGTACTCGCGCACCCAGCCCTCGAATGCTTGAGCGACGCGGTCAGTTCCCTCCCGGCCAAGTGAACGCGGAAGCACAGCCGCGGCTAACTCCCGCAGGGTGCCGGCCTGCTTTCCTGGAAAAGTTGTCGTCTGCGCCCACAGACGAAAGGCGGGAACGGGCAAGGCGCCCAAGGCGGTGGCGAGCCATTGCAAAACAGCTCTCCGTCTCATGCCCGTGCAGTATGTCAGAAGCAGGAGAGCTCGTCAATCCGGCAACGCAGTTCTCGCAGTTCTGCGGATGCCGGACTGATCCGGATTTCGCGAGACGCTGGGCGGCTCGCTGTGCTCTCAGTACGGCAGGCCCGCGTCGGGAGGATCAGGTCTGCAATCCAGGAACCGATCGGAAGATATCGCGCAAAGACGCCAAGAGCGCAAAGGATACAAAGAGGTTTTTCTTGGCGGACTTGGCGTCTTTGCGTGAGATCGGCATTTTGCCCGCACTTGGTTCCAGCCGCGAATCAGCGCGAGTGAACTGCATTAACCGCTGTATTTTCGATTTGCGTGAGGGACGAGCGCCCGTCAGCCCGGAGTAGGCTATAATTAGGCGGATGACTCCCGAGGAACGCTTTGAAATGCATGAGCAGTGGTTGCGCTCGATGGAGAGCAATCACGCCCAACTCGTCGAAGACCTGGGCCGCGTAGAGCAGCATCTCGCCAATCACCAAAAGGTGTTCGCCGACCACATGGTGACTGTGGCCCTGAACCAGGCCGCGTTTGCCGGCAGCCTGGCGAGGCTCACGGAAGAGCACATAAAGATGGAGGCAGAGCATCTCAAGACACAGCAGGAGATGCGTGAGTTGCGAGAGCTCATCGAGCGTTACATCCGCTTTCGGGGGAACGGAAACTCACCAGGCAACTGAAGCCGCCTGCGAATCACCCCTTCACCGTAATTCTTGGCGGTCAGGGCTCGGGGAGGAAATTCTCATCCAAGATCTGCATCGGCGAGAAGGGGCATTCGCTAGGGAGGGCGAGGCCCGTTTCGATGGCGGCGAGCCTGGCTGCGTCGGGATAGGCCTTCGCCAGCGATTCCGACAGGCTTCGGCGCAAGCTGGGCGACTGCTCAAAAAGCCGCTTCAGCTCGGTTCGCTGAGTGACGAGTGTTGTTTGCCAGCTCTTGGATCTTTTCCCGGGTTGCCACTGCCATTTCAGCAGGTGCTGTACCAGCACCGTCAGCCGGCTGAGTAGCTCGCGCTTGTCTCTGTTGGCCATGTCCTCGACCTCTTCGGCCAGGTGCTCGATGTCGATCGCATCAAGGCGTCCCTCGCGCAACAGGCGGGCCGTTTCGGTCGCCCAGAGGACGAAGTCTTCATCGTAAGGACGGCTGACAGGTCGGATTGCCGATTTTGCGCCCACGTTGGTCCTACCAATCATTATACGCCTGGCGGCCAGCTACACCAGGACCAGTTGCCGCTGCTCCTGCCAGAGCTTCAGGTAAGGCTGCAGGTCCCGCATCATCCGCTCGAACTGATCAAAGTTGAGCGACTGCGCGCCGTCGCTGAAGGCCTCCTCGGGGCAGGGGTGAACCTCCACCATCAGCCCGTCGGCGCCAACGGCCACCGAGGCCCGGGCGAGCGCGGGGATCAGGCTGGTCTTGCCGGTGGCGTGGGCGGGGTCGAGCACGACGGGCAGATGGGTCAGCTCCGCCAGCACGGGGACGGCGCCGATGTCGAAGGTGTTGCGCGTGGCGGTCTCGAAGGTGCGGATGCCGCGCTCGCAGAGGATGACGTCCGGGTTGCCGTGAGAGGTGACGTACTCGGCGGCTAGCAGCAGCTCCTTGATGGTGGAGCTGAGGCCGCGCTTCAGCATGACCGGGCGGCCGGCCTTGCCGAGCGATTTGAGCAGGGCGTAGTTCTGCATGTTGCGGGCGCCGATCTGCAGCACGTCGGCGTATTCCGCCACCAGGGGGACGTCGCTATCGCTCATCACCTCGGTGATGATGGAAAGGCCGGTCTCCTCGCGGGCGCGGCGGAGCAGCTTGAGGCCCTCCAGCTCCATGCCCTGGAAGTCGTAGGGCGACGTGCGGGGCTTGAAGGCGCCGCCGCGCAGCAGCTTGGCGCCGGACTTGGCCACCGTCGCGGCCGTAGTCAGAAGCTGCTTCTCGCTCTCCACCGAGCACGGACCGGCGATGACGATGAACTCCTCACCGCCGACTTCGACGCCATCGATCTTGATCTGGCTCTTCTCCTTCTTGTATTCCCGGCTGACGAACTTGTAGGGCGCCGAAATGCGGACGGCGCTTTCCACGCCGGGGGCGGCTTCGAGCGAATCCAGACAATGGGTCACGTCGCCGACGCCCACCGCCGCGATCACCACGCGCTCGTCGCCGCGAATGGAGTGGACCTTGTAGCCGAAGTCCTCGATGCGGCGGCAGACGTGGTCGATCTGTTCCTTTGTGGCTCCGAGTCTCATCGAGATCACCATGGCTCACCTCAAATAAAAAACCCACTCTTTCGAGTGGGTTCGGTTTGTCGATTGGAAGCGCTCGCGAAAACCTACGCCACTCTACGGGCTGGGAAAGCCCGTAAATCGAAACGACCAGAAGTAGGCGTAGGCCGGCATCGCGAAACAACATTATAGCCCGAGAGGCGCCCGGTTTGTCCAGGAAATTTCCTGTTAGCATGGTGCCTCATGCGGCTGGGGGTCGATACCGGGGGAACGTTTACCGACATCGTCGGGTGGGACGGGGAGCGCATCCTGACCCGCAAAGTGCGCTCAACGCCGGACGACCCTTCGCGCGCCATACTCGAGGGGATTGCCGGGCTGGCGGCGGAGGAGATCGTTCACGGCTCGACGGTCGCCACCAACGCGCTACTCGAGCGGAAGGGCGCCCGGACGGCCTTCGTGACCACCCAGGGCTTTGAAGACCTGCTCCGCATCGGCCGGCAGAATCGCAAACACCTTTACGACCTGCTGGCGCCCGGGCGGGCGGAGCTGGTCCCGGCACGGTGGACCTTTGGTATCGAGGAGCGAA
This sequence comes from Terriglobia bacterium, assembly GCA_041477005.1. Classification (GTDB taxonomy): domain Bacteria; phylum Acidobacteriota; class Terriglobia; order Bryobacterales; family JACQDG01; genus JBGOUJ01. The sequence goes on along the minus strand of JBGOUJ010000338.1, from coordinate 5,023 downwards.
CGCTTTATGACGGGCAGGTCCTGACGGCCGTCGATCCCGAGGCGGCCCGGCAACTTGCCGCCAAGCTGAAGGCAAGGAGGATCGAGTCGGTCGCGGTCTGCTTCTTGCACTCCTATGCCAATCCGCAGAACGAGCTAGCCATTCAAGCAGCACTTGATGGTTTTTCTGTATCTCTCTCACACCAAATACTTCCTGAGTATCGGGAATTTGAGCGAGCCTCGACCACTTTGGTCAACGCCTACGTCTCGCCGCTGATGGCGCGCTACCTCGCGCGGCTGGCCGGCTCGCTCGCTCCGACCCGGCTGCGGATCATGCAATCGAACGGGGGATCGATCTCGGCGGAGATGGCGGCGCGCAGCGCCATTCACACGATCCAGTCCGGCCCGGCCGGGGGCGTGCTGGGAGCGGCGGCGGTGGCTCGGCGGGCGGGCTTCGAGCGGCTTATCAGTTTCGATATGGGCGGCACCTCGACCGATGTGTCGCTCTTTGATGGCCAGCCCGGCTTTACCCAGGAGTCGGAGCTGGGCGACTTCCCCATTCGGGTTCCCATTTTGAACATCCACTCGGTGGGGGCGGGCGGCGGGTCGATCGCCCGCATCGACGCCGGCGGGGCGTTGCGCGTCGGACCGCGGAGCGCGGGCGCGGCGCCGGGGCCGGCGTGCTACGGGGAAGGGGACGAGGTGACCATCACCGACGCCAACCTCCACTTGGGAAGGATCGATCCGGAGAAATTCCTGAGCGGCCGCATGCGCCTCTACCCGGAGCGGGCGGCGCGCTACCTGGAGCGCCTCGCCCAGGCTCTCGGCGTGACGGCGCGCGAGGCGGCGCTGGCGATCGTCGAAGTGGCCAACGCAAACATGGAGCGGGCCATCCGCGCCGTCTCGATCGAGCGCGGCCACGATCCGCGCGATTTCGCCCTGGTCAGCTTCGGCGGGGCCGGCGGACTGCACGCCTGCGAGCTGGCTGACCGTCTTGAGATCTCGACCGTGCTCGTTCCGCGTCAGGCGGGGGTGCTCTCGGCGTTGGGAATGCTGGTGGCCGATTGTGTGCGGGATTATTCCCGCTCGGTGATGGGCGCGCCGCCGGAGCCGGCGTTTGCGGAGATGGAACGGCAGGCGGCGGAGGAGCTCGCCGGGATGGGCTTCGCGGCGCCGGTTTGCGAGCGGCTGATCGACCTGCGCTATCGGGGCCAGTCGTATGAGATCACGGTCCGCTATGCCGAGCGCGAACGTTTCGATGAGGAGCACCGGCGGCTTTACGGCTACGACCACCAGGGCAGGGAAGTCGAGGCGGTGACCGCCCGGCTGCGCGCGGTCGGGGTGACGGAGAAGCTCGACCCGGCGGCGCCCGCGGCCACCGAGACATTTTCCAGCACTTATGTTCCCACGGGCTGGCACAGCGACGAGGACGGGGCAGGGAACCGGATATTGCGAAAAACGAATCAGGAACCACAGATGAACACAGATAAACACAGATAAAAACCGCCCGGTTCGATCTGTGTTCATCTGTGGTTCCATTTTGGTTATTTGGTATGGCTGAAACTCACTCAATCCAGATGGATATTTTTCGCAACCTGTTTGTCTCCATCGCTGAAGAGATGGGGATCGTCCTGCGGCGGACTTCGTTTTCGCCGAATATCAAGGAGCGGCGCGACTACTCCTGTGCCGTCTACGACGCGCGGGGGCGCACGATCGCCATGGGCGATCACATGCCGGTCCACCTGGGGGCGATGCCGGCGTCGGTCGAAGAGGCCACGCGCAGCGCGCGGCTGGAGCCGGGCGACGTCATCATTCTCAACGACCCGTTCCGCGGCGGCACGCACCTGCCTGATATCACGGCGGTTTCCGGCGTCTTCCTGCGCGACGACGAGCCGGCGGCGTTTTACGTCGCCTCGCGGGCGCATCACTCCGACGTCGGGGGTATGTCGCCGGGGTCCATGCCGCTCTCGCGCGAGATTTATCAGGAGGGCATCCGCATCCCGCCGGTGAAGCTGCTCAAGCGGGGCGAGATGGACGAGGAGATCCTGGCGCTGCTGCTGGCCAATGTCCGCACGCCCGAGGAGCGGCGCGGCGACCTGGGGGCGCAAATCGCCGCCCAGCGGGTCGGCGAGCGGCGGCTGCTGGCGGCGACGTCGAAGTATGGCCGCGCGGAACTGGAGCGCCGCATCGAAGCGCTCCTGGATTACACCGAGCGCATCCTGCGCGCCCGGCTGGACGAGATTCCGGCGGGGAAGTACTCCTTCGAGGATTGGCTGGACGACGACGGCGTCACCGAGTTGCCCATCCGCATCCATTGTGAGCTGCACATCGGCGGCTCCCGGGCGACAGCCGACTTCTCGGCTTCCGATCCGCAGGTTGCGGGCAGCGTGAACGCCAACCGGACCGTGACCGTCTCGGCGGTGATGTATTGCTTTCGGTGCCTGGTCTCGGAGGACGTTCCCTACAACGCCGGGCTGATGCGGCCCATCGAGGTGATCACGCGGCCGGGCACGGTGGTCGACGCGCGGCTTCCGGCAGGCGTGGCCGGGGGCAACGTGGAAACGTCCCAGCGTATTACCGATACCGTTCTCGGGGCGCTGGCGCAGGCGCTGCCGGACCGGATTCCGGCGGCCAGCTCGGGGACGATGAACAACCTGACCCTGGGCGGCATCGACCCGCGGACCGGCCAGCCGTTCGCGTACTACGAGACGATCGCCGGCGGCATGGGGGCGCGGCCCAACGCGCCGGGCTTGAGCGCCGTCCACACCCACATGACCAACAGCCTGAACACGCCGGTGGAGGCGCTGGAGCACTTTTATCCGCTGCGCGTCCGCCGCTACAGCGTGCGGCGCGGCTCGGGCGGGCCGGGGCGATATCGCGGCGGCGACGGCATCCTCAAGCAGATCGAACTGCTCACCGATACCGAGGTCACGATCCTTTCCGATCGCCGCCGCCGCGGCCCCTACGGGCTGGCGGGCGGGGCCCCGGGAAAACCGGGGCGGAATCGGCTCAACGGCAGGAGGCTTGCCTCGAAAGCGCGATTCGAGTGCAAGGCCGGCGACGTGTTGACGATTGAGTCGCCCGGCGGGGGAGGGTTCGGCGGGGTCGGCCCGGCCTAGCGGGGCTGTTGTTTCGCGGCGTTCTCCGTGGATGAGATCCGGTAAGATGACGAAGAGAATATGGCTACGCATTACAAGTGGAGCCCATTGGTTGACCTGCCCGACGACCCCAGCGCACTGACCGACAGCGAGCTCGACGCGTTGCATCGCGTCTGGACCGAGCAGAGCCAAGGTCTCGCGGCGGCTGAGGTACTAGACGAGTTCAACGCCCGGCTGGCCCGAGAGTGGGCGATCGAAACCGGCGTCATCGAGGGGGTCTACACTGTGGACCGCGGTGTAACCCGCCTGCTGATCGGCCGTGGCATCCAGGCGTCGTTGATTTCTCGCGAGTCGGCTGGTGGGGATGATCCGGAGCGGGTAGCCAGAATCATCCAGGACCACGTAGAGGTCCTCGAGGAGTTGTTCGCATTCGTGAAGGGAGAGCGATCGCTTACAGCCGGATACATCAAGGAGCTGCACGCGGCTCTCTTGCGACATCAGGATACTGTGATTGGTGTCGACCAGTTCGGAAATAAGGTTCAGAAGCGGCTGGAAAAGGGGCTCTATAAGACCCACCCGAACAACCCGACGCGAACAAATGGAACGATTCACGAGTATTGCCCGCCCGAGCATGTCGCTTCCGAGATGAACCGGATGATCTCACTGCACCAGGGGCACGGGAACAGGGGCGTTCCAACCGAGGTCGAAGCAGCGTGGCTGCATCATGTCTTCACGCAGATCCACCCTTTTGAGGATGGCAACGGACGGGTGGCGAGGGCGATCGCGACGGTCATTTTCCTGAAAGATGGATGGTTTCCGCTTGTTATTACACGCGATGACCGAGGGAAATACATTGAAGCGCTCGAAACCGCAGACCGCGGAGATCTGCTGCCGCTGGTGTCGCTCCTTGCCCAGATGGAAAAGAGAGAGTTCCTTAGTGCGATCGAGGCGGCATACCAAGTGAAGCCACCTCAAACCGTGGACGAGGCCATCACGGCCGTCGGACACCGGCTGATTCAGACGGGCCAGGGTATTCCAAACGAGTGGAACCGAGCAAAAGAGACGGCGGCGCGGTTGTTCGGGGTTGCCGTCAGAAGGATGGCCGACATAAACCGGAAGCTCAGCTCCGAGGTGGCCAGCGCCGGGCCTAGCTTCGAGTTCTCATCCGCGCAGGGTGGCGGGGCGCCGTCCAAGGAGGTCAGGGATGCCGTTGGGCAGCTTCCGTACACAGCCAACTTCAATGACTATCACGTTTGGGCCCAGCTCTACCTCAAGACCCAACGCACCGCCGCGATTGTGGTGTCTTTCCACGCGGTCGGCGAGAAGTTTCACGGGCTGGTGGCCGCGTCGATTTTCTTTTTCGTTGAGGGGACGCCCGCGAACCTGGCCTCCGACGAGATGTTTCAGATCAACTACCTGGAGGACCCGGCCCAGGTGGAGAAGAGGTTCGGGCCGTGGCTGGAGAGGGGTCTTGTAAAGGGCCTGGCGCTCTGGCGCAGCCAGTTGTAGCTGTCGCGGCCTGGCAAGGCCACGGGAAGCCCCAGGGGAGTCGCGTATGCCGCAGTTTGATGTCGAAGCTATCACGATCGACGAGGCCCGTCTTGCGGTTCAATCTGCAGAGGATGCGTTCAACCGCGCCGATCTGGATCGGATTCTTTCGGTGTTTACCGATGACGTGACAATCCGGTTTGCCGAGCAGCCGGAGATGCGGGGAATAGAGCAGGCCAAGCGCTTTCTGCAGGCGCGGCTGGCCCGCCAGGTGGGTTACCGGTTGCACAAAACGCTTCGTGCCGTAAGCGGAAATATCATCGGCGTGGAGTGGACGGGCGACTGGAAGGATCGCGTCACCGGGCGGCAAATGCAGGGGCGAGGCTGCGAGTTTTGGGTAATGCGCGGCGGCAAAATCGCCGTGTGGGACGCGGCCTTCAACGTCTGGGAAGCGGATGG
>JBGOUJ010000337.1:0-8519 GCA_041477005.1 Terriglobia bacterium | reverse complement strand
CGGACCTGCCGACGAAACGCACAGCGCGGGTGCTGCTCTGCCTTTACCGTGGAAATCTCGTCGCGCTGCACGGTTTTATCAAGAAAACGCGGACGACGCCGGATGAAGATTTGGCATTGGCGCGCAAGCGCCAGAAGGAGTTGGAGCGGTGAGCAAGAAACATATGGGTTCGAGCATTGATGATTTCCTCAAAGAGGAAGGAATCCTTGACGAGGCGCAAGCACAGGCGGTCAAGGAGGTAGTCGCTTGGCAGCTCGCCGAGGCCATGAAGGAAAAGAAAATATCGAAGGCGCGCATGGCCACGCTGCTCAAGACGAGCCGCACTCAGGTTGACCGCCTGCTTGATCCGAAGAACGATATCACGCTCTCAAGTCTGCAGCGGGCGGCGGCAATGGTCGGACGCCGCGTCACGATCGAGCTGGTGTAAGGGGCGCCCATTGCGGCGCGGAAACGAGAAATATGTATTCCACAGGGCATTGATGTCATAAAAACGAATCTAACCGCTTCTGTCGTTTACGAGATACTCCAGGCCTCCTGCATCGACCCATGCGGCGCGGGCCAGCACGATCTCCCCTCCCCGCGCCGGCAGAAACTCCTGCACCAGCGCCGTGCCGTCGATCCCCAAACTGATTTCCGCAGCCGGCAGTTGCTCCGGCGTATCGAATCGCACAATCCCCGCCCCACTACCGCCGATGTTGGGCTTGATGACGACCGGGAAGCGGAGACCTTGGGCCTCGGCCGGCCCGTCTCACCTTATTCCGTCTCACCTTATTAACGATGGTCAATGATGGTCATCAGAGGCGATGTTGGTAGCCCCGGATGGGCATCGGCTTGCGGCGGCCGTCGCGGTCGACCAGGGTCAGGCGCCGGCCGGAGGTGGTGACTCCGATGGCGGTCAGCGGAATGCCCTCAAAGTCAGCGGGGACTCTCCGCCGCGGGCTCAAGGTAAACAGCAACTCGTAATCTTCGCCACCGTGGAGCGCCTGGTCCACCGTGGCGCCCGGAAAGACCGGGATGTCGGCCAACCGGACCTCAGCCCCCACCCGGCTTTCGCCGATCAAGCGAAGCAGGTCGAGTGACAATCCGTCACTCAAGTCCATGGCCGCCCTTGCCCCAAGTCGCTGGGCAAGGAATCGCCCCAGGGCGAGGCGGGGCGATGGGTAGAGGTGCCGCCGCACGGCTGGGTCGGCGGCGGCGAAGCGGCCGGACTGAAGCCGCTCCAGCCCCAGGGCCGACCCTCCCAGCCGGCCGGAAACATAAATGATGTCACCAACCCGGGCCGCGCCTCTCTCGAGCGTCCGGCCGCGCCGCACGGCGCCGACCACCACGATGTCCGCCGCAAAGCGCTCCCCGGCCGACAAGTCCCCCCCTATCAACGCGATCCGGTGGCGTCCGGCCAGCCGAAACAATCCGTCAAGGAATTGTTTTTGCCACTTTTCCACAGCCCAGCCCGGAAGGCAAAGCGAGAGCAGCGCGCACAACGGCCGTCCGCCCATGGCCGCTATGTCGCTGAGACCACGGGCGAGAACTTTGTGCCCCAGCGCGCGCGCCGGATGAAAGCGCCGGTCAAAATGTGAGCCCTCGATCACCAAGTCGGTGGTGATCAGCAGTTCCTGGCCCGGCGCGAGCGCACGAAGAACCGCGGCGTCGTCCCCAATCCCCAGCCGAACCAGTCGCACCGCCTTATCGGCCGCTTTGGAGGCCCTTTGACGAATTTTCTTGATGACAAATAACTCTTTATTTTTCAATATCTTACACAAGAACTAAGGCTGTTCCACCCTTGACAGCCCTTTCCCGGAACTGGTAGATTGCCCAAGTTCTTTAAGAAGTAGGAGAAGTTGTAACAATTGGCTGTCCCCCCTTGGAAGTTAGAATTCCCGTGCTTCCCGCAAAGCCGGTGAAGTCGTCTTCTGGGTGAGGTTTGAATGAGGCAAAACTATTTTATCGTTGTCCTGGCCCATTCGGTCCACGGTCGAGTGCACCGAATCCACGTTCCGCAATACTTCCTTTACTTGCTGATGGCCTTCACCCTGCTCGGCGGCATCACCTGTTTCGGTTTTGTGTCCAGCTATGCGCGCATGTTGTTCAAGGTGTCCAACTATAACAACCTGCGCACCGAGAAGGAAGCACTCAAAAAGCGGTACGACAATCTCCAGCAGGTCGTCAACCAGACCAACACGCAGTTGGCCTCGCTCGAAAATCTGGCCAGCGAGATCTCCAGCGCTTACGGCCTGAAGCGGAAGCTGCTCGGCCCGGACGATCTGGGCCACGAGGGATTGCTGGTCCCGAGCTACCAGGCATCGCTCGAGCAGTTCAATTTCCTCCAGAACATGCCGCTGTCGCAGCCGGCCGGAGTGCTGTCGGCGGTAACCTGGCTGGAGAACACCCGGCCGTCCATGTGGCCGGTTCAAGGCTCTTTGACCGGCAACTTCGGCTCCCGGATCGACCCGTTTGAGGGGGAAGGCGCCTTCCACGCCGGCGTGGACATAAGCAGCCCTTACGGGTCGCCCGTGGTCGCCACCGCCGACGGCGTGGTGGCCGCGGCCGGCTATATAACCGGCTATGGCCGGCTGGTGGTGGTACATCATGGCAAGACCGGCTTTTCCACCTACTACGCCCATCTGTCGGAGTGCTTTGTCCGCCCCAACCAGGTCGTACGGCGGGGCGAGGTGATCGGCCGCGTAGGCCGGTCCGGCCGGACCACTTCGGCTCATCTGCACTACGAGGTCCGGTTGAAAAGCGGCCCCGTCAATCCCTATCCCTTCCTGAAGGGCCCCTTCCGGGACTTCGCCCGCGTGCAACCCACCCTCGGCCCCAAGCTCTAGCCCGAAGTTCTCTAGCGACGCTCCGTCTCAGACCGGCGAGGCGCCCTTCGCGGGGGGGGCTCAACCTGAGCTCGATGCCCGCCGGCTCGGGCGTCTAGGTCTAGGGTGAAGTGCTGCTTGCCCCCAACATCTGCGGATCGATCATCCAGGTGGCGCGTACCGCGCTTTGCTCTTGCCGGATGGCGGCGGTCGCCAGCACTTTGCCCCAGGCATGGGCCGGCTCGCCGGATCTGGGCCCCCGCAGCATCCCTCCGATGAAATCATTCAGGCCCTGCAGGAGCCGCCGCAGTTCCTGGGCTTGATTCTCCGATCGGCAAACGGCCTGCAACGAAACCTCCAGGCTGGGGGTGCGGTCCGTAACAAAGAGGTAGACCCTGTCTGCCCCGGCCAAAGCTCGGGGGAACAAGGCCAGATTCGGCGACATATCGGTCGTTCCATTGAGCACCCCAGCGAGCGCCGGCGGCGTAGCCGTGGCCCACAACAGCGCCGCCGGATCGGTGCTCCGGGCCGCCGCTTGGGCCAAAGGCAACGCATTCGGCGTCGGGGTCGCCCCCAGTTGCCGCACTGCGTCCGGCTCCGGAGCGGTGGCAAGCGCCAGTATCTTCGGTGAAATCAGAACTAGAGATATTTTGCGGTTGAGGCGGCTGGCCGGCATCGAGCACGGCTTTTCCAGGCCTTCCCCAGCGCAGCTCCCGCCCTGCGCCAAGGCGTATTGCCGCAGCCGCGCCGGATCAAACCGGCCCCGGGCGACCACATAGACGCGATCCGGCAGGTAGCAAACCGCCGCTCGATCCAGGTCTCGTTCGTAGTCAAAGCCGGTCTGCCTGACGAAGGCGGCGTAGTCGGGGTCCGGGTCGACCCGAGCCCGCAGCGCCGGCAGCAGCGCCGAGGCGTGCCGCAGCCGGTCCATATCGAGGTAAAGCAGTAAAACATTCTCCCCCGGTAACCGATCAAACAGAACCTCCCGATCCCGTTTTTGCCGCCAGAGCCACCACCCCGCCCCCGCCGCCAGGATCACGGCTATCGCCACCGCGGCGCCGATTGGCCTCCACCGCATCTAGTCAGTATACTCACGGTGGGGCAAGACTCCGGCTTGTCCATGCGGCAATGCAGACCATCTTCCACCTCGACATGGACGCCTTCTTCGTCTCGGTCGAAGAACTCTACGACCCCAGCCTCAAGGGCCGTCCCGTGGTGGTGGGCGGCCGCCCGAACGAGCGGGGCGTCGTGGCGGCGGCGTCCTACGCCGCCCGCAAGTTCGGGGTCCATTCGGCCATGCCCCTGCGCCAGGCCTACAAGCTCTGCCCCCAGGCCCTCTTCGTCGACGGCCACCCCGACCGCTACCGGGAATACTCCGAGCGCATCTACAAGATTCTGGGGCGGTTCTCACCCCGGCTGGAAATGGCTTCCATTGACGAAGCTTACCTGGACCTGACCGGGTGCGAGCGCCTGCTCGGCCCCCCGCTCCAGGCCGCTCATCGCCTCCACGAGGCCGTGGCCCAGGAGACCTGCCTGGCCTGCTCGATCGGCATCGGGACCACCCGTTTGATCGCCAAGGTCGCCTCCGATCAGGCCAAGCCAAACGGCATCCTGTGGGTCCTGTCTGGCGCCGAGCGGGACTTCCTCGCCCCGCTCGAGATCCGCAAGATCCCCGGCATCGGCAAGGTCACCGAACAGAACCTGCACCGGATGGGCATCCGCACGGTAGCCGACCTGGCCGAAGCCAGGCCGGATTTTCTGGAGGGCGAGTTCGGCCTCTGGGGCGCCGCGATGGCCGGAAAGGCTCGCGGCGAAGACGCCGGCGGCTGGTTTGAGGCCCCCGTCGGCGCCCACGAGGATCCCAAGTCGGTCAGCCACGAAACGACCTTCAGCCGCGACGCCACCGACGCTCGTCTCCTCGAAGCCACCCTGGTCCGTCTCTCGGAAATGGTCGGCCGCCGGCTTCGGGAATATGGCCTGCACGGCCGCACGGTTGAGCTGAAGCTCCGCTACAGCGACTTCTCCACCATCACCCGCGCCCACACCCTGGAGCAAGCCACGCAGCTCGACACGGTCATTCTGGAGGCCGCGCTCGATCTGTTTCGCGAGAACCGGAGCCGGAACCGGCCCGTCCGGCTCCTCGGCGTCAAGGTCTCGAACCTGAGCCACGAGCCGGGCCAACTGGCGCTGCTCTACCGCGAGCGCCAGGAAAAGTGGCAACGCGCTCTGGCCGCCGCCGACCGGCTGCGCGACCGCTACGGCGAGCGGAGCGTGGAGCTCGCCGGCGGCCTGGAGCACTCCTGGCGGGAGCGGGTCCACGAAAACCCGGCAGGACTGCCGTCGAAAAAGCCGAGGCCGAAATGACCGCCCGTGAGCTGGCCCTGGCCATCCTGGAAAAGCTGCGGCAGAGCGGCCACGCCGCCTGGTTCGCCGGGGGCTGCGTGCGCGACATGCTGCTTGGCTCCGAGCCAAAGGACTACGACGTGGTCACCGACGCCCGCCCCACCCGGGTGCAGGAGCTCTTCCCGGACGCCCTGGCCATCGGCGCTCAATTCGGCGTAATGCTGGTACGGCGGGAGGGCGTCCAGGTCGAGATCGCCACCTTCCGCTCCGATCACTCCTATCTCGACGGCCGCCGCCCCAGCGCCGTGACTTTCACCGCGAGCGCCGAACAGGACGTCCAGCGCCGCGATTTCACCATCAACGGTCTTCTGCTCGACCCGCTTTCGAGCGAGGTGCTCGATTTTGTGGGCGGCCGCGCCGACCTCGAAGCGAAGCTGGTCCGGGCCATCGGCAATCCAGCCGAGCGCTTCGCCGAAGACCACCTGCGCCTGTTGCGAGCCGTCCGCTTCGCCGCGCGGCTCGGATTCGAGATCGAGCCCGCCACCCGGGCCGCCATCGTCGAGCACGGCGCCGCGATCGATCAGGTGGCCGTGGAACGCGCCCGCGACGAAATGGTCCGCATCCTCACCGAAGGCGGCGCCCGCCGCGGCTTCGAGCTGCTTGACTCGACCGGCCTGCTGGTGCGGCTCCTGCCCGAGATCAGCGCCATGAAAGGCGTGGCCCAACCGCCCGAGTTCCACCCCGAGGGCGACGTCTGGATCCACACCCTGCTGATGCTGGAAATGATGCAGCGCCCCTCGCCCACGCTCGCCGTGGGCGTGCTGCTCCACGACGTCGGCAAGCCGCCCACTTTTCGAGTGGCGGAGCGGATCCGCTTCGACGGCCACGTGGAGCTGGGCGCCACCATGGCCGGGCAGATCTGCTCCCGTCTGCGGTTCTCGCGCCGCCAGATCGATCAGATTGTCGCGCTGGTCGCGAACCACCTGCGCTTCAAGGACGCGCCCCACATGCGCGAGAGCACGCTAAAGCGCTTCCTGCGCCTGGAGGCATTCGAGGAACACCTGGAGTTGCACCGGCTGGATTGCCTCTCCAGCCACCGCAATCTGGACAACTACCATTTCGTTGTGCAAGCGTGGAAAACGCTGCCCGCGGAAGCGATCCGGCCGGCGCGGCTGCTCACCGGCCACGATCTGATCGCCGCCGGCTATCCGCCCGGCCCGCTGTTTCACGAGATCCTGCAAGCCGTCGAGGAAGCACAATTGGACAATCGCATCGCGAGCCACGAGCAAGCGCTCGCCTTTGTCCTTTCGGAGTTTCCCAAACCGGTGAAGTCTATCCGCCCGACTTGAAGACCATCCACAGGACCACGCCGACGATCCCGCAGACAGCCATCGCGGCTAGAAATTCCAGTACGATGACCCTTTTTTCTTCTCGGGTATGTTTGTGTTTTTCGACAACTTCGAACATCGCTGGGCGCCTCCTTTCAACGATGTCGCGGCGACCCCCGCCGGGTAAGCGCTCGTCCTGGACATACTCTAAGCCTGCCGCCCAGTGGTGTCAAGCGGTGGCAAAGCCTGCATAACCGGAATCTGAGTGTGCGCCCACGGACAGATCGGCACAGGTCGGACGGATCGGACAGATCGGCGTAGTTGCAAACGGCGCCCAAGGATGACTAAGATGGCTGATTCCCCGCTAAGGGATGGCGCTGCCGATGCTCTATTGCTACTTTATTGCCCGTTCCAAGCCGGAGATCGAAAGCCTCTCATACAGGACCTTGCAAGACGCCCCCATCCTCTTTGTGCGGTACCAGGAATTGGCGGCGGCCGGGCGATGGCTGCCGGCCGGGACGCGGTCGACCCCCGAGCTGCTGCTGGAGCACGCCGGCGTTCTGGCCACCGCGTCGAAACGCGTCGCTGTGCTGCCCCTGCGCTTCGGGACGAGTTTCCGCACCGAATCAGCCGTTGTTCATTTGCTGGCCGACCGCGGCCCCGAGCTTTTGGCGGCGCTCGACCGGCTGGATGGCAAGGCCGAAATGGGTTTGCGGGTTCCCCTGGCGGCCGGAGAAGACGCCCAGAGCCGGGCCGCCGAGATTGCCGAGATCGGCCGCCCGCTCGATATCTGGGCCGAGTCCGGGCCGAGGCCGGCCGGCCCCGCCGTTCTCGAGTTGGCACACCTGATCGACCGCCGGGATGCCGATGCTTACCGGCAGCGCGTCCAGCCCTACGCCCTGGACGTCGCCGGGCCCCGCTATCCCTTTCATTTTCTGCCCCGGTTCTTGAGAATGCCGGTCCGGACCGAGCGCCGCTCCACCCGAGCCCGTAGCGCCACTGCGGGCTAAGAGAACTATGGAACCACAGATGAACACAGATAAACACATTCGGAGCCAGATCCGTGTTCATCTGTGTTCATCTGTGGTTCCTCGGTTTTTCTGAACTATTGAATGCGGTACTTCTCCGCCATCAGCCTCTGAAACCGCGGCCGGTAGATCAGATCGTAGGCCAGCTCCTTGCCCGGAAACATGGTCAGCGCCGCCCGGCGGGCCGAGGCGACCAGCTCGCTTGCCTCTTCCACCGTCATGGCGTCGTTCTGGCTGATGACCGACATCACCAGGTCCATCATCAGTTGCAAGCGCCGCACTTTGCGCGCTTCTTCGGCAATTTCCTCGGGCGTGGCTGATGGCATAAGGTCCAAGAGAATTATAATCGTTTATGGAAGGCGGCTCCAAGTCGGGCCGAAGGGGGTTTGGCATGAAAGAGCGGCGGGGAGATAAAGACGAAACCCTGATGAACGTTTTTGCGGCGGCGGGGATCTCCGCCGAAATGGAGGCGCAGTCGATCCACGCGCTGCTCGAAGCGAGCGGCATCGAGTCTATGGTGGTGCGGGAGAACGTCCCCGAGCTTCCGGTGGGCAAGGTGGAGGTGCGGGTGGTCGCCTCCGACGCCGAGCGCGCCAGGCAAGTCATCGAGGAAGGCCAGGCGGCAGGGCCGGCGGCAGCCGAGGAAGCAGAAGCCGAATCGGAGCTGTAGCCGAGGGCTTCGCCTGCCCCGGCAGCTTGCCAAGCACGATCCGGAGAAGCTACGGCGTTCGGATGGCCCGTGCGGCGCAGTTGGCTCAGGATGGAAAGCGGCAGGAAGCCCTGAAGGAAATGGACGCCGACGCTTTGAAGTACGCCAGCCTGGCTCCGATGGTTGCAGCGGCCGCCGCGGAGGTTTACGCCGCGCTGGGTGACAAGCCAGACGCGCTCGACTGGCTCGAGCGAGCCGTGCGCACCGGCCACGAGCGCGTCGAGTGGTTTCGCCGCGATCCGCTGCTCGCCAAAATCCGGAACGAGCCCCGCTCCCAGCAAATCCCGGATTCCACCGTCTACGGGCG